>NZ_JAGSOV010000040.1 GCF_023898865.1 Pseudonocardia humida
GGGACTGCTGCACTCGTAGGTGACATCTGAGCTGTGGTGCCGACTGGCACTGCTGGAAGGATGTTCACCGTGCCCAAGCCTTACCCCCAGGAGTTCCGCGACGATGTCGTGCGAGTCGCGCGCGAGCGCGAGTCCGGGCAGACGCTGCGCCAGATCGCCACAGACTTCGGCATCAGCGAGTCGTGCTTGGTCAACTGGCTCAAGGCCGCCGACCTCGCCGACGGAGGCCGGCCCGCCGCGGCGGCGGCGGAACAGTCCGCCGAACTGCGCGAGGCGAAGAAGCGGATCCGGCTGCTGGAACAGGAGAACGAGGTCCTGCGCCGGGCTGCAGCATATCTGTCGCAGTCCAACCTGCCGGGAAAATGATTTACCCGCTCGTCCGTGATTTGGCCGCTGACGGGATTCCCGTCGTGGTGACGTGCCGGGTTCTGGGCCTTGCCCGCCAACCGTACTATCGCTGGCTCGCCGCTCCGGTCACCGCTACCGAGGTGAAGCAGGCGTATCTGGCCAACGCGTTGTTCGACGCCCACCGCGACGATCCGGAGTTCGGGTACCGGTTCCTCGCCGACGAGGCCCGCACCGCCGGCCACCGCGGCTGCGACCGGACGATGCGGCGGATCTGCTCGTCCAACCGCTGGTGGAGCACGTTCGGCAAGCGCCGGCGCGGCAAGGCCGGACAGCCCGGCCCGCCCGTGCACGACGACCTGGTCCAGCGCCGGTTCACCGCAGACAAGCTGAACGACCTCTGGCTGACAGATATCACGGAGCATGCCACCGGAGAAGGAAAACTGTATGTCTGTGCAATCAAAGACGCGGCCAGTAATCGCATCGTGGGCTACTCCATCAGTGAGCGGATGACGTCACGGATCGCTGTGACCGCGCTGAACAACGCTGTCGCCCGCCGAGGTGGTGCGGCCGGATGCATTGTGCACAGCGACCGCGGCAGTCAATTCCGGTCACGGAAATTCGGGCACGCGTTGAACCGGCACGCGATGGTCGGGTCCATGGGCAAGGTCGGCTCCGCCGGGGACAACGCGGCCATGGAATCATTTTTCGCGTTGCTGCAGAAGAACGTGCTCAACCGGCGGCGCTGCGCCACCCGGCTGGAGCTGCGGATCGCGATCGTGACCTGGATCGAGAAGACCTACCACCGGCGCCGCCGCCAGCTCACGCTGGGCCGGTTGACCCCGGTTGAGTACGAAGCAATGATCACCAGACCTGCCGCACAGGCGGCCTGACTGACCTGTCACCTATCGGTGCAGCAGTCCCGCTGGTGGCTTACGTTGGGCTGCCGGGTGGCGGCGCTGCGGTTGGCGACTGCGGGTGAAGGGGTGGGTCGGGGTGCGGGTGTTCGTCAGTCACGCCGGCCGGGACCGGGCGTGGGCGGAGTGGATCGCCTGGCAGCTCGACCAGGCCAGGATCGAGACGGAGCTGGACAGCTGGGACTGGCAGACCGGCGAAAACTTCGTCGAGAGGATGAACACCGCCCTGGCCCGCGCCGACGCGATGGTCGCGGTGTTCTCCCAGGCCTACTTCGACCCGGCCCGCTGGACAGCTGAGGAGTGGCAGGCCGCGGTGCACACGGCCAAGCAGCGACCGCGGTTCCTGCGCCCGGTCCGGATCGATGACACCCCCGTACCACCCCTGCTGGCCGGATTGCTCAGCACTTCGCTCCATGGCCTGTCTGTCGAGGCAGCGCGTCAGGCGCTGTTAGACGTGGTGCGTCCGCCGGGCCGTTCCAGTGACGAGCCGGGCTTTCCCGGTTTCGGCCGTCCAGCCGCAGCGGTGAGCAGCACGGAGGGACCGCAGCTGCCGGGGTTGCTGTCCGCGGGGCAAGCGGAGGAGGTGCTGGTCCGGAATGAGGCGTTCACAGGGTGCGACACGCTAGCCGGAATGCGCAAGGGGCTGCGCGGGGGCGGCGGTGTACAGGCCCTCAGCGGCGCAGTCTTCATCAGCTATCGCCGCAGCGATCAGCCTGCGCTAGCCGGACGTCTATACGACAAGCTGGAATCCAAGTTCGGACAAGATGGCGTCTTCATGGATGTAGATTCGATTGATCTCGGCTCGGACTTTGTCGCGGCCTTAGATGAGGCACTAGCACGCTGTAAAGCCATGGTCGTCGTCATTGGGAGTGAGTGGCTCAATGTCAGAGATGATGATGGTGTCAGACGACTCGACCAGCCAGATGACTTGGTGCGTCTGGAGATTGAGACTGCGCTTGAGCGGGGCATCCGGGTAATCCCGATTCTGGTGGATGGCACGCGCATGCCGCGGGCACAGGAGCTTCCAGAGGGCATAAGGGCGCTCAGTCGCCGCAACGGTCGAGACGTATCGAACGCGCGTTTCAAGTCGGACTGCGTAGATCTCGTCAGCACGCTTGAACGCCTACTCGGCGAAGCTAAGCCACCCGCGCCGCCAGCTTCACCAAATGTCCTGCGCTACATCCGCGACGTCCACAACCGGATCTCGTGGCTCGCGGACGCAGCGATCGGGGACCAGCTGGAGACGGTCAGAACCGAGGATAAGATCGACGTAGCCGACTTCGTCACGATCCTCGCCCCGACTCAGCGGCTCAACGCAGAGTTCGCCCTCAAGGTCGCATGGGAAGAAGACCTAGCCCGGCTCGCCCGCCAGGTCAGTGCCGCGAAGCGGTGGATGCGCGATCACGGCATGTGGGGCGTGATCGCTACACGTCGATACGTGGACGAGAGCGTCCTTCGCGGCCTCAACTTCCACAGCAATGAGCGGCACATTCAGTTGCTACTGTGGCGCGGCCCGCAGGACGACCGGTCGTTGGAAATGTGCTTGCGCAGAATCGCGGGAAGCCATGACCAATACCCGGTGTAGGGTGCCTCGGGGCAATAATGCAGGCCAGCTCGGCTACGCGGCGCGGGTCGTCGGACCGGACGAGTTCCGTCTCGACGGCGACGACAACGGACGGATGAGGCTGCGAGAGCTACGGCTGAGTAGGCTAATGGCGGATACCTCAACCCGCTGGATTACGCGTGTCCGGCCAGCGGGGTCACTCAGATCTGACCATCGCACTTCTACTCGTTCACTACTCGACGACGTCCCTTGAGAACCTGCCACGCCAAGCCGATCCGTTCGCGGGCACTTGGCAGCTCCACGTCCGTATCGCCGACGAGTTGCGGCGCGCCGAACAAGTGGGCCCCGTAGGTGTAGTTCAATCCATGCGGAGTTTTCGTGATCGTCTCCACGATGTGAACGCCAAAGCGCCAGCGCTTGATCTCTAAGTCGTCGAGGTAGTCGAGTTCGCCTTTTAGGACCGTTGCATGGGTTGTCGCATCCTTAGGGCGCATGTGCGCTGGCAAGCCGGTGTAGAAGTCACCCTCGGATAGCTGCGGTCCGACGATGTTGGTTTCAACTCGCAGAAAGGCGGTCGGGACGATTTCGGAGGTGGCGGGTTCATGTCCGGATAGCTGAATGCGAAGTCCGCGTGCCGAGTGCACGCGGTCCTTATTCTTAACAATGAGAACGACGGGCCACGGAGACGGACTGGACTCAATTTTAACGTCAAGGCGCGCGCGTCCGCTGCGCGACTCTGCCACATCAGACCTGACTCGGGAGTCTCGGGCCGTCTTAGCTGCTCGCACGGCAGCGCGAGACGAGATCGCTGAGAATGCCGCTGCGATGGCAGCGACGATCGGGCCTGCAATCTGCGCGGCCTGAGTCCAAGGCCTGAAGATTCACGACCATCCTTGCGCTCCGCTGACTGGGACGGGTCCTCGACCTCCGCGACGGAACACGAGCGGCTTCCTCTGCTGGCGCATGAGGAACACAGTGCCCGATCTCCGACGACCTAAGATGTCCGGCGCCGCCGCCCTGCTCGCTACGGCGGTTAGCCGGCCGAAGGCCGGGAAGATCCGGGGCCGGCCCGGCGACGTCTTCGCGATCAGGACACAGGCGGGGCTCGCGGTCGCCTGTGATGTGGGGCGTCACGGTCAGCGCGACCGGTCGGCTGAGCACGGCTAGGCGAGGAAGGTGTGCGAAGGTCACGCGGGCGCTGTCGATAGCGCCGCACAGCCGCGGCCACCGCGCACATGCTGTCGGCTTGATCAGTAGCGGTGCGTGGCATCAAACGTGGTGCGAACCAGTAGAGGCTCGCGTTCGCGATGTTGGCAGTGTGGCGTGCCGCGTGACTGTTGATGCTGGTAGAGGCCGGGGTCAATGTGGACGGGCCGTCTTGTAAGCGGTCGGTCGTTGACCTGGCCCCACACGTGGGCAGGGCTTGGGTGTCGTTGCGGCTGCAGGCGTCGGTAGCCTCCCGCGGTGCCTACGCCTGATGTCAGAGCTGACGACGTGGTCGGAGCGCTTGAGGAGTTCGACGCCTTGGGTCGGCGGGAGTTCCTGGCCAAGTACGGGTTCGGTGAGGCGCGGAGCTACTTCCTTGTCCGGGGCGGCAAGGAGTACGACTCGAAGGCCGTGGTCGGGGCCGCGCACACGCGCCGGCACGGCGCACGACTGACCGCGAGGGACTTCAGCGGCGGCGAGGCCACGGTCAAGAAGCTGCTCGAGGACCTCGGGTTCACTGTGGAGACGCGGGAGCCGAGCGCGCCCGTGGGCGGTGGCCCGACAGAGGAGACGTTGGGTGCGTGGGTGCTGAAGTGCAACCCGCATGTCTGGGACCTCGCCGGTTTCCTCGCCGGTGAGGAGCGTCTGGTCTACGGCTGGACGGTGCAGGAGAACCGCCGCTCGGACATGATCCGCCACGGTCAGCGAGCGCTGTTGTGGGTCACCGGCAGCGTGGACGGACCGCTGCCGCGTGGGTTCTGGGGGTCGGGGTGGACCACCGGCCCGGTTGAAGCAGTCGCCGAGCTCGGCGACGACGACCAGGCCGCAATTGACGTGGGCTACTGGCTCGACCTGGATGCGCGGGACCGCATGCACTTTGCCGCGCCGCTGGAGTTGCGTGTGTGGGACGAGCCGGTCGTGGAAGCACGGGTGGTGGAGGTCCTCGGGCCGCAAGGGTTGGAGGTCGTCCGGGCGCGGCAGATGTCGAATCCAAGCTGGATCAGCGCGGCGGATCTCGCCCTGCTCGAGCCCCTGCTGCCGTCGTGGCCCGAGGTGGGTCCGCCGGTCGCCGAGGTGATCACGGTCGATCCCGTGGAGGGAGCCGGCGTTGGTGACCCGGCGACGCGACGGCTTGTAGAGGAAGCCGCGATCCGCGCTGTCACCGAGCACTACCGCGGCCTCGGGTACGAGGTGCAGAGCGTCGAGCATGAAAAGTGCGGCTGGGACGTGACCTGCATCGGTCCTGACGGAGCTGTCGCCCGTGTTGAGGTCAAGGGCACCGCCGGCGCGAGACCGAGCGTCCTGCTGACCCGCAATGAGCACCGGTCGGCGGTGCAGGATCCCGGCTGGGTGCTGGCCGTGGTCACACGAGCGGCCACCCAGCCGACCGTCGCGATCTACGACCCCGCGGAGGTCCTCACGCTCGCGGAGCCCTACGTCTACCGAGTTGATCTCAACGGCACCAAGCACTGAGCACGCGCAGCCGCACTGGGCAATTTGTGACCGTCGATCCACCAACTGATCCCCGAACTGCAACGCACTACTGCCAGGGGTGTCCTGCTGACCACCCGCGCGGCACCGACTGCGACCACGGATGCCAGACATGGTGGCGGCAGTGTTCGGACTACGCATCAGATGATCGCTGCACTCAATCTATTTCGTCGTCGCGGTTCTTGTATCGGTTACTCAAATTCTTCGGGGCTGGGAGCGGCAGAATACATTGAATCTATCCAGTCCTCTACTGCGATCAGTTTCCCGAGTTCTTCATCGAGGAGTGCTGCGAGTGCCGGGAAGTCAGCGCGGTCCTGGCTCTCGGGCATCTCGCCCGAGTAGCGGAACGCAGTCCCCCTCTGATCTGCTTCATGCAACATCTGAATGACCTTCTTCACTCCGCTAGGAAACGGCTCCGCGAGATCGAGGGCCTCGTAGTGCTTGAGCAGCTCATTCAACAGCTTCGCAAGGTTGTGACCAAGGGTCTTCTTTAGTCTCTCGCCGACGACGTCGGAGCTGAGGCTAGGGGCCGCGGAATCATGGTAGCGACGTCGAACGCTGGCGAGATAGCGGATGAAGTTCTTCAACTGCAGTTCAAAGGCTTGACGGTACAGCATGAGGAAGGGCATCAGGATGGTGTCGTCTATAGGTTGCCCGGAGTACGTGCCTGCGAGCCTCGTCGCTGCCTCGCGATAGAATAAGGCATAATCCCTATCGGTCTGGTGCGGGTAACGAACTATTAGTCGACTATACACTTCATTGGGAACCGTTTGAAGGAGGCGAAGCGGCTTGCCGCTCGAGCTCGAATACTTGGGAGTGGCGCTCATGGTGTCTAGTCTACGCACCCTTAAGTGCGGGTAGAGAAGCGTTCTCTAGCTTGGACTTGGTACAAGTCTCGCGAATTGCGCTTGTGCAAGGGATCAATCACGACCCGGATCGTGCAGCTCGCGATCTGAGCTCAGCAACTTCCAGATGCTCTCCTGCCGCCTCCGGGCAGTCCTGTGGAAGGCCCGTCTGACAGCGCCTTTGCACGGCACCAGTTCGTCCAAAGAGGACCCGCTGTCAATGCTTCTGTCAATGAAAGCTCGCCGTTCGGAGCCAGCCCAGCCAGCTCAGCCAGCCCTTGGTCGAGGCTGACCAGCTCCGGGCAGGCTGTGGGTGCGTCCAGCCGGACTTTTAATCCGCGGGTTCGGGGTTCGATCCCCCGGGGGCCCACCGATACTGACCAGGTCGTTTGCGCCTGTGAACGATCATGTCGTCGGCGTCTGTCAATGGCTTCCGCAGGTATTCTTGAGCGTCGAAGCTCGGCGGCAGCAGTCCCGACGGTCGGCTGGGCGCCCCACCACCGCGGAACAACCGTGTGACCTGCCGCGACAGGACCGGCGGACGGGTGGTCCGGGACTCTGCGCTCAGGGCCGCGCGGGCCGTGTGAAGTGCTGCGACGCCGGGGCTGGTCAGTGCCCAGGCGCGGGATGTTCGCCCGGTTCGTTGATCGGAAGGCAGATCCGGACGGTGAACGTGCTCTCGTTGGGGTTGTCGAGGTTGGTGTATTCCTCGAGGACCGGGCCGCCCGGGCAGGCGCCGCGCTGGTCGAGGCTGGCGAAGACTGCGTGGTAGGCCAGTGGGAGTGTTGCGGGACTGCCGCGGTGGATGGTCGTCAGGGCGCGGCCGGCCGGCAGTGGTGCGGTGTCGAGGTCGCCGGGTTCGATTCGGTCGACTGGGGCGAAGGCGAAGCCGCTGACGTTGTCGGCCAGGTCGACGGGGAATGTTGCGCCCCATGGTCCCGTCCGGCGGTGTCCGCCGTGCCGTAGAGCCGAGCGCAGGCGCGCGATCGTGCGGGTCACGCCGGGCTCGAGCTCGGCCGCTGGCAGCAGGAACGGCAGCGCTGCCACTTCCCGGGGGTGCAGTGTCACGATGTCGACGTCGTAGGTGCTCTGCGCGTCGTCGGTGAGCAGTTCGTCGAGCTGGCGTAGCCGCCGGCGACCGGCCTCGATCTGCGTTTCGATGCGCTGGCGTTCGTGCAGCAGGACGGTGGCGGCCGTGGATCGGTCCGTGAGGATGCGCGCGATGCTCGCCGGCGGGACGCCGAGCGCCCGCAGTCGGGCGATGAGCGTCGCGGCCGGGAGCTGTTCGAGGGTGTAGCGCCGGTAGCCGGTGGTCGGGTCGACCAGGGCCGGGGACAGCAGCCTGATCCTGTCGTAGTAGCGCAGGGTGGAGATCGGCAGGCGAGAGCGACGCGCGAAGTCGCCGATCATCAGCTCGCGCCGCTCGGTCATGTGGCCAGCATGGTGGAGGTCGGGGTGGTGACCTCGACCGTGGGACGGCGGGCGAGGATCGCGGCGACGGCGGCGGGGCGGATGCCGAGGGCGTGCAGGGCGGCGCCACGGTCGAAGTGCTCCCGGTAGTGGTGGCACAGTCCGTCGCGGGTCTCGAAGACCGACACTCCCGTGAACGTCAGGGTGCGCCCGGCGCTCGCCGGAACGGCGGCGCTGACGGTGAGGGTGAACCTCCACTCGCCGAGAGTGCAGTTCTGGTCAGCAACGACGCGCGTCATGGTCCACTCGTGGTGGTCGCCCTCAGCGTACATGCGCTCGAACAGGGCGCGGATCTGATCGTGCCCGGCGAACATGCCGTAGAACAGGTCACGGTAGTGGGCGTCCGGCGAGAAACACGCCAGGACTCGGTCGACGTCGCGGCTGTTGAACGACGAGGCGAAGCGATGCGCGACGGAGGCTTCGAGGTTCGTCATAGCCCAGACGCTGAGCCCTGAAGCCGGGTGAGAGTCAAGCCAGACCGACATGCCTCCTGCCCGCTGGTCAGGACGCCGTCGCAGGAACCTGCGTGCCGGTCTGTGGGTGGCGGGCGGCGACGGCGGCGAGGTGGCCGGCAGGGTCGTAGGCGGTGGAGTCGGTCCAGCAGCGCCAGATGATCCGGAGCCAGGCCCGGCCCAGGACGCGGACAGCGTGGGCGTGGCTCAGGCCGCGGGCTCGAGTGCGGTGATGCGCTCGCGCAGGCTGGTCAACAGCGCGACCAGTTGCAGGGTGATGACCTCGCCGGCGTCGGCGGCCGGCCCGTCGGGCAGCCCGACGGGGGCCTGGCGGAGGTGGTCCATCAGCTGCTACGGGGTGCGGGTGTTGGCCCGGGTGTAGTGGGCGGCCGCAAGCCAGGCGGCCAAGCGTCTGCCGGAGAGCCAGCGGGCGTGGCGCGGGGTGGGAAAGCGGGTGAGGAAGGCCAGGGAGATCTTGCCGTCGAGCTGGTGGAACAGCCCGACCGCGCCGGGGTGAGCGGTGAGCAGGTGCGCGCGCAGCTGGTTGTGGACCGCGACGCGGGCCTTGACCAGATCGGCGCGGGCGCGGATGAGCATCCGCAGACCGAGGGTGGCCGGGGTGTCGACGGTCAACGGGGTGAGTCGTCGGCGGTCGGTGCGCAGGACGTCGGCGAGCAGGTAGGCGTCGCGGCGGTCGTCCTTGTTCCCGGCGGTGCTGTAGCGGGAGCGCAGGGCCGTGACCTGGCGGCTGGCGATGACGAACACCGTCAGGCCGGCGTCGAGCAGCGCCTGCACGACGGGGCCGTCGCCGCGCTCGATCGCCACTCCCGCGATGTTGTGACGGTGCAGCAGGGTGACCAGTCTGGCCAGTCCGGTAGCGGTGTGGCGCACGGTGAATCGCTCGATCGCCGCGCCGGTCTCGTCGATCACGCAGACGGCGTGATCGGTCCAGGACCAGTCCACCCCGGCCCACCGCAGCGGCCCATCGGGGGCGGTGGTGCCGGGTGTGGCGTCGGATGCGGTGTCGCTGCTGGTCACGGCGTGATCTGGCTGGTGCATCGTCGCGTGGGCTCCCGTCCGGGCGGGTGGGCGCTCCGGTGAGGCGCGGCTGCCGGTCGGTCACTGAAGCGCTCGTGGCGCACAACCCCATCGCCGGTCAGCACGCCCCGTCCCGTCGGGCCTCGCGTTGTCAAGGCGGACCTCGAAGGCCCCGCGAGCCTGGGCAATGACCCGACGGTCCGGGATGCGCACCGGACCCGACGGATCCGGCCGAGCCAGCTTGCCCTCAGTAACGGCGAGCCTCGGAGGCCGTGAGGGCGCTCGAAAGCGCGGCGGGCAAGCACCCGCCGCCCCAGGGGGCAGATCCGGCTGGGTCCGAGCCGTTGTCACGCGCGCCGCCGCAGCAGCCGGTCCAGGATGCGCAGCCGCAACCCGGCGGTCGGGTGCAGGGTCGCCGGATCGCGCCGGGCGAGGTGGTCGCGGATCGCGTCCGGATCGGCCGGGATGCCGGCCAGGTCGGTGAGCTCGCGGTCGTGGGTCCGGCCGGTGGCGGCCGCGCGGAGCTCGGCGAGCTCGGCGCCCAGCCGGACCAGCAGCACCGGGGCGACGCCGAGGATCGGCATCTCGACGACCAGCGAGACCGGCTCGACCGAGACCACCTCGGCGATCGCGCCAAGCTCCTCACCGGCGCCGCGCCGCGCGGCCGCGATGAGCACGTCGTCGGCGCCGACGTCGAGGTCGGTGAGCTGCTCCTCGAAGCCGGCCGACCACCTGCCCGGCGCGTACGGCGAGGACGCGCTGCGCCGGGTGAGGAGCACCTGGCCGTCCGCGGTCAGGGCCACCGCGTGCACGCTGGCGATCCCGGGGATCCACCAAGTCGACCGCAACCAGCCGTCGGCGAGCAGGTCGACCTGCTCGGGGGCCAGCTCGGCGGTGCGGCGCATGGCCCGATGGAACGCGTTGCCCTCCCGCCACGTCGTCGGGGCCAGCCGCAGCGTCGGCTCCGGACCGGCCAGGTCGAGCCGCCACGGGCAGAACTTCGGCTCCCAGTCCGGTCCAGCGGCGCGCCGGTCGGCCGCGGTGACCGGTAGGACGGGGCCGTCCTGCGGCGGCCGCTCGCCGTCCACGACGACCCGCAGCCCGGTCGCCGCCAGATCGGCGATCTCGTAGCCGGACCGCTCGACGAGGAGCCCGTCGGAGGTCGACTCCACGACGGCCCCCAGCTCGGCGGCCACCAGCCGGGAGCCGAGCGCGTCGGCCCGGCCGGCCGCGGCGAGCACCAGCCAGCGCCGGGCCGCCCGCACCGCGGGCGACGGTGCCGATTCCACCTGCGCCAGCAGTCCGGCGACGCAGGCCCGGCGGACCTCGGCGGGCACGCCCGGTTCCAGCACCTCGGCGAGCATGGCGTCGCGGCTCTCCGGCCGGTCGATCCGGGCCAGCGACCGGACGACCGCCGCCCTGGCGTAAGAGTGCTGGTGGTCCAGCGCCCCAACCAGGGCATCGAGCAGGCCCTCGGTCACCCCGTGCGCCCGCAGGTACGACTCGGCCTGGTGCGCGCCCTCCTCGACCTGCTGCCAGTCGGTGTGGCGGGCCGTGGCCGCCCCCGCCCGCAGCGGCCGCAGGTTGTGCTGGATCTCCTCCTCGGTGACCGGCGGCGCCGCAACGTCGTCGCCGAGGCCTGCGTTGCGGGCCTGCGCGGCCGCGCGCAACGTGCGGGCGACGCGGACCCGGACGGCCGCCGCCTGCGGTCCGGCACCCTCGATCCCGTCGAGCATCACCCGCATGGCCGCCGTGAGCCGCTCGAGCACCGGCGCGGAGGCTGTCAGGCCCCCGATCCGGCCGAGGGCGAGCGCGATGTCGCCCATCAGCTCGACGTCGGCGGTCTGGGCGCGTTCTCACCGTTCTCGCCGTGCTCGTCCGCGCCGTCGAGCAGGTCGAGCTCCGCGCCCAGCAGCTCCTCGAGCGCGGCCACCGCGCGCGGGTGCACGTACTGGCCGAGGGCCTCGACGAAGCGGCGCCGGAACCCCGGCCACCGGTCCGCGGCCAGGTTGGCGGCCAGCACCTCGATGGCCTCGTCCGGGCGGGCAGACCGCCAGTCGGTGATCACCGCGAACGCCGACGCCAGCGTGCTGGCCGACTCTCGGGTGACCGACGGGTCCCGGCCGGCCGAGCTGCGCCCCCCGCCCGGACCGGCGACGACCTTCCGGCCGTTGAGGCACCGCAGAATCCGGGGCAGCAGCAGGTCGAACTTCTCGCGCAGCACGTAGGTCGCGGCCCAGGAGTCCGGGATGGCGCCGACGCCGTCGGCCTTGCGGTCCAGCATGCCCAGCAGCTCGGTGAACACCTCGTCGAGCAGCTGCTCGCGGCCCCGGTCGTGGGCCAGCTGCACCAGCATGGCGATGAGCTGCCACCCGACGTCCTCGGCGGCCCTGCGGTACACCGTCGCGCGGCGCCCGGCCCCGTCCACCGCGTCGAGGAGCACCATCGCCATCCCGAAGCAGTCGAGCAGGTCGTGGCGCAGCCGCACGCCGGGCCGGTCGGTCCCGGACGTCCGGACGACGATCCGGCGGTTGGTCAGCTCGGCCAGGTCGAGCGCGGTCGCCGGGGCCGGCAGGTCGGTGCGCAGCGCGTCCAGCGGGACGACGAATGCCATCGCGTCGAGCTGCAGCTCGGCGATGGTGCGCAGCACGGCAGCGGCCTCGCTGCGCCGCGGGACGGCGTCCTGCGGCCCCGCCTGGTAGGACCGCCAGAGCCCGGCGAGGATGTCGGTCATCGACCGCGGGACGTCCGGCTGCAGGTGGCGGGTCCGCAGGTGGGCGTCGAGGAAGAACGGGACCCGCAGGATCGGGAGCACGTCCGCCGGCGTCGCGTCCCCGCCGAGCAGCGCGGCCACCCGCTCGGCCGGCAACTCGTCCACCACAAGCGGGTGGACGCTCAGCTGTGCGAAGTCGTCCTGCCACACCTCGGTCCGGCAGGTCACGATCAGCGCGCCGGTCTCGGCGAGCACCCGCAGGACCGCGACGAACGCCTCGTGCACGTCGGCCGAGCGGCCGATCCGGTCGAGCCCGTCGACCACGAAGCATGGCGAGAAGCCCATGGCCCGCACCCGGTCGACGTACTCCGGCAGGACCGCGAACGACCAGGCCCCGGCCGCATCGGCGACGGCCCGTCCGACGTCGGCAGCCGCGGGCGCCTCGGTTCGTCCAGCACCACCGGCAGGCACCCCGGGTCGCGCCGCAGCAGGTCCTCCACCAGACGGGCGGCGATCGTCGACTTGCCGCTGCCGCCCTGGGCCAGCAGCACGATCGACTCGGGATCGGCCCGGCTGGTATGCCGGGTGTAGACCAGCCACGAGTCGCGCCAGAAGTCCTCCTCGTGCCCGTCGAGCTGTGACCGGCACCACCACTGCGCGTGCCGCCGGGCCCGCTCCACGTTCTCGACGACGCGCTTCCCGAACAGCGACAGCCACAGCTGGCCGATGATCCCGTCGGTCAGCTCGCCCCCCGTCGACGCCAGGTCGATGGTCTGGTAGCTCTCCAGGCCGAGCCGTCGTCCCGCGCCCGGATGCAGCTCGACCACCAGCACCTCGGCCGCGCGTGCCCCCCAGTGCGTGCGGTAGATCTCGATCTCCCGCCGGACCCACTTCGAGTCCTCCGCCGCGGCTGACGCGACGACCAGCAGCGTCGGCTTCGGCTCGACCGTCAGCGCCGCTTCCAGCTGGGCCGGGAAGTGCCCGGCGCTGACCCGGGTGCGGTCGCGGTAGACGCTGACCGTGAACCGCGTCCTGAGCAGCTCGTCGAGCTCGTCGCAGAACCGCGAGTCCCGGCGCGAGTAGGAGAGGAAGACGTCGTGGGTCACGGCACCCCGGCGGCGGCGCGGAGCTCCGACGGCATGTGCGACCCCCCTTGGCGTCCGGCGCATTGTGTCACGCGACTGCCCGCGGATCGTCGGGTACTGGGCGGCATTGCAAGTCGGGGGTTAGGGGTTCGATTCCCTCGCTCCATCACGCGCGTCCTTTAGGAGCTGATCTACACCAGCTACCGAGAACCCGTGTGAGGCTGAAGACCGATCTTCACCGCCGCAGAGGCTGACGCCAGATCCGCCAGCTCTTAAGTCCTGAACGGCGTCGGCAGTGGGGTCACGTCTGGACACCGGCCGCGACCCGTCGGTGGTAGGACGTCTCGTCGTGCTGGATCCGATCGAGGAGCTCCCGGCACATGCTGACCGTCTCGCGGCGGGTGTCCTGGTCGAGCATCCGGAAGCGCAGCGCCATGCCGTCGAGCAGGGCGGCGAACCCGAGGGCGATCTCCTTGCGCTGGAAGCCGGCGTAGTACTGCTGGATCGCCTCGTAGCGCAGGCACTTCGCGGCGGCTTCGATGACGTCCTTGTCGGCCTTCATGGCCTGGAACTCGGCGGCGCGGCGTTCGGCCTCGGTCGGCATGGCTGTCCCCTTCTGGCGTGCAGGTGTGGCCAGCGGGGGAAGGCGCTGCGCCAAGCAGTCTAGGTCGACCCTGCCAGCTCGCCCACAGCGGAGGCGACCACCTGCCGGGTCACGAGCGGGGCCATCGAGCCGGTCGGTCGGCCGGACGGGGTGGTGGTGCGGTTCGCGCTCAAGGCCGCGCGCGGCCGAGTGAACTGCCCTGGTCGTCCGCCTGCGGCGGGGGCCTGTCGGCCCTCGGCTTACCACGGCCTCCCTCCCGGTAAAGGGCGCTCCGCTGCGCTGCGCGTCGCTGCGCGACAGCCCTGCGGGCTGCCCTTGACCGCGAGCCTCCGAGGCCGTGAGGGCGCTCGAAAGCGCGGCGGGGCAAGCACCCGCCGCCCGAGGGGCGGGCCGACAGACCCAACCGCGGTTCCCGCGATCAAGCAGGTGATCAGCGATGACGAACACGCAGACCATCACCAGCCCGGGCACGACCACCCCGGACACCCGTGAGCTGACCGACCTCGTTCGGGAGCAGGCACAGCGGTTGGGGTGCTGGCCGTCGGGGCGGCAGGTGATCGCGGAGTTCCGCGTCGGGCGCCCGAAGGCCAACGCCGTGCTGGCGGCGCTGCGCGAGTCCGGGTTCGACCCGACCACCAGCGCTGCCACCCAGGACACCCTCGCCCTGGACGTGGTCCCCGTGCGGCCGTACAAGCCCACCCCGAGCGCGAGCGGTGCAGTGGGCGGGTGGACCGCGGAGCAGATCAGTTCTCCTGACCGGAGACCGAGCGAGACCGAGCGGCCGGCCGCGGAGGTGCGGCGCCCGCGGTTGGGGTCGTGGCCGTTGGTGTTGATCGCGTTGGGGGCGTTCGTGTCGATCTGGGGTGGCTGGGTCGGGCTCGGTGAGCTGACCGGGTTCGGCCCGATCCGGCTGCTGCCCGGGATAGCGGACAACGTCGTCATCGATTCGGCGATCACGTTGCCGATCGGGGTCGAGGCGTATGCGGCGTTCGCGCTGCGGACCTGGCTGGCCCCCGACACCGGCCTGTCGGCCGCGGCGCGGCGGTTCGCCCGTTGGCCGGCGATCGGGTCGCTGGCGTTGGGTGCGGCCGGGCAGATCGCCTACCACCTGATGGTCGCCGCGGGGGTGCGCGAGGCGCCGTGGCCGATCACCGCGTTCGTGTCGTGTCTGCCGGTGGTCGTGCTGGGCTGCGCGGCCGCGCTCACGCACCTGATCCACCGTTTCGACGACACCCTCGGGGTGCAGCGATGACGGGCCCGGTGGACCGACCCGAGACCGGCCCACGATCGGTTCGGGGTGGGGTGGGCGGGACGCGACGGGAGCAGGTGCGGCAGTTGGGCAACGCGGTCACCGCGCCCGCGGCGGAGTGGTTGATCGGGGCGGTGGCGGCGTCGTTGGACACGCCGTGCGGGGTGGTGCGTCCGGAAGATCAGCGGCGATGAACACCGGTCCGGCCGGTCCGACCGGGGTCGGAAACCTGGCCTGGAGCGAGGGGCAGGCAGTGATGGAGACGGTGCGGGACGGCAGGGGAGCGGGGTGGCGGGTGTGAGTAGCAGGTCGCGGATCGAGTGGACCGAGACGACGTGGAACCCGACGACCGGCTGCGACCGGATCTCCGCGGGGTGCGACAACTGCTATGCGTTGGCGTTGGCGAAGCGGTTGAAGGCGATGGGCTCGGCGAAGTACCAGGCCGACGGCGACCCGCGCACCAGCGGGCCGGGGTTCGGGGTCACCGTGCACGACGATGTGGTGACCGCGCCGTTGCGGTGGCGGGCGCCGCGGGTGGTGTTCGTGAACTCGATGTCGGACCTGTTCCACGCCCGGGTGCCCGCGGAGTTCGTGGCCCGGGTGTTCGAGGTCATGGCCGCGACCCCGCAGCACACCTACCAGGTGCTCACCAAGCGAGCGACCCGTCTGCGCCGCCTCGCTCCGGATCTGCCGTGGCCGGGCGAACGTGTGGATGGGAGTGTCGGTCGAGGGCCTCGACGTCGCCGACCGGGTCGAGGAGCTGCGGCGGGTACCGGCGGCGGTGCGGTTCCTGTCGTGTGAACCCCTGCTGGGCCCGCTGGATGGGCTGGACCTGTCCGGGATCGGGTGGGTGATCGCCGGTGGCGAGTCCGGTCCGGCGGCCCGGCCCATCAACCCCGCGTGGGTCGAGCAGCTACGCGACGCATGCCGGGCCGAGCGGGTGCCGTTCTTCTTCAAGCAGTGGGGTGGGCGTACCCCGAAGGCCCGGGGTCGGGTGCTGGATGGCCGCACGTGGGATGAGATGCCGGTCGGCTCACACGGCCTGGCGCGCCCGACAGCGTGATGCGCTGACCCTGGCGAAGCCCCGAACAGCGGATCCGGGCGTAAGCGTTGGCTGCCTGGAGTGCCCCAGGCCAAGCCGTCGTCGCCCACGAACGCAGCCGTCTCATGGGCGACGTTGGTCTGCTCCGATCTCTACAGACGGCCAGCTAGAGCGGTGGCGGGAAGCAGGTCGCTCGTGAGCCGGTATGACTCGTGGTGACCTGGCCGAAGGCCTGTGGGACGTGCTCAAAGCGCTGCTGCGACGCCGGTCCCTTCGGCCGGGCGGCCCTCGCGGTGTCACCACCAGTGAGCTGATCGGTGATCATCTTGCGGTCCTCTCCTAGCATCATTCCGTGATGCCAGGAGGTCCGTGACCCGCACGCGGACACCACGCCGGCGACAGTGCCACCACCGCTGGCGTAACGCTGAGCACGCGGTCGCCCGCTTCCTGTCGGAGGTGGCCGGGAGATGTGGCCGGGATCAGCGGACGGCGTACTCGTCGTCGGTGACGTGGTCGAGCCAGGCCACGACCTGCCCTTCGGCGTCGGCCTCCTGGATGGCGACGTGGGCCATGAACCTGTTCGGGGCGGTGCGGTCGTCGACAGACTCACCCAACCCGGCCCCGACGCCGGCTCAGGATCGGCGAGGCGGTCGGGGTGAGCGGGCGGTCGCCGATCGAGTGGACCGAGACCCACCTGGAACCCGGTCACCGGGTGCGACCGGGTCTCGCCCGGTTGCGACCACTGCTACGCGCTCACACGGCGCGGCGGTTGAAGGCGATGGGGTCGGTGAAGTACCAGCACAATGGCGACCTGCGCACCAGCGGTCCCGGGTTCGGGATCACCCTGCACCCTGACGTAGCGGGGGCGAGACGTCGTTCCCCTTCGTTGGTGGCCAGCCTATGGCGAGTCCTGCCAGCCTGTCGGTTGTGTCAGGAGCGTAGGGCAGGGTGGCGGGGTGAACATCAACGACTGGTGGTCGGCGGATCCGGGGGGAGCGGTTCTGGATGGAGACGACGGACCGCGCCGATCTTGGTGGGGATCTGCACGCGCCGCAGCTCAACGGTGCCGGTCGGCTGGAGTGGGGGTACGCGCTCGTTGCGGAGACGCGGCCGGGTGATGTGGTGTTTCACTGGCACCGGTCGATGCTGGGACGCCCCGCGCTGGCCGGATGGTCCGTGATCACTGGTCCGTTGTCGGTTGAGGACGGCTATCGATGGATGCCGCGGGGCACTCGGGGCCGGGCCCGCGAGGTGCCGACTGAGGGCTCCGGTTGGCGGATGCCGTGCGTGGGCTTCACCAAGCTGGCGCACCCGGTCGACGGGCAGTTACTCGCCGCCCGGGAGTTGCGGTTGAAGGCGGTCCTGGACGAGCTGAAAGCCTCTGTGGCGGGCCCGCCGTACTTCCCGTTCACCTTCTACCGGCCCGGCGAGATCCGTTCGAGCCAGTCCTACCTGACGAAGTTTCCCGCCGGCCTGCTCGAGGTTCTGCCCGAACTCGCCCCTGCCCGCCCCGCCGCACGGACGGGTGCTGCGGTTGCTCCCGACTCGGGTCGGCGTTCGGAGCCGGGTGGGACGGGTCGTGTTCAGGATGTGCGGTTGCGTATGGCGGTGGAGCGCCACGCCGTCGAGCTCGCCACGGCGTACTACCTCGACGAGCTCGGCGCGCAGGAGGTCGAGGAGCTGGGAAAGCCGTTCGACCTGATCGTGCGGGGCCTCGGGGCCACCCGACACGTGGAGGTCAAGGGCAGCACACTAGCGGTGAACGCGGTCGAGCTGACCGTGAACGAGGTCGCGCACGCCACCCATCACCAGCCCACGGATCTGGTCGTGGTCGACCAAATCCTCGTCCACCATGCCGATGGGGAGAGCCCCGTGACCTCCGGTGGCCGGCTGCAGATTTGGAAGGACTGGGTGCCTGCGGCAATCGACCTCAGCCCCACCCGATACGCATACGCTCTGCCCGTAACCTCCGTCTGAGGTGGCCAGCCATGATCTCGGAGCCCGGGCCGGTCGGCTCGCAGCGGTTGTCGGTCGTCAGAACGACCTGTCTGAACCGGCCGGTCGCCGCGGCTCGGGAGGAGTGCGTTCTAGTGGCAGCCCAGGCCGAGGCAGGCGACGACGGGTTTCAGTCACAACGGCCACGGCTTGGTCGGTGGTTGGAAGGACCGCCTCCGGCACCGGCGTATGTCTCAGCCGCGGACTTCCTCGCCCGAGTCACGTGGGCTGAGGTACTGGAGTGGTGCAAGGGGAAGGCACGGCGGGCGAGCCGGGACAGTGCGCAGCTCACCCGGATTGACGTTGCGCGGGTCCTGGTCGCTGCCCGCGGCCTGTGCTGCTACTGCGGGAGCCTCGCGGTTGAAAAGTGCCCACCGGGACGTTGGGAGTTCGTTGGCCGTAGAATCGGCACCCTCGAGCACCGTGATCCATCGTTGAGAGGTCCTGACCGCAACGACCCATCGAACCTGGCTTGGTGTTGTCATTGGTGCAACACGCACGAGAGCCAGCGGGTTTCCGGCGCACTCAACGCGGGAGCGTTGTACCCGGACGTTGAATAAGCGCCGAGGGACACTTCGATCAGCTCCCACGGCGGGATCCGAACCGGGCCTCGACGGCGGTGAACACCTGATCAAGCGGTGGTTGGGTTAGCCAGGAGTGCGACTGGCCTGTCGCTGAATGGCCAGCCAACGTCGGAGATCCTGCGCTGCGGCCGTCTTGCCGGTGTTGAGTAAGTCGACCGCAAGGTCCCGGGCTGCGTTCCAGGTGTTGGGATGTCCGTCGCCGAGTACCCGACGGTACCGTTCGAGGGTGTCGCGGCTCAATTCGGAGGCGGCTTCATGATTGCCAAGTCTGCGTAGATCGGCTGCGAGATTGCCCGATGCATCGAGGGTGTCGGGGTGGTCTGGCCCGAGGACGCGGCGGTATCGATCGAGCGTGTCCTCGTCGACTTGTTGAGCGGCGGCGTAGTGGCCCAGCTTGCGTAGATCAGCGCCGAGGTTGCTCGCGGCGCTAAGCGTGTCGCGATGGTCTAGCCCGAGGACTTGGCGGTAGCGCTTGAGGGTGTCGCGGTCCAGGTCGCGGGCCGCGCGGTAGTGGCCCAACTTCCGTAGGTCAGTGGCGAGCTTGCCTGCGGCGCACAACGTGTCGGGGTGATCTTGTCCGAGGATGCGGCGGTAGCGCTTGAGGGTGTCGCGGTCCAGGTCGCGGGCGGCGACGAACTCGCCGTAGCGACGTAGATCAGCCGCGACGTTGCCCGCTGCGATAAGGGTGTCGGGGTGGTCGGGGCCGGAAATGCGGCGGTGGCGGTCGAGGATGTCGCGGTCGAGGTCGTATGCTGCAGCGTAGCTTCCCAGTCGGCGCAGATCAGCGGCGAGATGGGTTGCGGCCATGAGGGTGTCGGGGTAGTCGGGGCCGGAAATGCGGCGGTGGCGGTCGAAGATGTCGCGATCGAGGTCGCGAGCAGCGGCGTGGTCTCCAAGTCGTCGCAAGTCGGTCGCGAGGTCACTCGCTGCCTGGAGCGTCTCAGAATGGTCCCCGCCGAGATTCCGCATATTGAGTTGGTAAGCACGTTGCAGTAATTGTAGGGCTGGACCTGGTTCACCTCTGGTGTGGAGGTAGATTCCGGCACGGTTGAGCAACCATGCTGCGACATCCGCAACTGCGTCGAGGCCAGTATCTGCCTCGGTAACGGTAAGAACGTGAGGGAGGAGCTGTCGCCATTGTGGCCAACATTCCGGGTTATTCCATGGGTTCACTTGAAGCGCGCCGGCAAGAAGGCGTAGTGCGGTTCGGCGAAGGTGTGGCGCGTCAGGATCGTTATGTGTGCGGGCGAGTAGGAGTGCCCGAACGACTCGATGCAACTGAAGGCCATCGACATCGATGTCCGCGAGTGCGCGGCGACGGAGTAGTTGTGATAGATCGGCCATAGCCAGCGGATCCGCAGCAGCTTCCGCGAGCGGCGCTGGAAGGAGATCGGGTTGTCTGGTGAACAGTGTTAGTGGGACGTGCTCGGGCGCCAGCTGGGCGGACAGTGAGAGTAGGGCCAATGCGGCTGGTGCATCGGTGGCGAGCCGCTCAAATGCTAGCGACCACGACGCCGTGAGTGTGTCTGGGTACTCGGCCACCTGGCCACGTGCGAGAGTCTGGTCCACCCGCGTTCTGATTGATTGAATGTAATCCGAGGCGCTCATGCGGGTCTCCGCGAGGAACGCCCCAGCTTGGCCTACCGCCAATGGTAGATCGCCGACTTCTTCCGCGATCCTCTCGGCAAGATCTGATTGTAGTGATGGCACTCGCGACCGTAGTAGCACCGTAGATTCTTCGCGGCCAAAGACTCCTATTGGAAGCGGATTCGCTAGATCATCCCAGTTCGGGTTCCGGGACGTAATTACCGTATGGCCGCCAGCTGTTGGTAGGAATGCGGCGAGGGCCGCCGGGTCGTCGGCGTTGTCAAACACGATCAACCATCGATCGCGATTTCGAAGTTCGCCCAGGAGTCTCGAGACCGTCACCGTGATAGATTCGGTACGGTAGTCAAGGCCCAAGGCTCTTGATAGTTCTGCAAGCTGTTCTAGAATGAGGGTAGGATCTTCGGCGTTTACCCACCAGGCGGCGTCATACTCGTGGCTGAAGCGGTGGGCGTACTCCTTGACGGCCGTACTCTTTCCAATGCCACCCATTCCGTGGACGGCCTGTACGGCAATTGGGGCGCCTGCGCAGAGCGATCGGCGGAGCTCGGTCAGTAGTGGCACGCGGCCGGTGAAAGAGGCGTTGCGCGCGGGAACGTTCCATACGCGCCCTACGGGCATGTTGAGAGTCTGCGCCCTCGGTAGTTCAATAAGTGCTTGATACAGCTTCCGACTGAGCTCCTCGGGAGTTTTAACTATCGATATTGTAAAGTTGCTTGTGGCTATCCGGGTGCGGAACGCCGCCTGTCGCGGCCCGTGCTTGAGGTCGACAAACAATTCACGTGGCCCGATGGTGTCTTCTCCTAGCAGGAACACGAGGCGGGGCATCCCCGCATCGGTCGCCTCGGCGAACTCCAGCTCTGTGTAGCTCATCTCGTGGCTGTCACATACTGGGGTTCCGTATCGGAACCCCACGATCGCGACATACACGTCACATGCCCGAACAGCGTCCCGCGACAACTGGGCAGGACTGGTGTCGCGTGCAGTGAAGTACTCCATATCGGCGAGCGCATCGCCCGCTTCGGCGATGGCCCGCTCCGCGGCGGTCATGAAGGACTCACCAGCCGGGAGTCGACGCAACTCTGTCGTATGACTCAGGAACACTCGACGAGGCAGTACCACCCTTCTAGTATCCCCGTCCATGACGTTCAGGGAAGGGCCGAGCGGTTTCCGACCTGGTTGGAGGCTGGCACGCGGTCGTAGCGGTGCGCCCGAGCATGAGCGATGCCCTGGTAGACGCGTGATTTCTTAGATCAACTCGCCCAGGTCAGGAGCTTCGGGTGCTTCCCTAGCCCTTCGGGAATGGCGTCCAACCACGCCCTGATCACTCTGACCGGCGCGCTGCACCGCGCCCGCAACGATCGCGGTATCCGCTGGCGCTGGCTCACGGTCAGCCTGTTGCGCGTCGGACTCCTCGACAGGGTCCGTTTCCTGCGGGTCTGACCACGGAGCAACCTGATCATCATGACGAGACCGCCGGCGCTGCCGGGTCGAGGAGAAGAGCCGGATCGTATTGTCGATCCTGGCCGGTGATCTCACCGTCGCCGAAGCGGCGCGGCGGGCGAAGGTGTCCGAGCAGTCCGTCAGGACCCTGGGAAGCGGCAGCTCCTGGAGGCCAGGCAAGATCGGGCTGAGCGCCGGCCGGTCGGGCCGGTCGATGCGGGAGCAGCAGGGGCCAACGTGGGCGGACCGCGCCTCTACGGACGATCAAAGTCCGGAGCCAGAGGTCCGAGTGCCGATCGACCACTGCGGACCCGTCATGCCGCCGATCCACGAACCGATCCACGAACTGCATCGCACTGGTCGCAACGGTGCCCGATCCGCCGCACATGGCACCCATTATCGCCGGGCGAGCCAGTCACTTGGGCGGCAGCGTTCGGACTACGGATCAGAACGTCATTGCACAACTAGCACTTTCTCTGCCCAGAATGAAAGCGCCGAATTGGATGTGCCGCTGCTTCTCCTATCGGCGACATTGACCGCCCGCCTGTATGGGCGTTCAGGGCGCAGTTCGTCCGTGCTGCGGAGGCACATCCGTCGCTGGGGGGCCTATGGCGCGCTGGCCACGCTCCACCCGATGAGCATGGCGACAACGATGCACGCGCCGGTGATCAACCCTACCCGGCCGCGGGACGTGGCCCGGCCCGCGCTCGAAGACTTGGCGGCCGGTCCGGCTCGGTCGATCATCAGTCGCTCCGCGGCGATCTCCCGGCGCAGCACCAGTATGCAGCACCCCAGCAGGAGGATCTGGACCACAGTGAGGGCGATGGTGCCGCCGAGTAGGCGCGGCTGGTCGGGCCCGAGCACCAGACGGAACAAGCTGATACCCGTGTTAATCGCGAAGAGGAAGACAATCCACCACAGGACGATTCGCCGGAGAGTCCGCAGGAGGGGAACCGGCCGGTCGGGCGGTGCAGGCCGGCGTTCGCGCGGTCGGCGCGACGGTGGGGATCGTTCGCCACGGATCGCCGTGTCGACCCATTCGGCCACCTGCTCGGCATCCGCCCGGAACGTGACGTGGTCCAGCCGTACGGCCTGCAACCGGGCCAGCCGACGCATGGACTCCGGCAGGTCATCGGCGCGGAGCGGTCGGGCGCCGTCGACCAGCACTGGCAGGATCTCGATTCCGCGCTCGAGAAGCGTGCCGACCTGCCGGATCACCGCATCTGCCGCGGTCGTCCACGTTGGGTCGACGACCACGATGGCGACCTTGCATTGTCGGAGGGCGGAGTCGGTGTCTGCTGCCGTGTCGCTGCTAACAACGACGGAATCGGCCAGGAACACCGCCTTGGACCCGAATCGCTCGCCGAGCAGGTGGCCGAGCCGACCGGCCGAATGGGCCGATTCGTCCCGGAAGCTGACGAAAATCACCGGACGTTACCGGTGGTCTGCACCGCGGTGTCGGCCGCCCGGCTGCTGGAGGTCGCTGAGCCGAGACCGACCACCATAGCGACGACCAGGCAGATCACTGCGACGAAGCGGACGCGACGCGGCGAGACCGCGCGGCGGATGGATTCGATCTTGGCCATGGTCGGAAGTTGCCCGACCAGTAGCCGCTGTGCTGCGATCTCGCGGCGCAACTCGGCGACGCACCAGCCCAGGCCGCCCAGCACGACGGCCAGCAGACCCCATGAGGCGCCCAGCTTCGCAGTCGGCGACTGGGCGACGACGACTGACCAGAGGACCTGCACCAGCATGATGGCCAGCAGGTACGTGCCCCACCACCGACGGGTGCGCCGACCGCTCCGCGCCGCGAGCACAGCGGCGATCTCCTCGACGGAGTCGGGTGTGCCGCTCGGCGGCGGGTCGGTCCGGTTCCTTGGCCGCCCGCTGCGGCGCAGGTCCGCGGTGTCCACGATGCGCTGCACCGCGTCGAGGATGCGCCTGGCGTCCGCCGCGAAGCTATCGCGGTCCAGGCTCGTCGCGTTGCGTCTGGCCAGCCCGCTCAGCTTGGCTGGGAGAGCCGTCGCGTCGACCATCCGTGCCCCGTCGACCAGGATCGGGATGACCGCGATACCACGGCGCAGCGCGGTCCCGATCTCGGTGGCCACGAAGTCGTTGGGATCGTCGATCCGGCGCTGCCCTCGCTCATTGACGGCGTCGAGCCACTTCGTGCCGATCGGGGCCAGCAACACGTCACAGCCTGCTATGGCTTGGTCGATCCGCTGCACGAAGTCCTGCCCGTAGTCGATGGTGTCGACGTCCATGAAGACCCGCGAAGCGCCGAACCGACCGATGAGCAGGTCTGCCAGGCGCCCGGCCGCCGCTGCGGTGTCGTCCCGCCGGTAGCTGACGAAGATCCCGCCCGAACTTGTCATCGGTACCTCCTACCCATTAGTGGGCGACTCTTCAGAGGACGCCGAGCACGTGCCTGATACGGGAGCCACTGAATCGCTGAAACGCCCGGATGAGTGCTGCGCCGAGGACGGGTTCGCGACCAAGCCGCAACTCGGATCGCCATGCTCAACCGCGCCTACCACGCTGGCGCGCTGACAGCGGGTCGTGGGTGACCGCGGACGAGGCCTACGGCCAGAACCCCGCCTTCCGCGCCCGGCTGCCTGCACGGGGAGATCCCGTTTGTGCTGGCCACCCGCAACGACGACGTGCTGACCAGCCCGGACGGGCACGCCGCCCGGCCAAGGTGCTGGCCACCATCGCCGGCCTCGGCGAGGACGGGACCGCGGGTGGCGGCTGGGAACGCTGCTCGATCGGACCCGGCGCACCTGGCGAACGCTCCTCGGGCCGCGGCGGACGACCAATGCCTTCTACTCCTTCCGCTGCTGTGCTGCCGCGGCTCGAAAGAGCTCGCGAGCAAGGAGCCCGGTCTGCTCGATCGGTGGGAGACCGTCGCCGCACGCCCGGAGCCGTTCGTAGAGCCCGCGCATCGCGGCCCGGTCGGGGGCACGTACTCGCCGCCGGCGGCGCGCTCGAACGGCCGATGAGCTCGCCAGCGGCGCTGCAGTTGGTCTGCCCGTACCTGTCAATTGCCCACTACACCAGCTCGCCCGGTCACAAGTGCCGGTCGAGGAAGCCGAACACCTCGGCCATGGCCTGCTCACCCTCCGGGAGGCCGGGTACGCCGGCGAAGGCGTGCCACATGCCCTCCCAGACGCGCAGGTCCGCGGGCACGTCGGCTCGGAGCAGGGCGCGGTGCAACCGGGCGGCGTCGCTCTGCAGCAGGTCGCGGGTGCCGCTGGTGATGATCGTCGGGACGAAGCCGGGGCCGAAGTCGGCCAGCAGGGGAGAGGCTTCGGGCGCCACTGCGGGAGTGGCGCCCAAGTAGGCGGAGCTGAACTTGAGGATCGTGTCCCGGGAGGCGAGCGGGTCGCGCCCGTCGTTGGCGACGTAACTGTCGCCAATCGCCCGCAGGTCTACGGCAGGTTCGAGCAGGGCGGCGGCCCGGGGCAGCAGCCCGCCGCGTCGGCGCGCCCGCAGGACACTGGACACGAGCAGGTTCGCGCCGGCCGAGGAGCCCGCGGCGACGACTCCGTCGTAGCGGCGGAGGATGGCGCGGTGCACCCGAGCGGTTTGGTCGAGCGCGACCGGGAACTGCGCGCGCGGGCTGCGTCGGTAGTCCACCGAGTACACGACGATCCCGAGGGCGTGCGCCATCCGGTACGCCACGTAGTCCCGCGCGTTGAGCAGGGCGAACCCGCCGCCGTGCACGAAGATCCCGGCAACGTCTCGGCGACTCCGGCGGATCTTTCGAGGCCGGATCCGCACGACGGGGACTCCGTCGATGGCGCGACCCCGCACGCTCAGCCGCAGGTTGCGGCGCAACGCGCTGAGGAAGGGGCCGTTGAGCGCGTCCAGCTGCGCGTTGAGCTGGTCGGCGAACTGCTGAGTGAGCTGCGGGTCGGGGATCGCGATCGGACTGTTCGCCGCGATGTGCGCGGCGGCCTCGGCGCTTATCGTCTGGGCTTGGACAGGGTCGATCTGGACCATGGCCGCTCCTCCGTGGGCACCGCTGGCATGGCGCACCGATGACGTCAGGTGCCATGAGGCACTGCGGCCGTGTGCTGATACCGACCGGCCCGGAAGCCGGGACTACCGAGCTGCCGTAGCGCCGACGCGCATCAACGGCTGACCGGCCGCCCCGAGCGGGTTGCGCGGCGTCGGATCGCGGCGCGCAGGCCGGCCGCTCGCCCGGGGTGGGTAGGCATCGCCCAGGACGGACGGGCGGCGGCGCCGCTTACCGGCATAGCCTGCCGTACTCTCCGCTCGGCCGCCGCCCACGCACCCCGCCGGCCGCGACCCGGGCGTGTCTCCTGGCCGCCGCCGTATCGTTGAGCCAAGCGGATCTCGGGCGGGCAGCGGGTTGCTTGCGGATCAGCCACTGTGGACAGGCTGTCAATGGCTCGGTCAATGGACGGCGGGCATCAGCATGCAACACAGGCAGCAGGGACATGTCACAGGTCAGGCTGACCAGGCGAGTCCGGCACGTGGTATCAAGCAGTCGGTCTTTCAATCCGCGGGTTCGGGGTTCGATCCCCCGGGGGCCCACCGTCTTCGACCTGCAGGTTCGGTGATTCGAAGATCGAGGCCAGACTGTGCCGCTTCACTGAGATCCCATCCGCGCCGAAGCGGTGACAGTCGGGCCAGCCCAGCCGCCGCGCGACCGGGCGATTCATTGGGGGAGCACCAAGAACGTCACGGAGGCGGCGAAGGCTGCGAGCAGCAGCCCGGTGAGTCCGTAGGCGAGGGGCCGGCGGGCCACTACTCCGACGAACTCGCGAAGGACTGCGCTCGGGTAGTAGTAGCGGGCGGTGCGAGCTCCGACGACCTGTGTCGAGATCCCCAGTTCGGTGGAGATCTGGGCGGCGCGGAAGGCGTGGTAGTCGCTGGTCACGGCGATGGGGCGGTGTGCGCCGTGGTCGTGGGCCAGGTTCCAGGACAGACGCAGGTTCTGCTCGGTGCTGTGCGAGCGGTCCTCCTCGACGATGAGGTCGGGTGGAATCTCCTTCGCGCGGAGGTAGTCGGCCATTGCGGCGGCCTCGCTGACGGCTTCGCCTGGCCCCTGCCCTCCTGAGCAGATCATGAGCGGGCGGTTGCCGTTCGTGTCCTCGGCCTCGAAGATCTCGACCGCCCGGTCGAGTCGGGCGGCCAGCAGTGGCGGCACCCGGGAGCCGAGCAGACCTGAGCCGAGTATGACGATGGCATCCACGCCGCCGGGCGCCGGCGCGCGGCCGTAGATGAGGCCGTAGCCGATGAACGCGAGCATGAGGAACCCGAGGTAGCCGGAGAGTACGAGGGCGCCGACGGCCAGTGCCACAGCCGGGCCGGTGGTGGTCGCGAAGACGAAGGCGCAGGTCGCCAGTAGCCCGGCGGTTCCCAGGCCGGCGAGCAGTGACAGGAGGTTGCCGAGTGAGTGTCGCTCGCGGCGCAGCATGACCGCGCCGTTGACCAGGAGATAGCCGATCATGGCGAAGGTCAGGACAGCGAGGCCGATCACGAGCACGACGAGCGCGGTCAGCCCGGCGCGGGTCGACGCTTGTCCGATCGCCGCGATGGCCGTCAGCACGAGGTAGCCCGCCGTCATCAGGCTGAGCACGGCCGTGCTCATCCGGCGCAGCTGATGGCCGTGGTCGACATGCTGCGCCTGGCTCATCTCCGTCGTTGTGCTTCGGGCGTCCAGGTAGGTCACCCCGGCCGCCAGCCCGGACAGCCCGCGATGTGCTGGTGTCCGCCAGGCCGCGAGCAGGCTCACCACAGCGAAGGCCGTGGCCAGTGGCGCAACGCCGCCCACCCCCGCGGCCGCCAGTCCGGTGAGGAGGAAGTAGGCGCCGGAGCCGGTGAGGAAACGCAGCAGCATCCGCCATCGCGTGGGCGGGCCGCCGTCCGGCCCCACCGGGCGTACTACCGTCGCGAGCTGCCCGATCGTCGCCCCGCGGGCGAGCATGGGGACGACCAGTAGCAGCGCGGTCGCCGGCATGATGTCCGTGACGAGCGCAGCGAGTGCATCCGGCGGTCTCCAATGTCCGGTCGGGTCGCGCGCGAGGCCCACCAGCAGGAGGGCGGCAACGCCGGCGATCTGCACCGCGACGACGTCGGCGAGCATCCCCAGCAGGCGCCTCCCGGTGCCGATCCCGGTCTCTCGCGGTGCGGCGGTGAAGTCCGCCCCGTGAACCGACGCCGTTGCGAGCAGACCCCCGAGCAGCGCACCGACAGTGTTCACGAGCAGGTCGTCCACGTCGAACACCCGGTAGGCGCACGGGTACAGGCCCCAGTTCCCGGTCAGCTGGGTGAACTCCACGAGCGACGAAGTGGCGAACCCGACCAGCGCGATCCGCCCGAGCGACCACCGACCCATGGCTCGGGCCAGGATCCCGAGCGGCACGAACAGGGCGACGTTCAACACCACCTGGCGCAGCGCCGCGTTTCCGAGGAGACCGCCCGTCGCCTGGGCGCGGACATCGGCCACGAACTGCAACGGGTGCAACTGCGCATGCACCGCGTGCTGGGCGCACCATTCGACCGTCGCCTGCGGCAGGGGCAGGATCGTGTACGTCCAGAGAGCGACCCCATAGACGGCACCGCCGACGATGAGGACAGCGTGGCGCGGAAGCACTGTCCCGTAGCGACGGTATGTCCACGCCAGGTACGGAACGAAGCAGAGCACTATCAGCCCGAACCCCAGCACGACGGCGAACGCGCCCAGGAGCTCGAACTCAGCCATGCCGCTCCTTACCCGAGAACCCGTGTAGACGATGACTGAGTCTGCCTGCGGACGACGTGTCCTGAGGAATCTTGTCGGTTGCCGTGACCCGGAGGTGGGACGCGGCGAGCTGACCGACAGGCGTGGTGGGGGGCCGCCGAGGCTGCCCTCGTCCCTGATCTCACGTTCCTCGGCAGCCCCGCGGTCGTTGTGGGGTGCGTGGGCGGCGTGGCCCTCTGCGCATCGCCGTCCCACTGCTATCCAACGACCTCGGTGCAACAGTGCCGACGTTGCCCGGCAGGCGTCCTTCGAGGCCTCATCTGCCCAGGTAGTCGTACTCCGCGGCGACTCGCTGCGGGTCGCGGGTCTGCGCCGGCCTCGACCCGCCCACCGCGTGCCGCATGCTCCTCACCGATGAGCGGTGGCGGTCGGGCTCGCGGCCAGGACGTAGGGCAGGTCGCGGTCGGTCAGCGCGAGGCGGAACTCGGTGGCATCGCCGTTGCCGGCATCAGCGACCAGCGGTCGCGCGGGTAGCCCCCAGTCGGTGAGTTGGTCGAGCATGTCCAGCGCCAGGCGCCACTTCTCCCGGTGCCGCACCTGATCGTCGATCCCGGCCCGGGCTCGTCGCTGGCGGACCTGCTCGGCCAGCGCGGGGTCAGCCGTCTCGTCGAGGCGGGTGTCGTCCCAGGACTCGGGCAGGAACAACCGTCAGTTCACCGCCGCGGATGCCCAGTCGCTACCGGCGTGAACGGAGACCCCGATCTGGCAGTTCCCGGTCTTGCCCAACGCCCCGCAGTACATCCGTGCCACCCCGGGCGAGTGGATGCCGTCCTTGGGGAAGCCGGTGTCGTCAAGGATCCACGCCTGCGGACCGATGAACCCGCCGTCGGGTCCTGCTGCCCAGAGCGCCAGCCGGCGGCGGACCTCGACGTGGTCCCAGGTCGAGGACTCACGAACTGCTGGAGCTGTTGGTGATCGACCCCGGGCTGGGCATCCTGGCCGTCTGCGCCGTGGGCGGCGTCGGGGTGGGGGTCTTCGTCACCGACCCCATGACCGCACCGCCCGACGCGCTCACCACCCACGGCGTGCTGCACGTCATCTTCGGAGCGAGCGCGCTGGTCCTGCTGCCGGCCGCCGCACTGCTGATCACCCGCAGCCTCGCCCGCGCCCACCCGGCCGGGTCCCGCGACCAGGCCGTCCTGCGGGGTGTGGCGCTGCTGCCGCTGGCCGGCCTGCTCCTGATCTGGGTGCCCGAGGTCGCGGGCCTCATCCCCACCGGCGGCTGGCCCGACCGAGTGCTGTTCCTGATCTACACGGTCTGGGTCGTCGTGCTGGCCAGGAAGGCGTGATCACCCATAGTGGATCCGATTGCGCCGGTTCAGCCCGGTCGGCCGGGGCGTGCGGCAGGCCCCGGCCGGGGTGCGACGGCATCCCCTCGTTGCGGGGTTCACGTCCCGGCTGCCGGGGTGGGTGCCGCGGTGGTGGCCAGGGCGCGGGCGCTGACGGCGGTGAGCCAGCCCAGGCCGGTGGTGATGGTGAGTCGTTGCAGCAGGCCGCCGAACGCGACCAGGGTCGGTGTCTGCGCCAACGCTGCGCTGGTCAGGACGAGTCCGACGAGCATGGCCAGCCCGGCCGCCGCCGAGCCGGCCGCCCATCCGCGATCGCCCGCCCTGCGGAACGCCCACGCGTACGCGAGGGCGGCGGCCGGGAGGCCGAGGAACACCGGGATCGCGGCCAGGTCGTGCAGCAGGGCTTCGGTGGAGCTGTGGCTGGTGAGCAGGTCGGGGGTTCCCGGGGGGTAGCCGCTGATCGGGTCGGTCAGGAAGGCGCCGGAGCCGAGCAGGCCGAGGCCGGCGGCGCCCACCAGGATCGGCCCTACCCGCGTCCGGGCGGCCACGGGGCCGCGCGCCAGCCCGACCGCGGCCGCACCGGACAGGACGCCCGCGATCAGGAAGTTCGCGACCTGCACCCAGCCGTCGGGGCCCAGGGCCAGCAGGCTGACCGGGTGCCGCAGCGGGTCGTAGTCGGCTCGGGTGGCGCCCGCGACCAGGAACGTCGCGATGAACACCGGCCCGGCCGCGACCCCGCACCGCAGCAGGCGGGCGGTCAGCCGGCCGGACCCGGAGTGCCGCGCGCCCATCACGCCACCCCGAGGTGGTGGCGGGCCCGGGCCCGGTCCACCCGCAGCGCGTCGAGCAGCGCCGCGGCGGGATCGGGTGGGCGGCGGGCCAGCAGCGCCAGCACGACGTGCTTCGGCCCCGTGCGCTCCCCCCGGGACAGCGTGCCCAGCCCGGTGAAGACCGACAGCGCGCCGGGCGTGAGCGGCAGTCGCCGGCCTGCGCCCGGCGGGACCGGCGCCACCTCGACGCCCGTGACGCCCACCGCCGCCAGCGCCTGCCGGTCGAGCTCGCACAGCGCCTCGTACGCGGTGTCCGGGTCGGTGCCCAGCGCGTGGGAGGCGATCGGGTCCGCTCCGGTCAGCACGGCGACCACGAGGTGGTCGGTTCCCACCCGGCGGTCGCCGCGGCTGCGCGCCACGGCGCTCGCGTCGAGGACGATGCGGCCGAGGCCGGCTCTCCGGGTCCGTCCTGCCATCTCCGTACCCCCTACCTGCCGTGCTTGGTGTGCGCGGACTGCCGGGTGATCCCCAGCGCGTCCCCGATCCGCTGCCACGACCAGCCCTGCCGGCGGGCCTCGGCCACCTGGTGGGCCTCCAGGCGATCCGCCAGCCTGCGCAGCGCCAGGGCGGCGCGCAGGCCGACCGCGGGATCGCCGGATGTCACCATCGCGGGGAGTTCGTCCAGCTCCATGGCGTCAGCTTAGTCTGACACGATGCGGATGTCAGGGCAAACTGACAGAGGGGACGCCCATCCCGCCGAAGAACTCGACCATGCCCCGGGGGGAGTCGTCGGCGAAGCACAGGTCGAGCCCGCGGGCGGACTGCCGGGCCGCGTCGGCGGAGCGCGGGAACATCGCCGTCTCGTACTGGCGCAGCGCGGCCTCGACGTCGTCGCCGTGCTCCACCAGGGCCAGTGCCAGCTCGCAGCCGTCGAGCATGGCGGCGTTCGCGCCCTCGCCGGCGAACGGAGACATCAGGTGGGCGGCGTCGCCGATCAGGGTGACGCCGGGGACGCGGGGCCACGAGTGGCCGGTGGGCAGGGCGTAGATCCGGCGGGCGACGATCTCGTCGTCGCAGTGGCGGATCAGGTCGGTCAGCGCCGGGGTCCAGTCGGCGAACTCGGCCAGCAGGGCGGTGCGGGTGGCGGCGGGGTCCGACCAGTCGACGCCGCGGGTGTCGAGCCAGTCCTCGCCGGTCCGCAGCATGGCTCCCAGGTGCAGGTCGCGGCCGCCGTGGCCGCCGATGCTCTTGTTGTCCGACAGGGCGAACAGGCTGCCGGTGCCGACCAGCGCGGCCGAGGCCGGCACGCGGGTCGGGGCGTCGGTGACGTGGAGGTCGACGTAGCTGATCCCGACGTACTCGGGGGAGGCGCTGGAGAGCAGGGGGCGGACCCGCGACCAGGCGCCGTCGGCGCCGATCAGCAGGTCGGCGGTCCGGCGGGAGCCGTCGGCGAAGGTGAGCTCGTACCGGCCGTCGTCCAGGCGGGCGGCCCGGCTGAGCTTGTGGTCCCAGACGACCCTGCCCGGGTGCAGCGAGCCCAGCAGCAGGGCGCGCAGGTCGGTCCGGTCGATCTCGGGCCGGCCGGTGTCGCCGGGCCTGTCCGGGGCGGGCCGGTCGATGAAGACGGTGCCCGCCTTGTCCATCACCCGGAGCGCCTCGCCCTGGGGGCGGGTGAGGCGGCGGAGCCGCTCGTGGAGGCCCGCTTCGCGCAGGGCCAGCTGGCCGGACTCGACGTGCAGGTCGAGCAGGCCGCCCTGCCGGCGAGTGTCGGCGGTGACGTCGCGTTCGTAGACGGTGCAGGCGATGTCGTGCTGCTGGAGGATGCGGGCCAGCACCAGGCCGCTGAGGCCGCCGCCGACGACGGCGATGGAAGGAGGGGAAGAGGGCATGCCACACCTCGGACAGGATCGATAAGGTAGCCGCGTACGTCGTATATGACCAGACATGTACACCGTATGCGTCCCGAGTGGTGTGCGCAACCGACACGAGGAGCACCGCCGTGCCCGACGAACCGCCACCCGTCATCTGGGCGCGCCTGTCCGGCCAGGGGCGGGGGCCGGCGCGCACCCTCGACCACGCGGCCATCACCGCGGCGGCGGTCGCCCTGGCCGACGAGGACGGGGTCGACGCGGTCTCGATGCGCAGGATCGCGGCGCGCATGGACCACAGCCCGATGGCGCTCTACCGGCACGTCGGCAGCAAGGACGACCTGACCGAGCTGATGTACGACGCGGTGCTCGGCGAGCTGGACCTGACCGGGATGCCGTCCGGCGACTGGCGCGCCGACCTCGCCCGGCTGGCCCGGGAGGTCCGCCGGCTCCACCACGCCCACCCCTGGATCGTCCGGTTCGGGCACCGGCCGACCCTGGGCCCCAACGCCCGGCGGTTCCTGGAGACCGGCCTGGCCTGCGTGGACGGGCTCGGGCTCGACATCGACGCGATGCTGGACCTGCTGGCCACCGCCCAGCAGTTCACCCGGGGCTTCGTCGGGCAGGAGCTGGGGGAGCTCGACGCGCAGCGGCGCACCGGCCTGGACCTCGCGGCCTACCAGCGCCAGACCGGGCCCTACATCGCGCAGTTGCTGGAGGAGGGCAGGCTGCCGTACCTGGAGCGGCTGATCATCGAGGCCGAGGACGTCCCCGATCCGGACGAGGTGTTCGAGCGGCGCCTGGCGATGGTGCTCGACGGGCTCGCCGCCGGGATCGCCCGCCCGGGCTGACGCGGACCGCGTGACCGGCTGCTACCCCTCGTCCGTCCGCCACTGCCCGGGCAGCGCGCGCCGCACCGCGGAGAGCCCGTCGGCCGACGGCGCCCGCACCCACAGCCACGTTCCGGGGTCCTCGCGCAGGATCGCCCCGTACCCCTCGAACCACCTCGTCGGGCCGTCGCCGGGCTGTGCCCAGGACGGGTGGTCGGGGATCGGCAACCGATGGAACCGTTCCTCCAGCGCGGCGACGGTGGCGCCGTCCAGTTCCCGGTCGTCGGTGAGCTCACCGCCCGAGAGCATCCATTCCGACAGCACCATCTCCACGCACGCCGCCGAGACGCGGTCCAGGAAGGGCCGCCAGGTCCTCCCGGCTCGATCGGCCGCGTCCGGTCGGAACACCACGGGTGGGTCCGGCTCGGTCACGGCCGGCAGCGGAACGCCCCACTCGGCGACGCACTGGTTCTCCACCCGGAAGACCAGCACCTCGCCCGAGTCGTCGACGTCCACCTGGTCGGGGGAGAGCAGGCGGTCCTGGGTCCGGGTGAGGTCGGTGCGCCTGCCGATGAGCGCGTAGACCGCGCGGAGCGGAGCGGGGAGCGGGAGGCCCAGCCGGGCCTCCGCGGCCAGCAGTTCCTCCTCGGTGCAGCCGTCGCCGGCAGCGACCGGACTCGCGTAGCGGGCCGCGAACAACCGGATGAATCGCGCCACGCCGGCCGCGCCCCGCAGTCCCCGGGAGAGCTCGGAACGGAGGTCGAATCCGTCGCTCACGGGAGCACCGTAGTAGCGCCTCTCCTCGCGTGGTGCGACCGGCGTGCCGCTGCCCATGGCGCCGGCGGAGCTGGGGCCGATCGACGAGTACGAGTTCGTGGTGCAGCCCAGGCAGGCCGGCCACGGGCCGACGTTGTTCGCGGGGCTGTCGACGTACGTCGACCTGGAGCTCGTGGGCCGGCGGGAGTTCGGTTCGGGGGCGGTGGCGATGCGGTACGGGCCCGTGAGGTAGCCGGTCGGTGCGACGCGGGGCGGGCTTGCGGCTGCGGCGGCCGGGTCAGCAGACTCCCGGCGTGACGCACCCCCTCGACCCGCTCACCGCCGACGAGTTCCGCCACGCCGCCACCCTGCTGCGCCGGGAGAAGGGGGTGGCCCGGCCGGGGTGGCGGATCGCCGGGATCGTGCTGCGGGAGCCGGCCAAGGACGTCGTGCGCGCCCACCGCCCCGGCGACGCCGTCGACCGCGCGGCGCGGGCGGTCGTCTGGAGCACCACCACCGGCACGGCGCACATCGCGGAGCTCGACCTCACCGGCGACGCGCTGCTGAGCTGGGAGGACCACCCCGGCCACCAGCCGAACGCCACGATCGACGAGTGGCACGAGTGCGACGAGGCGATGCGCGTGCACCCGGAGGTCGTCGCCGCACTGGCCGAGCGCGGCATCACCGACCCGTCGCTCACGCTGATCGACGTCTGGACCTACGCCGGCACCCGCGTCCCCGAGGCCCACCGGGGGCGGCGGATCGGCTGGTGCGACGTGTGGCTGCGCGACTCGCCGACGTCCAACCCGTACGCCCACCAGGTCGCCGGGCTCAAGCTCATCGTCGACCTCAACACGATGGAGCTGCTGGAGGTCCAGGACACCGCCCGGCCCGGGTTCCCGCCGGTGCAGGGGGAGTACGACCCGGAGTTCATCCCCGACCACCGGCCGCGGGACGGCCGCAAGCCGCTGCGCATCACCCAGCCCGATGGCGTCTCGTTCACCCTCGACGGCTACGAACTGGCCTGGCAGAACTGGCGGCTGCGGCTGGGGTTCACCCACCGCGAGGGGCTGGTGCTGCACCAGGTCGGCTGGGACGACGGGAACGGGGTCCGGCCGATCGCGCACCGGCTCTCGTTCGCCGAGATGGTCGTCCCCTACCGCGACCCGACGCCGCAGCACGCCGACCGCACCGCCTTCGACGTCGGCGAGTGGGGCCTGGGCTTCATGACGACGTCGCTGGAGCTGGGCTGCGACTGCCTCGGCGAGATCACCTACGTCGACGCCGTGCTGCACGACTCCGCGGGCGAGCCGGTGGCGATCCCGAACGCGATCTGCCTGCACGAGGAGGACGACGGCGTGCTGTGGAAGCACGTCGACGGCCGCGCGGGCGCGCAGGTGCGGCGGCGCCGGCGGATGGTGGTCTCCACCCACGTCACGGTGGCCAACTACGAGTACCTCGTCTACTGGCGGTTCTACGAGGACGGCACGATCGAGTGCGAGGTGCGCGCGACCGGGATCATGGTCACCACCCCGTTCGAGGGCGACGCGCCGCCCTACGGCACGGTCGTGGACGCGCGGACCTACGCGCCGATCCACCAGCACTTCCTCGTCGCCCGGCTGGACCTGGACGTCGACGGCGGCCCCAACACCGTCGTGCAGAGCCAGACCGCGCAGCTGCCGATGGGCCCGGACAACCCCGACGGCCTCGCGCTCGTGCAGCGGGAGGAGCCGCTGACCGTGGAGGGCGGGTTCGACCAGGACTGGGCGAGCCAGCGCGTGTGGAAGGTCGTCAACCCGCACCGGCGCAACGCCCACGGCGCGCCGACGGCCTACAAGCTGGTGCCCAGCGCGACGGTGCCGGCGCTGGTCGACGAGCGGTCGACGCTGTTCCAGCGGGCGCAGGTGATCGGCCACCAGCTGTGGGTGACGCCGTTCGACGCCGAGCAGCGCTGGCCGTGCGGGGAGTTCGTCAACCAGTCCGAGCGCGACACCGGCCTGCCCGTGTGGACCGCCGCGGGGCGGTCGATCGAGGAGGCCGACGTCGTGCTCTGGTACGTCTTCGGCATCCACCACGTGCCGCGGGTGGAGGACTGGCCGGTGATGCCGGTGGACGTCGTCGGCTTCCGGCTGACCGCGGCGGGGTTCTTCGACGCCAACCCGGCCCTGGACGTCGCGCCGGGCACGTGAAGGGTCAGCCGCCCTCGCGCAGGGCCCAGGGCGACCCGTACTCGGTGAGGAGGTCGAGGAACGGGACGGCGTCGAGCGCCTCCGGCCCGAGCACCCCGGCCCCGGACCAGACGCCCGACGCGATCAGCTCCAGCGCGACGACGGGGTTGACCGCGGTCTGCCACACCACGGCCTGGCAGCCGTACTCGGCCATCGACCAGGCGTTGTCGACGACATGGTGCAGGTACACCTCGCGGGGGGCGCCGTCGGTGCCGGTCCCGCGCACCCACAGCCCCGCGCAGGTGCGCCCGGTCATCTCCGGGCCGATGGTGGCCGGGTCGGGCAGGCACGCGGCGACGACCTCGCGCGGGGAGACCCGCACGTCGCCCACCCGCACCGGCGTGGTCGAGTCGAGCCCCAGCTCGTGCAGGGTCCGCAGCACCTCGATCACCCGCGTCCCGAGCCCGTACTTGAACGTGACGCGCCGGGCGTCCACCCAGCGCGGCATGAGCAGCACCTCCTCGTGCTCGACGTTCACGCACTCCAGCGGGCCGATGCCGGCGGGGAAGTCGAACACCTCGGGCTCGCTGAACGGCGGGGTCGTGAACCAGCCGCGGTCGCGCTCCCAGACCACGGGCGGGTTGAGGCACTCCTCGATGAGCGTCCAGATGGAGAAGGAGGGTGCGAAGGCGCGGCCGGGGACGACCAGGTCGGAGCCGTCGCGCACCCCGAGCTCGTCGATCTCGGAGAACAGGTGGTCGGCGGCGTAGCGGGCGAACACGTCCGACAGCCCCGGCTCGACGCCGATCCCGACCAGCGCGAGCACGCCGGCGTCGACGAAGGCGTCGTGCAGCGCGAACTGCTCGTCACCGAGCTTGACGCCGGTGAGCTCGTGGGGCCGTTCGGGGTGCGGCACCGACATCGACATCGCCATGTCGAGGTAGGTGACGCGGGCGGCCAGCGCGGCGCGGAACAGCGGCATGACGAACCGCGGGTCGGTGGCGTTGAGCAGCGCGTCGGCGCGGTGCGCGGCCAGCAGGGCGGCGACGTCGTCGGGATCGGAGGCGTCGACGCGGGCCGCCACGACCCGGGGGTCGCCCGCCCGGTCGGCGACGGCCTGCGCCCGCGCCGGGTCGACGTCGGCCACCACCAGGCACTCCACGAACTCCCGGCGCGCTGCGATCGCCGCGACGGACCCCCCGACCCCGCCGGCCCCGACGACCACGATCCTCATGGAACGGAAAGGTAACCTTGCGGCCCTTGTGGGTGAAGGCCGTCACACGACATAAAGAGCGCATGACCGAGGGCACCAGGACCGGGCCGGACGCCGGCGCGCAGCTCAAGCCGGGCGCCATCTCGTTCCTGGACGCGGTGGTGATCGGCCTCGCGTCGACCTCGCCCGCCTACTCCCTGGCGGCGGTCATCGGGCCGATCGTCGCGCTGGCCGGGGTCTACGCGCCCGGCGTGCTGCTGGCGTCGTTCGTGCCGATGCTGCTCATCGCGAGCGCCTTCTACTACCTCAACCGGGTCGACCAGGACTGCGGCACCACGTTCTCCTGGGTCACCCGGGCGATGGGGCCGTGGCTGGGCTGGGTCGGCGGCTGGGCGATCGCGATGACCGGCGTGCTGGTGATCGGCTCGCTGGCCGACACCGCCGTCCGCTTCGGGCTGCTGGCCATCGGGCTGGACGACCTCGCCGCCGACACCCCCGTCGTCATCCCGATCACCGTGCTGGTGATCCTGGCGATGACGGCGCTGTGCGTGCTCGGCACCGAGATCTCCGCGCGGTTCCAGAACGTGCTGATCATCGCCCAGGTCGTCTCGCTGCTGGTGTTCGCGGGCGTCGCGATCGGCCGGGCGCTGAGCGGCGACAGCCCGCTGGACCCGTTGACCCCGTCGATCAGCTGGCTCAACCCGTTCGCCGAGGGCGGCGCCGCGCTGACGGCGGGGCTGCTGCTGGGGGTGTTCATCTACTGGGGCTGGGAGTCGGCGGTGAACCTCACCGAGGAGACGACCGACTCCGCCTCGTCCCCCGGCCGGGCCGGGATCGTCTCCACCGTCCTGCTGCTGGTGACCTACCTGGCCGTCGCCTACGCCATCGTCTCCTTCGCCGGCACGGACTTCCTGGCCGGGAACGAGGAGGAGGGCGAGCTGATCTTCGCGCTGCTGGGCGAGGAGGTGCTCGGGGGCTGGGACTGGGTGCTGCTGGTCTCGGTGGCCACGTCCGCGCTCGCGTCGACCCAGACGACGATCATCCCGGCGTCGCGCACCGGGCTGTCGATGGCGCGCCGGGCCGCCCTGCCCCGCAGGCTCGCGCACATCCACCCCCGCTTCCGCACCCCGGACGTGTCCACCTGGACGGTGGCCGTGATCGCCTCGGTCTGGTACGTGGTGATCAGTCTGATCAGCGAGAACGCCCTGCTGGACTCGCTCACCGCGCTGTCGCTGCTCATCGCGTTCTACTACGCCCTCACCGGCATCGCCTGCGCCGTCTACTACCGGCGCCAGCTGCTGCGCAGCGCCACGAACTTCCTGTTCATCGGCCTCGGGCCGCTGATCGGCGCGGGGCTGCTGATCTGGCTGCTGGTCCGCTCGGTCGTCGACCTCAACGACGTCGAGGCGTCCGCGACGGGCACGTCGTGGTTCGGGTTCGGGCCGCCGCTGGTGATCGGGATCGGGGTGTTCCTGCTGGGTATCGTGATCATGCTGGGCTGGCGGGTCGGCCACCCCGAGTTCTGGCGCGAACGACCCGGCCTCGCGCCGGAACGAGAGGGAGACCGATGAGTGCGATCGTCCTCGGGTACGACCGTTCCCCGGGCGCGGAACGCGCACTGGAGACGGCGATCGAGGTGGCGAAGCGCTACGAGGTGCCGCTCGTGCTCGTGCACGGCATCCACCCGCCCGGCGGCGTCGGCGAGGAGGCGCGCCAGGCGCGCGCCGCGCTGGACGAGTCGGCCGACCGCGTCACCGCCCCGGCCGTCGCCGCGGCGGAGGCCGCGGGCGTGCCCGTCGTCGTCGAGGTCGTCGACGACAAGCCCGCGCAGGCGCTCGTCGCCGCCGCCGACCGGCACGACGCCGCGGTGATCGTCGTCGGCACCTGGAACGAGAGCCCGATGCGCGGCGCGCTGCTCGGGTCGGTGGCGCACAAGCTCCTGCAGCTGTCCACGCGGCCGGTGCTGTGCGTGCCGGGGCCGGCGTGAGCGAGCCTGCGAGCGGACCAGTCGACACAGCGTGAGTTCGGGCCTTGCCCGGGCTCGGGGAGCCTGACGAGACTGGCCCGATGCCCGACAAGACCGTCCTGCGCAACTTCGTCAACGGCGAGTTCGTCGACCCCGCGGAGGGCGGCTACACCGACGTCGTCGATCCCGCCACGGGCGAGGTGTACGCCTCGGCGCCGCGGTCCACCGCCCCCGACGTCGACGCCGCGTTCTCGGCGGCGTCCGCCGCGTTCGCGGAGTGGAAGCGCACCACCCCGGCCGAGCGGCAGGCCGCGCTGCTGGCGATGGCCGACGCCGTCGAGGGGGCGGCCCGGCGGCTGGTGGAGGCCGAGGCCCGCAACACCGGCAAGCCGGTCGGGCTGACCACCAGCGAGGAGATCCCGCCGATGGTCGACCAGATCCGCTTCTTCGCCGGGGCGGCGCGGATCCTGGAGGGACGGTCGTCGGGCGAGTACATGCGCGGCTACCAGTCGAGCGTGCGGCGCGAGCCGGTCGGCGTGGTCGGGTCGGTGACGCCGTGGAACTACCCGATGATGATGGCGGTCTGGAAGTTCGCGCCCGCGCTCGCGGCCGGCAACACGATCGTCCTCAAGCCCAGCGACACCACCCCGGCCAGCACGGTGCTGCTGGCCGAGCTGTTCGCCGACCTGCTGCCGCCCGGGGTGTTCAACGTCGTCTGCGGCGACCGGTCCACCGGCGCGCTGCTGGCCGCGCACCCCACCCCGGCCATGGTGTCGATCACCGGCAGCACCCGCGCGGGCAAGGCGGTGGCCACCGCGGCCGCGCCGAACATCACCCGCACCCACCTGGAGCTGGGCGGCAAGGCGCCGTGCGTCGTGTTCGCCGACGCCGACCTGGCCGCCGCGGCCGAGGGCATCGCCGTCGCCGGGTACTTCAACGCCGGGCAGGACTGCACGGCCGCCACCCGCGTGCTCGTCCACGAGTCCGTGGCCGGCGACCTCGTGGCGGCGCTCGCCGAGCAGGCCGCGGGCGTGCGCCTGTCGCGCGACGAGGACGACTCCGAGGACCTGTTCATCCCGCCGGTGAACAACCCGACCCAGCTCGCGCACGTCTCCGGGCTGGTGGAGCGCGCGCCCGCGCACGCGTCGGTCGTCACCGGCGGTGGGGCGGCTTCCGGGCCGGGGTACTTCTACGCGCCCACGATCGTCGACGGGCTGCGCGCGGGCGACGAGCTCGTCCGCACGGAGATCTTCGGGCCGGTGATCACGGTCCAGACGTTCGCCGACGAGGAGGAGGCGGTCCGGCTGGCCAACGACTCCGACTACGGGCTCGCGTCCAGCGTGTGGACGACGTCGCACACGACGGCGCTGCGGGCCTCGGCGGCGATCGACGCGGGCTGCGTGTGGATCAACTGCCACATCCCGCTGGTCGCGGAGATGCCGCACGGCGGGTTCAAGCAGTCCGGCTACGGCAAGGACCTGTCGGCGTACTCGCTGGAGGACTACACGCGGGTCAAGCACGTCATGTCCTACGTCGGGGAATGAGCAGGTACGGGGCGCAGTACGGCCCGGACGTCACGTTCCTCGGCGTCCCGCGGTGCGACTGGCGCGAGCCATCGACCTACGCCGACGCGCACGTCGTCGTGCTCGGGGCGCCGTTCGACGGCGGCACCTCGCACCGGCCGGGCACCCGGTTCGGGCCGCAGGCGATCCGGCAGGCCTGCTACCTGCCCCACGACGGGTCGCGCCCGTCGCTGGCGCTGCGGGTGGACGGGCTCGTCGGCGTGTACGACGCCGGGGACGTGGAGATGTTCTCCGGCGACGCGGTGCGCTCGGTGCACGACCTGCAGGAGGCCGTGCACGCGATCACCGCGACCGGGGCGGTGCCGCTCGTGCTGGGCGGCGACCACACCATCGCCTGGCCGGACGCGGCGGGCGTGGCCCAGCACCTCGGCGCCGGGCGCGTCTCGATGATCCACTTCGACGCGCACGCCGACACCGGCGACGTCGAGTTCGGGTCGCTCGTGGGGCACGGGCAGCCGATGCGCAGGCTCATCGAGTCCGGGGCCCTGCGCGGCGACCGGTTCCTGCAGGTGGGCCTGCGCGGGTACTGGCCGGGGCCGGAGACCCTGACCTGGATGGCCGAGCAGGGGATGCGGTCCTACGAGATGACCGAGATCGGGGTGCGCGGCCTCGACGCCTGCCTCACCGAGGCGTTCGCGATCGCGCTGGACGACTGCGACGGCGTGTTCCTCTCCGTCGACGTCGACGTGTGCGACCCCGCGCACGCCCCCGGCACCGGCACCCCCGAGCCGGGCGGGCTCACCGCGCGCCAGCTGCTCGACGCCGTGCGCCGGATCGCGGTCGAGCTGCCGGTCGTCGGGATGGACGTGGTGGAGGTCAGCCCGCCCTACGACCACGCCGAGCTGACCAGCTTCCTGGCCAACCGGGTGGTGCTGGAGGCGCTGTCGGGGATGGCGCGCCGGCGCCGCGGCGACCCGTGGGACCCGGCGCGGCCGCTGCTGGACGGCCGCTGAGCCGCCTCAGCCGGCGGCGCCCATCCGCACTTCGTGGCGAACGGCGAGGTCAGTGGGCCGCTCGCAGCGCATCGGGGACGGGGACGGGCGCGCCGGCGCGCACGCAGACGTAGGTGGTCTGGCCGACGGCCAGCACCTCCTCGCCGCGCCGGACCGTGCAGCGCAGGGTCAGCGACGTCCGCCCGACCCGTTCGGGCCGGCAGTCGAGGACGAGGTCGTCGTCGAGGCGGGCCGGTGCGCGGTACTCGCAGCCGCTGGTCACGATGACCATGTCGACGCCGGACCGCTCGCGCAGCCGCCGGTAGCCGCCGGCGTGGACGTCGAGCCAGTCGAGGAAGGCGTCCTCGAAGAACTCGTAGTAGCGGGCGGCGTGCACCATCGCCTGGGCGTCGCAGTGCCGGGGCCGCACCCGCAGCCGTGAGGTGGACACCGGTTCCCGGTCCATACCGTCCCCCGATCGTCGGCTACCGCAAGCCTGCCCGACGTGCGGTCATCAGGCGGTGCGCGGGTCAGAGCCGCGCGGGCTCGCCCAGGTGGACCGCGGCGGAGTCCAGCCCGGCGGCCGCCGCGGCGACCGCGATCCAGAGCAGCGCGCCGAGGAAGCCGACCAGCGCGCAGGGCCCCACCATCCAGAGGAACTCCTCGATCGCCGCGGACGGCGCGGCGCCGGGAGCGAACAGCCGGACCGCGGGGACGAAGCCGCCGTGCGCGTCGTCCTCGTGGCGGAAGGCGGCGGCGGTCACCAGGAGTGCGGCCGCGACCAGGAACGGGGCTCGCACCGCCGGGTCGATCCGGCCACGCTTCCGGATCGCCACGGCGAAGATCAGCGGGGCCAGCGTGACGAGCAGGCCGATCGGGGTGAACACGTAGGCCAGCAGTGACGATCCGGGCGCGGCCAGGCAGATGGTCAGGGCCAGCACGTACGCCGTCGTCTGCAGGCCGATGTTGGTGGAAGTCCGCACGTGAGGAGTCTGGCCGCCGCCGCGGACCGGGGTATCCGTAGGAGTACCGGCCAGTAGGTTGGGGAGTCGGTGGCCGGGTCGGTCGCGTCGAGCGGTACACCACGGCTCCCACGCGCCGTCGGAACAGCCCTGACGTCCCGCTCGACGGCGAGTTGGCCTTCCCGGCGCAGGTCCCGATGCGTCTCGCAGGGCCCGCGCCGGTCCGCTACTCGGAGTCGCGCTCCCGCTTGCGCCGCTCCCGCAGCTCGCGCATCTGGTCCCGGACGTCCGCTTCGACCCAGCGAGCGTGACCGCCGATCGACTCCTCGGCGGGGGTGATCAAGCCCTCCGCACGGTACTTCTGAATCGTCCGGGGCCGGAGGCCCAGCGCCTTCGCCAGCTCCCCTGTCGTGAGCAGCCGAGGGCGAGCCGCGTCGTCCGGCTCCTCGCCCGTCTGGTCTGCCACTCGATCACCGTATGCAGAGGTCAGGGTCGCTTGCTGCGCTCCGTGCGTGCTAGGCGCTAGAGTCGTGCCGTGCGCGTTTTGCGGCATGTGCGGCCTAGCTCGACCGCTGCACCGGGCGTGACCGGGTCGCTACGCCGATCGGATCTGATCTATGGGGGAGGGCTGGGCCACATGACGGAGCCACCACGCAGCCGTGTCGTGCACGAGATCGCCGAGTGCCGGCACTGCTCGGCGGCCATCGAGCGCCGCGGGGGGTGGTGGACCCACCGGCGGAGCGGGGTGGCGCGTTGCGCGCCGGGCACGCGCAACGCGCAGATGGCCGACCCCAGCCCGCACACGGTTGAGGTGCATCCGTGAGGGACGACGAGGAGCCCGGGTTCTCCGAGGCCGTGATGGAGCTGGCCGGGTGCGGTCGGCTCCCGCTGCGCATCCTCGCCGTCCACGTCCGGGGCGCCGACGGCTCGTGCGAGCCGGCGGAGCTGCACGACGGGCCGACCGCGTACCCCTGCCCTCGCCGGCAGGACGCGCTGCGCGCCCTGATGGTCCAGGCCAGGGCGGCGTCGCTGCTCAACGGCGGACCGGTACTGCCCGTCGAGGCCCCGCCGGCCGTCTTCGCGCCGTGGATCTGATCGCGTGGGGCGAGGTCCCGATGGCTCAGGAGACGGCGACGTGGCCCTCGCCCCCCTTGATCGACAGTCAGGAAAGCCACCATCAGGACGTCTGGTGCCCTGATGGTGGCTTTCCTGACACGGGGGAGGGGGGTGGGGGCGGGCGGCCGAGGGATGTGGGGCCGTCTGGCTACGCGACGTTGTCGTTCACGGAGTGCGGCCGACCCGCCTCGGCCGTCGGGAAGGGCACCGTGGTCAGCTCCTCGGAGATGCGCCAGATGCGCACCGCGTCGCCGTTGTTGCGCAGCGGGCGGTAGAGATCCTGCTCCGCGGGGCCGCCGCCGAGGTTCCCGAAGCCGTCCGGCCCGTAGAACCGCCCGCCCTCGGCCTTCGGCGAGGTCGCGCCGTAGAGGGCGGGCAGCAGCGCGGTCTCGACCGTTCCGAGCAGGATTCCCCGCCGGGACAGCCCGCGGATCAGCCGCATCCGAGGGGTGTCCCGGTCGCGTCCGATCACGGGTTGGGCCGCGAGCAGGTTCGTCGGGGCGACCCCGGGGTGGGAGAGGTTGCTGGTGATGCCCCAGCCGCCGGCCCGGCTGCGCCGGTCGAGCTCGAGGCCGAAGAGCCCGAACGCGATCTTCGACTGGCTGTAGGCGCGCATGCCGTTGTAGGAGCGGTCCCAGTTCAGGTCGTCCCAGTTGATGGTGCCCGAGCGCGCGGCCACGCTGAGCTGCGAGGTCACCCGGGCGCGCCCGGCCCGCAACAGGGGCAGCAGGTGGGCGACGAGGGCGACGTGGCCGAGGTGGTTGGTGCCGAGCTGCAGCTCGAACCCGTCGGCGGTGGTCCGCCGGTCGGGTGGGGTCATCACACCGGCGTTGTTGATGAGGATGTGGATCGGCTGCCCCTCCTCGCGCAGGGTCACGCCGAGCGCGGCGACGGAGCCGAGCGAGGACAGGTCGAGCGCGCGCAGCGAGACGTTCGCGTACGGGACCTGCTTGCGGATCGCGGCGACCGCCGCCTCTCCCTTGCGCGGGTTGCGGACCGGCATGAGGACCTCGGCGCCTGCGGCGGCGAGCCTGCGGGCGAGGCCGAGACCGAAGCCGTCGCTCGCCCCGGTGACGACGGCGCGCTTGCCGGTGAGGTCGGGGACGGTGATGTCGGGTGTGTGTGGCATGGCTGTGCTCCTGAACGTTTGTCGTCGGTGGTGGTGCGGGTCAGCTCTCGACCGAGGCGACCGAGGCGACCGCGCGGCGGGCGGCGACGATGCTGAACCCGGCCAGCGCGAGCCCGGCCGGTGCGGCGGCGACCTCGAGGACGGTGAGGATCGCCAGCTGGTCGGCCAGGAAGGCCACCAACCGGAGGACGAAGTTGACGCCGAAGAAGGCGACGGCGAACCACGTGGTGATCGTGTAGATGCGCCGCAGCGCGGCGTGGCGGCGCCAGTCGCGGGGTCCACCGGCCATCCGGTTGAGCACGGGCGCGGTCAGCGGCCGGCGGACGAGCAGCGAGCCGAGGGTGATCACCAGGAACACCGCGGGGAGCACCGTGGGGATGAGGAAGAAGGCCCGGGCGTCCCCGGAGAGGGCGGCGACGGCCGCGCACACCGCGGCGACGACGAGCCCGACCACCGCGGCCCGCACCGGCTCCCGGCGGGCGATGCGGATCCCGAACGCGACGGGCGTGGCCCCGGCGAGGGCGATGAACGCCCAGTCCAGCCCGCTGATCGAGTTGACGGCGACGAACGCCGCCGTGGGCAGGGCGGCGGCGGCGATCCCGACCCAGCCCCCCGAGCTCTCCAGCGCCTGGCGGGCGGCCGCGGCGAAGCTCGCCTGCTCCTCCTTGTCGGGCGCCTTCCGCGGGGGCGCCGTGGCCGTTTCGTCCGTCATGTGGTTCTCCTTCGCGAACGGGGTGTTCGTCACCGAGGCTCGCGCGTCGTCGCGGGGACGACCACGGCCTCCCGATCCGTGGCTGCGGAGGCCGCCCCACACCGCCGAGGGGGGATCGACGAGCCGTGGCAGCGTGCGCGCCGCGGCGGTAGGAACGGCACAGCACCGAGGAGAAGGCGGAACCGATGATCGATCGAGCGGGGCTGGCGGCGTTCCTGCGCCGCCGCCGGGAGTCGCTGCAGCCGGAGGACGTCGGCCTCCCGCGGGGGTCGCGCCGCCGGACCAGCGGGCTGCGGCGGGAGGAGGTGGCCTCGATCTGCCACATGTCGACCGACTACTACGCGCGGATCGAGCGGGAGCGCGGCCCCCAGCCGTCACCGCAGATGATCGCCTCGATCGCGCAGGGACTGCACCTCTCGCTCGACGAGCGCGACCACCTGTTCCGGCTCGCCGGGCACAACCCGCCCGTGCGGGGTGCGGCCAGCGAGCACGTCAGCCCCGGTCTGCTGCGCATCCTCGACCGGCTCGACGACACCCCCGCGGAGATCGTCACCGAGCTGGGCGAGACGTTGCGGCAGACGCCGCTGGGCGTCGCCCTCACCGGTGACACGACCGGCTTCACCGGCCCGGCGCGCAGCCGCGGCTACCGGTGGTTCACCGATCCCGGCGAGCGGGAGCTGTACCCTCCCGAGGACCGCCCGTTCCTCTCCCGGATGTACGCCGCGGGCCTGCGCCAGGTCGCCACCCTGCGCGGACCCGGCTCACGCGCGGCGCACTACGCCGACATCCTCCTCGCGCAGAGCGACGAGTTCCGCAGCCTGTGGGACGACCACGAGGTCGGCCTCACGCCCGACGACGTCAAGCGCTTCGTCCACCCCCAGCTCGGTCCGCTGGAGCTGTACTGCCAGCGGCTGCTCGACCCGCAGCAGTCGCACATGCTGCTCGTCTACACCGCGGTCCCGGGCAGCGAGAGCTACGACAAGCTGCAACTGCTGTCCGTGATCGGCGCGGAGGCGCTGCACTGACGCCCGCGACGGGGAAGGATCTCTCTGCGGCAGCCGGCCTCCCGGTGTCGGCCTTTTGACCGGCGTGTTTCGCCTTTCCGCAGGCCCTGCGGCTACGACAACCGCGTGCGAGCATGCCGAAATGGTCGAAGCGACGGACATCGGGCCGCCGGCACCCCCCGCGACGAAGCTGAAGCGGACGGTCGGCGTGCTGCTGCTGTTCTTCTTCATCGTCGGCGACACGCTGGGCGCCGGGATCTACACGCTGGTCGGCACCATGGCCGCGGACGTCGGCGGCATGCTGTGGCTGCCGCTCGTGCTCGCACTGGTGCTCGCCCTGCTGACCGCGGGCACCTACGCGGAGATGATCACCAAGTACCCGCACGCCGGTGGGGCCTGCCGCTACGTGCAACGCGCGTTCGACAAGCCGTACCCGTCCTTCGTGATCGGGTTCCTGATGCTGTCCTCGGGCATCACCACCTCGGCGCTGCTGGCCAACGCGTTCGCGGGCGACTACCTCAGCGAGCTGGTCGACGTGCCCGCGGCGCCCGTCTCGGTCGTGTTCCTGCTGCTGCTGATCGCGATCAACCTGCGCGGGGTGCGGGAGTCGCTCTCGGCGAACGTCGTGATGACCGTCATCGAGGTGTCGGGCCTGGTGCTGGTGATCGTGGTGGCGGCCATCGTGTTCGGCAGTGGGCAGGGGGACCCGAGCCGGATCCTCACCCCGTCGCCCGACCAGCCCATCCTGATGGGCGCCTTCGCCGCGTCGGTCATCGCGTTCTTCTCCTTCCTCGGCTTCGAGGCCGCCGCGAACATGGCCGAGGAGGTGAAGGACCCGTCCCGGGCGTACCCGCGGGCCCTGTTCGGGGCGATCTGCACCGCAGGCGTCATCTACCTGCTGATCGCGCTCGGCGCGGCGATCGTGGTCGACCCGGCCACCATGGCCGACTCCACCGGCCCGCTGCTCGAGGTGATCAACGCAGCCGGTCTGTCCGTCCCGGGGTGGTTCTTCTCCCTGATCGCCCTGGTCGCGATCGCCAACGGGGCGCTGCTGTTCATGGTGATGGCCAGCCGGGCCACCTACGGCCTCGCCCGGCTCGGCCTGCTGCCGTCGGTGTTCGGCCGGGTGGCGGCCAAGCGCGGCACCCCGTGGGTGGCGATCGTCGCCGTCGGTGCGGCCACCATCGGCATGAGCTTCGTCGGCAACATCGGCCAGTTGGCCGACACCACCGTGCTGCTGCTGGTGCTGGTGTTCATCGCGACCAACATCTCGGCGATCGTGCTGCGCAAGGACCGGGTCGAGCACGAGCACTTCTCCGTGCCGATCATCGTGCCCATCCTGGCCGTCATCGCGAGCATCGTGCTGCTCACCCAGCAGGCGGCCGAGTCCTGGCTGATCGCGGCGGGCTACCTGGTCGTCGGATCGGTCCTGTTCCTGATCGCGCAGTACAGCCGCAAGCGCCTGGACGCCGACCCCGCCGGGGACGACGTGATCACCAGGGGATGACGCCGGCGTCCTCGACGAACGAACCGGTCGGGCCGCCGTCGGGCAGTGTGGCGAGGCGGATGGCCGTGGCGGCGCCCTGCTCGGGGGTGCGGGGCCCCTGGAAGCCGGTGAAGTCGGTCGCGACCAGGCCCGGGCACGCGGCGTTGATCAGGATGCCCGTGCCGGCGAACCGCCTGGCGTACTGCACGGTGACGGCGTTGAGGAACGTCTTCGACGGCGCGTAGGCCGCCATGATCGGACCGACGTCGATGTCCGGATCCGCCTGCCGGGTCAGCGAGGCGACGCTGCTGGAGACGTTGACGATGCGCGGCGAGGCCGAGCGCCTCAGCAGCGGCAGCATCGCGTTGGTCACCCGGATGACGCCGAGGACGTTGGTCTCGACCACGGCGCGGACGACGTCGAGGTCGAGCGCGGAGGGGTCCTGCGTCCAGTCCGGCCCCGTCGGGCCGGAGATGCCGGCGTTGTTGACCAGGACGTCCAGGCGCCCGGCCTGCCGTTCGACCAGTTCGGCGGCCGCGGTGGCGCTCCGGTCGCTGGTCACGTCCAGCGGCACGCCGAACGCGTCCACCCCGACGACCCGCAGCTTCTCGACGGCGGTGTCGAGCCGGGCCCGGTCGCGGGCTCCCACGGCCACGCGGTACCCGAGGGCGCCCAGCCCGGCCGCGATCTCGTACCCGATGCCCTTGTTCGCGCCGGTCACCAGCGCGGTCTTCGTTTCGCTCACGCCGTCGATGGTCGGCCGTGGACGACCGGTGCGGCCAAGACCGATGCGGTGCGCTGTAATACCCGGGAGGTATCACCGAGGTACCCTCTGGCGGTGGCCACCCTGGAGACCCGCGAGCTGAGGTACTTCGTGGCCGTCGCCGAGGAGCTGCACTTCGGCCGCGCCGCCGAGCGCCTCGGCATGGCCCAGCCACCGCTGTCCCGGGCGATCCAGCAGCTGGAGCGGCGACTGGGCGTCGATCTGCTGGAGCGCAACCGCCGCGGCGTCACGCTGACCGGCGCGGGCGAGGTGCTGCTGCAGGAGGGCCGCGCGGCCTTGGACGCGACCGCCGCCGCCGCCCGTCGCGCCCGCCGCGCCGGTGGCGCCGACGGCCCCCGCGAACGCCTGGTGCTGGCGGCGAAGGCCGCCGGGTCCCACGAGCTGCTCCAGAAGCTCCTCGACGCGCACGCGGCCGAGCCCGGCGCCGCCGAGGTCGAGGTGCTGCTGTGCGGGCTCTGCGAGCAGGAGGCGATGCTGCGCGACGGCCGCGCCGACGTGGCGCTGATGTACACGCCGTTCAACTCCCTCGTCGGCTTCGACAGCGAGGAGCTCTCGACCGAGGGGCAGATCGCCATCCTGCCCGCCGGGCACCCCCTCGCCGCCCGCCCGTCGCTGTCCCTGGCCGACGTCAGCGATGTCCCCGGCCTGCCGCTGGCCCGCTGGCCCGGCCGCGACGGCCGGTACCCGCCCGGCCCGGGGCCCGAGATCACCGACCAGTTGCAACTGGCCCAACTGGTGGCGCTCGGGCGCACCGTCGCCGTCTACCCCGAGTACGGCCGCTCCTGGCTGTGGGCCGAGCACGCCGCCGTCCCGCTGACCGACGCGCCGTCCGTCGTCACCCACATCGCCTGGCCCCCGCACAGCCGCTCCCGCGCCCTCGCCGGGCTGATCCGCACGGCCGTGCGGCTCTGAACCGCCCCGTCGCGCGAACCCCACGTCGAGGTGGGGTGCGCCCGACCCGCCGGTGATCGCCCGGCCGTCCTCCGCCCGGGGCCCCGGTCCATGACCGGTGCGGGGGTTTCGCCCATCCGTGTTCTGGACTTGATCCAATCAAGTCTTCGTGGTGGGATCGGTGCCGTGCAGACGCCACCGCAGGCCGAGCGCCTCCTCCGGGAGGCCGCGCTGCGCGTCACCGAGCCGCGCAAGGCCGTGCTGTCGGCGGTGCACGAGCACCCGCACTCCGACACCGAGACCCTGCTCGCGGCGACCCGGGCGCGGCTCGGGTCGGTGTCGCACCAGACCGTGTACGACGTCCTGCGCGTCCTCACCGACGCCGGCCTGGTCCGCCGCTTCCAGCCGGCCGGTTCGGTCGCCCGCTACGAGGCGCGGGTGGGCGACAACCACCACCACCTCGTGTGCCGCTCCTGCGGCGTGGTGAGCGACGTCGACTGCGCCATCGGTGAGACTCCCTGCCTGACCGCATCCGACGACGCCGGCTTCCGCATCGACGAGGCCGAGATCGTGTACTGGGGCCTGTGCCCCGCCTGCCAGTCCCCGCCCGCGGGCCGCTGACGCCTGCCGCACCCCACCACCAGGCCGGCCCTCCCGGACCGGCACCCCACTGAGGAAGGACCGACGTGCCCCCCGAGAGCGAGAACCCGGCTGTGGCCGACCCGAAGCCCCGTGACTCGTCCGCGAGCCCGCAGGGCACCGACACCACCGAGAGCCGCAGCGAGAGCGAGAACCCGGCCCTCGAGGGCCCCAGCTTCGATGGCAGCGGCCGGCCGCGCAGCAACCGCGACTGGTGGCCGAACCAGGTCGAGCTGTCGGTGCTCAACAAGCCCTCGCGCGACTCCGACCCGCTCGGCGACGACGACTTCGACTACAAGAAGGCCGTCGCCCAGCTGGACTTCGACGCCCTCAAGGCCGACATCGTCCAGGTCATGCGCACCTCCCAGGACTGGTGGCCCGCCGACTGGGGCCACTACGGCCCGCTGTTCATCCGCATGTCCTGGCACGCCGCCGGCACCTACCGCCAGGTCGACGGCCGCGGCGGCGGCGGCGCGGGCGAGCAGCGCTTCGCCCCGCTCAACAGCTGGCCCGACAACGGCAACCTCGACAAGGCCCGCCGCCTGCTGCTGCCGATCAAGCAGAAGTACGGTCGCAGCCTGTCCTGGGCCGACCTGCTGGTGCTCGCCGGCAACGTCGCCCACGAGGACATGGGCTTCCAGACCTTCGGCTTCGCCTTCGGCCGCGAGGACGTGTGGCAGCCCGAGGAGGTCTTCTGGGGCCCGGAGGACACCTGGCTCGGCGACGAGCGCTACAGCACCGACGACACCCCGCTGGAGCTCGAGGGCGCGCTGGGCGCCGTCACCATGGGTCTGATCTACGTCAACCCGGAGGGCCCGAAGGGCTCGGCGGACGCGCTCGCGTCGGCCCACGACATCCGGGTGACCTTCGCCCGGATGGGGATGAACGAGGAGGAGACCGTCGCCCTCGTCGCCGGCGGCCACACCTTCGGCAAGGCGCACGGCGCAGGCAACCCCGAGCTCGTCGGCCCCGAGCCGGAGGGCGCCCCGGTGTACTCCGGCGGCCTGGGCTGGAAGAACGAGAACGGCACCGGCAAGGGCGCCGACACCGTCACCAGCGGTCTCGAGGGCGCCTGGACCCCGACGCCCACGACGTGGGACAACAGCTACTGGGAGACGCTGTTCGGCTTCCAGTGGGAGCTCACCACGAGCCCCGCGGGCGCCAAGCAGTGGAAGCCCAGGGAGCCCGAGGGCCAGGAGCTGGTCCCCGACGCGCACATCCCGGGCAAGAAGAACCCGCCCATGATGTCCACGGCCGACATGGCGCTGATCATCGACCCGGGGCTGCGGGCGATCTCCGAGCGCTTCCGCGACGACCCCGAGCTGTTCGCCGACGCCTACCGGCGGGCCTGGTTCAAGCTGCTGCACCGCGACATGGGCCCGGTCTCGCGCTACGTCGGACCGTGGGTGCCCCAGGAGGTCCAGCGCTGGCAGGACCCGCTCCCGCCGGTCGAGCACGAGCTGCTCTCGGAGCCCGACGTCGCCGAGCTCAAGCGCCAGGTCCTCGCCTCGGGCCTGACGGTCTCCCAGCTCGTGCACACCGCATGGTCGTCGGCCGCCTCCTACCGCGGCACCGACATGCGCGGCGGCGCGAACGGCGCCCGCCTGCGCCTGGAGCCGCAGGCCAGCTGGCCGGTCAACGCCGGGACGCAGGAGGTCATCGCCAAGCTCGACGAGGTCCGCCAGGCGTTCGGCAAGCCCGTCTCGCTCGCCGACACCATCGTGCTGGCCGGCGCCGCCGCGGTGGAGAAGGCCGCCGCGGACGCGGGCGTGAGCACGACCGTTCCGGTCAGCCTCGGCCGCACGGACGCCTCGCAGGAGCAGACCGACGTCGACACCTTCCAGTACCTGGAGCCGCAGGGCGACGGCTTCCGCAACTGGATCGCCCCGGACGTGAAGCTGAACCCGGAGATGCTGCTCGTCGACCGCGCCTACATGCTCGAGCTCACGGCCAAGGAGCTGACCGTGCTGGTCGGCGGCCTGCGCGTGCTGGGCGCGAACACCGGCGGCGTGCAGCACGGCGTCTTCACCGACCGCCCGGGGGTCCTCTCGCAGGACTTCTTCCGCAACCTGCTCGACCTCGGCGTCGACTGGAGCACGTCGGTCGACGAGGGCGTCTTCGAGGGCCGCGACGCCCAGGGCGACGTGGTGCGCACCGCCACCGCGGCCGACTTGGTCTTCGGCTCGAACTCGATCCTGCGCGGCATCGTCGAGGTCTACTCCGCCGACGACGCCAAGGAGAAGTTCGTCCGCGACTTCGTCACGGCCTGGGACAAGGTCATGAACCTGGACCGGTTCGACCTGCGCTGACCGCCCCACCCGACGACGCCCCGGCCCACCGCGAGAGCGGTTGGCCGGGGCGTTCGCGGGCCAGGATCCGCGCATGGCTCCGGTGAACGACTACGACCGCCTCGCCGAGGCGTACGCGGCGAGAACGAGAACGGCATCCAGAACGCCTGCGATGAGGTTCTGGAACCGCCGCTGCACGCGATGACCGATGCCTTCACCGCGGCCGACTTCCGACTCTCGACCATCGGCGAACCGCAGCCCGTTACGGCCGCCCGCGAGCGGTTCCCGGAGGAATTGCGCGCCCTGACGACCGGCCCGAGCTTCCTGTTCCTCGTCCTGCACACCGGCTGACCACCGGCCGGCCCGCTACTTGCGGTTGGGGTAGGGGTCGTGCACCGAGTCGCCGCCGGTCAGGGTGTCCCAGTGGCCGTTTCCGCAGCTGGGGCACGGGGGGAGGTTCTTGGTCGAGGTGACGCCGAGCTCGTAGCCGCACTGGGTGCACTTGTAGGTGCCGGAGGAGACGTCGCTGCCGGAGGGAACGGGATCTGCCATGGCCGGGATGTTCTCAAACCCGGCGTGCGTCCGCCCGTTCTGGCGTGCCCACCGGTAACGGGATCGGGATGGAGCCGCCCGGTCGTCGATCGCGAATGCGTGTGTGAAAAGGCATTGTTCGCGGTCAGAGGTCGTCGAGGGTGAGCAGACCGTCCTGGAGCGCGCGGGCGACCAGGCTCGCCTTCGTCGGCGCGGGGCGCCCGACCTCGGCGTAGCGCAGCCGCACCCGGTCGATGTAGCCCTCGACCGTGCGCGGGGAGACGTGGCACAGGGTGGCGGTCGTCCGCTTGGACTCGCAGCGCAGCCAGGTGAGCAGCACGTCGCGCTCCCGGGCGGTGAGCCGCGGTCGGGGCAGCGCGGGCGACCGGGACGGCGCCGGGCCGGGCCGGTGACCGGCGGCGGCGAGCACGGCGGCGACCAGGTGCGCCTCGCCCCGCGCCTTCGCGACGACGGCGCCACCGACCCGGCAACATCGCGCGCCCGCCCCCTCGTCGTGGTGGGTGGTGTGGACCACCACCCGGCGCCCGCCGGCCACCAGCCGGTCGAGGTCGGCCCGGCCCGGCTCGGCCCGGCCCGCCGGGTGCGGGTCCAGCACGACCACGTCGGCCGCGGCACCGGGGGAGCGCCACGCCACGTCCGGGGTGCCCCCGGTGGCCAGGACGGCGATGCCCGCCCGCCGGAACCAGGTGCGCATCCCGGCCAGCACCACCGGGTGGTCGTCGATGAGGACCACGCTCGGACGGGCCACGGCGTCGACCGGTCGAGCTCCAGCGTCCACGTGCACTCCCCCCACGCGACGGGCGGCCCCGACGGCCGCCCGCGGTCGAACGTCGCACGCCGTGCTGGACGTGCTCTGGACGGCGGGGGGAGCAGCGCCGGGTCAGGCCGACCACGGCGACGCGGGCACCCGCCGCCACCGGGGCTCGGCCGCCGACGGCGCGCGCGCCACCACCTGCCCGACGACCAGCGGGAGCGGCAGCGGCCCCCAGGCCAGGGAGTCCTCGCTCTCCACCCCGTCGCCGACGACGAAGCAGCTGTGCGGCGGGATCTTCCACCCGTGGGGCAGGCCGTCGGGCGGGCGGCGGCCGGGGGCGAGCATCGCCAGCACGTCCTCCCGCAGCAGCACGTCGTCGGGGAGGGCCACCACCCGCTTGACGAACCGGTCCGGGACCTCCACGCCCGGTCCGGACTCCGGCAGCCGGCCGCCGGGCGGTGCCGACTCCGCGGGCTCCGGCAGGACGACCGCGTGACCCGCGGGCGGCAGCAGGGCCAGCACGACGTCACCGCGCCGGACCGCACCACCACCGCACCGCCGCACGAGGGCCCGGTCGCCCACCCGCAGCGTCGGCGCCATGCTGCCGCTGGTCACCGTCACGACGGTGAGCGCCCACCTGGCCAGGCCCAGCGCCGCGGCGACCGACCCGAGCCCGGCCAGCGCCGCCCGGCCCGTCACGTCCGGGTCGGGAGCAGCTCGTCGAGGCCGAGGTGGCTGCCGGTGATCCGCCCGTCCGCCCCGACCACGTAGGACGACGGGTAGGAGTTGACCCGGTAGCGCTCGAGCATGTCGGTGGCCGCGCGCGGGGCGAACAGCACCGGCACGTCGCCCCGCAGCCCGTCCACCAGGTGCCCGGACTCCTCGCGGGTCCCGTCGACCACGGCGACGGCGGCCCGCGCCCCGCGCCCCAGCTCCCGCACCGACGGCAGGTGCGTCTCGCACGCCTCGCAGTGCGGCGAGAGGAAGACCAGCACGGTCTCCCCGCGCACGACCTCGTCGCGCGTGACGGTGTCGCCCGCCGGCGTCAGCGCGGAGAAGTCCGGGGCCCGGTCACCGGGGTGCAGACCGTTCCCGACCGGGGCGGCGAACCCGGCCCCGACCTGGTCCTGCAGCGCCCGCAGGCGCCGCAGCATCCCCCACGTCAGCAGCATGTTCGCCAGCACGAGCATGGCCAGCAGCACGACGATCGCGACCAGCACGGGTCGACCTCCCGTCCGAGGATGTTCGAGGGACCGCCGGGCCGGGCACCGACCGGTGCCCGCCCCGGCGACCCGGGCCGTGGACCCGCTCAGCAGGCCCCGATGACGATGTTGCAGGGGGTGCAGCCCCCGCCGGCGCCCGTGCAGTCGCGGCACTTCTTGCCGTACCGCAGGCCGCCCGAGCAGTAGCAGCCGGAGATGACGTAGGGCCCGCACGGTGCGGCGGCCTTCTGGTGCGGCAGCACCGCATTCAGGATCCGGTCGGCGAGTCGGTTCACCATGGGCGTTACCTCTTCCTCGTTGCCCCGGTCGACGGGTTGCCGACCGGCGGTCGATGGGGCCGCCGGGGCGGTGGCTCCGGCACGGCCAGCAGCTGGTCGGACAGCACGAGCACCACGACCACCGCCGCCGCGAACAGCGACACGACCAGCAGCACCGGGCCGTCCAACCGCGCGTGGGAGCTCGCGCCGGCGACCAGTCCGGTCACGGCCGCGCCCGCGAGCAGCCCGTTGCGCCAGACGTGGGCCCGCCCGATCGGCGCGGTCGACCGGCCGAAGCAGCCGCACGGCACCCGGTCGCCCCGGGCGAGCACGCGCGCCATCCCCGTCGCGAACGCGGTCAGCAGGAGCGCCGCGGCACCGAGCCCGACCGCGGCCGACGACCGGCCGACCAGCAGCAGGACGACCGCCGCCTCCGCCCCCAGCACGGCGGCCACCACCGGCCGTTCCAGGCGCCGCGGCACCACCCCGAACCCCCGCACCGCCGTGCGGAACGACGGGAGGTCGCGGGCCTTGGACACCAGCGCGACCAGGAACATCCCGCCGACGACCACCCGAGCGACCAGGAAGACCGCTTCAGCGACCACGTGCCACGACCCCGATCCGCAATCCGCGGCACACGTGCTCGGTCATGGACGCCCCCCAACGGTCCGGTGGCATCCCCGATCGGAACCGCTGCCGGGAGGCCGCTGCCATCGTGCGTTCCCCGGGGCGGTCGCCGTGAGGGGTGAACGACCCCATTCCGGCGGTGGGCGCGGCTCGTCGCTCCGGTCAGCGCCGATCCGCCCCGGCGGACGCCAGGGCTTCGGCAAACACGGCCAGGACGCCCGAGATCGCGGCGCGCTGCTCGGCGCGCACGGAAGGGCTCGCGAGGGAGTCCTCGAGCGGGTCGGCGGCCGAGCGCAGGTGTGAGGCCAGCTCGTCCGCCGCGATGCGCTCCACCGCCGCGCGGGCCGCGTCGACGGCCGCGCCGGCGTCGCCGCGCAGCGCGAGGGTCGTCGTGCGGTCGAGCCGCTTCCACGGATCGTCGGGTTCGTTCATGACCGCGAGCCGGGTCAGCAGGTCGAGCTTCTCCAGGATCTCCTCGTCGGTCAGCTCGCTGTCCAGCCCGACGTCGACCAGCGCCATGTTGATCAACGGGTAGGTGTCGCTGTGGTCGATCTCGTGGGCCTGCCCGTAGGACGCCTTGGCCTGTTGGAGGCTGGCGGAGCGGCTACTCGGATCGGTCGAGCGGCGGGCCAGCCTGCGGTAGTTGCCACCCCGGTTGGAGTGCGTCTCCTTGTTCGCCGGGTCCAGGCCGAGTGAACGCTGGAAGGCCTCCTCGGCCTCGTCGAACCGGCCGCCGAGGCTCAGCGCGACGCCCAGCTCACGCCACACCTCGGCGTCGTTCGGCTTGATGCGCGCGGCATCGCGCAACGCCGACACCGCGTCGTCGTGCTTGGAGCCCTTCCGGAGCAGGACGCCGAGGTGGAAGTGGGCCGCGAAGTTGTGCTCGTTGCGCTCGATCGCCTGGCGGAGTAGGGCGACCGCGTGATGCCATTCCGCGGCGTGGGCCGCGTTGACCAGGTCGTCGGCCCGTTCCGTGCGCAGGCGCTCCAGCTCCTGGCGCAGACCGTCGAGCTCAGACCGCTCGATCGCGACGGTGGGGGAGCTGATCCGAGCCGGGCTGTCGACGCGGCCGGGGTCCTGGAGCCCCTCGACCGCCGCCGAGACGATCTGCTCGATCGCCGGGCGCAGCTGGTTCGGCATCCCGCCGTAGGGGATCACGCGGTTCGCCTGAGCGTTGAACCGCACGTCCGCGATCCGCTGCGTGATCGGGATCGTGACGCCGTCCCGGACGGCCCAACGCACCCCCAGCTCCAGGTAGACGTTCGGATTCGCGCCGGTGAGGTCGGCGATGTAGACGTCGGCTCGGTAGGCCTCGGCATACATCGATCCGTGGATCCACCCCATCGCGAGCTTGTCCTTCTCGATGACGAGCTCCGTGGGTCTGCCCAACCGCTGGCCGATGCGGTCGGCCGCCGGCTGCAGCAGGTTCGCCTTGATCTCGGCGATGTCGTCCCAGAGGTCGGCGCCGTCGCCCATCGTGGTTCCCGGCATGGCGACGAAGATCCGGATCGACGGGCCGTCGGCCTGCAAAGTGGCTCCTCCGCTCCCCGACCGGATGGTTGGCGGCCACCGTAGTCGACCCGGACCGCTACTGAGTGTGGCCCGGCGAAGAACCACGCGAGCGCGGTGGGGGTTGCCCGATGGGCAGGAAAACCTCTCCTCCCGGCGCATCGTTGTGGCCGCGGCGATGAGTCCGCCGCGTCCGTCCGGTCGACATCATTGACACCGTTCGACCGGGAAACCCAGCGGTCGTGGGCACGAGGAGGGGAACGATGGAGTTCATCACCGAGGTCCGGCTCAGCGGTCGCGACCGCGCCATCCTGCGCGCTGTGGCCGCGGGCGACGCCGAGCTCAGCTGGGGCGCCGAACCCGACCTGCTGCTGGGGGGCCGCTACTGCTGCGACCAGCCCGCCGCCCACCGCCTGGCCCGCGCCGGCCTCATCGCCCCGGTCCGCGTGTGCGCCACGGGCCAGCGGGTGCCCGCCAGGGTGACCCCGGCCGGGATGCGCGAGCTGTCCGCGCCCGCCCTGACCGCCGCGTGACCGGCCCCGCGGGGCCTCCCCGGCGTATGACGCGGCTCGCTCGGTCGGGTGAAGCCGCAGGTCCGGGCTCCGGGGGTGGGGTACTGCTGCTCCATGTCGTCCTGCTACCTCTCCACCTGCCCGCAGAGCCACCGGCGTCCGCGGGACGCGATGCGGGAGAACTGGTCGGACCTGGTCTCGGAGTGGACGCCGGTGTGGGCCGTCCTGGTCGACGACCGGCCGGCCATCGTGGCCCTGACGCGCAGCGAGCTGGTCGTCACCAGCGCCGCGCCGGAGCGCCCTGCGCACACGATCGGGTTCGACCAGGTCACCGACGTCTCCGCGGTGCGGTCCGTCGTGCACATCATGGACCGCGGGGGGAACTGCTACGACTTCACGTTCTCCGACGGCGGTGACGCCGTCCGCGCCGCGAAGGTGATCGAGGAGGTGCGCGCGGCGGCGTGCGACCGCCGGGCCGAGGAGGCAGCCGTGGGACCCGGACCGCAGCCGGAGGACCTGCTCGCCCGGCGCAGCAACGGGCACCCGGTGGCCGGCGGGCGCGTGGTGCGGTGGGTCGACGACACCGAGCTCGACGACGACCTGACCGACCTGGCCGATCTCGCCGTCCGGCCCGCCGCCCCCGTCCCCGCCCGCCCGGTCGCCGAGCCCGCACCGCAGGTCGAGGTCTCCCGCCCCGAGCCGGACGCCGCGAACCCCGTGGACGGCGACCCGGCGGCACCGGTACCCGGCCCCGCGGCCGACGCGAAGGTGGCGCACGCAGCGCTCGCCGACGACCCCGGAGGGGCCGAGGAGCAGGCCACGGAGGGGCGCCCCGCCGACGACGACCGTGACGCGCAGCCCGAGCGGCCGGCCCCGCCCGACCGCCCCGTCGCGGACGGCGACCGGGAGATCAACGACTACCCCGCCGTCGTCGACGACGGGGACGGCGACCGGTGGGGCCAGCTGCCCATCGAGCGTGAGGTGGCGATGGCACTGGCCGCGGGCCTGCCGCTGGACCGCACCCCGCCCGCGGACGGGTCGGCGCCCCGGCAGGCGGTGCCCGGGCCGGTGGTCGCGATCCCGGCGCAGGCCGGGCCGCCCCCGGACGAGTCCGTGCTGCTGGTGACCACCGACGACGTGCCCGGCCGGGGGATCGCGCTGGTGCACGGCGACGTGCTGGCCGTCGTCGGCTGGCCGCCGGCCGGGCGGCCCGGGCGCAGCGGGCACGAGACGGCCCGCGACCAGCTGGCGCAGGCGGCGCTGCGGCGCGGCGGGAACGCCGTCGTCGCCCTGCGCTACAGCTCCACCGGGGCGATCGGCGGCGACGTCGTCGCCTACGGCACCGCGGTGACGTTGGAGCCCGTGGAGCCGCCGGAGCCGGTGGTCGCCGCGACCGCGGACCGCGGCGCGGCGGGTGGGGGCTGAGGGACGTCATCGACGCCGTGCGCGACCCGGCCGGCGACCGCCCGCTGCCCGACGACCTGACCGTCACCTCGCGGCGCCGCCTGCCCTGACCTGGCGTGACACCGCTCACCCGACGGGGTGCACACCAGCGGGTTAGCGTCGGCCCATGACGATATCGGCTGGTGACCCGCTGCCCGACGTGGAGCTGCGGACCATGACCCCCGACGGCCCGGGCACCGTGCGCACCGCCGACGCGCTGGGCAAGGGCAAGGTCGTGCTGTTCGCCGTCCCCGGCGCGTTCACCCCCGGCTGCTCCAACGTGCACCTGCCCGGGTTCGTGCAGAACTCCGCCGAGCTGCGGGCCAAGGGCGTCGACACGATCGCCTGCGTCGCGGTCAACGACGTGTTCGTCATGGACGCGTGGGGCAAGGCCCACGGCGCCGACGACATCCTGCTGCTCGCCGACGGCAACGCCGAGTTCACCGAGGCCATGGGACTCGTGCTGGACGGCAGCCGGGCCGGGCTGGGCCGGCGGTCCAAGCGCTACGCGGCGATCGTCCAGGACGGCGTGGTGCGCAGCATCGACGTCGACGAGTCCGGCATCGACCTGTCCACCTGCTCGAACATCCTGCTCAAGCTCTGAGCCGGGTCAGTCGGCCACGGCGGTGAAGCAGTAGCGGGTGATGCTGAACAGGTAGTCGTCCTCGGCGGCCCGGGCCCGCAGGTCGGCGAGCCAGGCGTCGGCGTCGTCGGCGGTCAGCCCGCAGCGGCCGGTGACGAAGCGGGCGATCGTCTCCATGGTCATGGCGCTGTAGGTCTGCGGCTCGTAGACCGGGTTGAACACCGGGATGACGCTGCGCCCGGTGACCCGCAGCCCGGCCCGGCGCAGGTGCCCGGACAGCGTGCACGGCAGGTGCGGGTCGACCAGGTGCTCGGCCCAGGCCGCCATCACCCGCCGGTGCCGCTCGCGGTCGGCGACGTGCCACACGACGGAGTCCCAGTCGGTGTCGAGCACCAGCACCCGCCCGCCCGGGCGCAGCACCCGGCGCAGCTCGGCGAGCGCGCGCGGGACGTCGGCGACGTACTCGTAGACCTGGGTCGACACCGCCGCGTCGAAGCTCGCCGCGGGGTAGGGCAGGTCGGCGGCGTCGCCGTCGTCGATGCGGGCCTGCGGGAGGTCGGCGGTGCGCTCGCGGGCGAGCGCGTTCATCGCGGGACTCGGGTCGAGCCCGCGCACCGCCCCGTCCGGTCCCACGGCGTCGGCGAGCGAGGCCACCAGGAACCCCGGGCCCGAGCCGACGTCCAGGACGCGCTCCCCGGGCCCCGCCGCGAGCAGCGCGAGGACCTCCGCGCGCTGGGCGACGACGTCGGGGGTCGAGTAGACCCGCTCGATGGCGCGGGCGCCGCGGTCGTCGAAGGGGAGCACGGGTCACTTCTCCCACACGGTGACCGCGAACGCCACCGTTCGTCCCACCGGAAATGGTGCGGCCGGGGGCGTTCCGTCACCAGGTGGAGGAAACCCGCCACCCCGATGGACGCCGCTTCGGCTTGTCTGCGGCGTCCGGGCCCACCAGGCTGTCCGCGTGAGTGACAAGACGGTCGAACTGCAGCTCGACGACGCCGGCCTGGCGACCGACCTGCCCCGCCCGGCGGATTCCCGCGATGTGATCCAGGACGTGCCCTTCCGGCCCGTCCAGTTCCGCGACGACGACCTGCCCACCGCGCTGGAGCGGTCGGCGGCGTGGCTGCGCCAGGCCCAGCAGTGGCTGGGTGAGCCCATGGACGTCATCGCCATCCACCTCGACTACGACGACCGCGCCGGTTCGCCGTATTACGAGGTCAAGCTGCTGTGCAACGAGGAGGACCTGGCCGGGGCGCCGCTGGCGGTGCGCCGGACCGAGTAGGCCTCAGCCCCGCGCGGCGGTCAGGTGCGCCGCGGCGGCCACCACCGCCGCGTACTGGGTGGCGACCAGCGAGCCGATCGGGATCGGCTCGGCCGGCGTCCCCGCGGTCGCCTCGGCGCACCACCCCGCGTACCGCTCGGCCAGGGCGGAGCGCGCGCCGCGCACGGCGGGGCGCAGGTTGCCCGCGGCCAGCTCGGCGTCCAGGGCGCGCAGCAGCATCCCGCCGTAGCGCAGCCGGAACATGTGCACCGCGTCGACCGAGGAGACCGTTTCGGCCACGGTCGCCCGGCGGTGCGGGTCGGCCTGCTCGGCGCGGCGCAGCATGTCCGCGGCCAGGTCGTGGGAGATCCGGGTGTAGAACCGGCTGGCCCGCAGGAACGGCGAGTCGACCCAGGTCAGGCCCTCCACCGCGGCCAGCGTGTCGGCCATGGTCGCGCTCAGCTCGGCCATCAGCCGCCCGTTCTCGCGCAGCGGCTCGGCGTAGCCGACGTCGGTGGGCGTGGTGTCGGCGATCCGCGGGTCGCTCCAGTACGGCAGCTCGCAGACCAGGGTCAGGGTGCCGTAGCGCTCGGCGTAGGAGCCGGTCGAGTTGCCACCGGAGATGGTCTCGGCCAGGCCGGCGCGTTCGAGGTGGTCGTAGGCGTCGCGGACGTCCAGCGACCGGAACACGCCGTCGGCGAGGCGGGGGATCCACGGCGCCTCCGGCTCGCCCTGGTGCAGCGGCAGCCCGAGCCGGCGCGGGATCTGCTGCAGCGTCGGGTAGAGCGCGGGCTCGTCGCGGCTGAGGTAGTAGTAGACGCCGCCCAGCTCGGAGTTGTGCAGCGAGGCCATCAGCGCCGGACGGTGGGTGTCGATGAGCCGCATCAGCGCCAGGGTCTCGGGCAGCACGGCGTCGAAGTAGGCGCCCTTGTGGTCCAGCGGGAACGTCCACTCGATCTGCTCGGCGCCCGCCTGGCGGTAGAAGTGGCGGGCGTAGTGCTCGCGGGTGAACGGGCCCTTGAGCCAGCCCTCGTTGAGCCGCAGCCCGTCCGGGTCGATGCAGGCCACGATCCGCCAGGTGTGCCCGAGGCGGGCGCGCAGGTCGGGGTCCTCGGCGAGCCTGCGGGCCAGGTGCGCGGCGGTGAGCCCGCCGATCGGCTCGTTGGGGTGGGGCAGCCCGAACACCAGCGCCTCCGGCGCGCCCGGGGCGCCGTCGACGGTCAGGCAGGTCAGCGGTTCGCCCTGCGCCGACGTGCCCGCCCGGTGCAGGCGCGCCGCGCCGGGGTGCTCGTCGGCGATCCGCGCGCACTCCGCGGCCAGTTCGTCGACCGTGGCGAAGGCGTCGATCGGGGGCACGGAGTCGATCTCCTCCGCCAGCCAGCCGGGGACGGCCGTCTGCGGGGTGGGCGTCGTCGACGTCATGCCCGACCTCTCTACCCGCTCCGGGCCCGACCCGGGGATACCCGGGCCACTAGCATCACGACGGTGACCGGGCCCGTTGTCCTGCACGACGTCCGGGTGCCCGGCGGCGAGCGCCCCCTCGACGTGCGGATCGCCGCCGGTCGCGTGGTCGCGGTGGCCGACTCCACCGGATCTGCGCGCGGGCTGGCCAGGGCGGGCGACGAGGTCGTGCGCTGGGCGGGCGCGTACGTGCTGCCCGGCTTCGTCGACGGGCACGTGCACTGGACGCAGTGGGCGCAGGCCCGCCGCCGGGTCGACGTCACCGCGTCGGTGTCGGCGGTCGAGGCCGTGGCGGCGATCGTACGGTCGGGGGTGCGCGGCGACGTCGTGCGCGCCCAGGGCTACCGCTCCGCGCTGTGGGCCGAGCAACCGCACAAGGACCTGCTCGAACGGGCGCTGCCCGGAGTGGCCGTCGCCGTGGTGAGCATGGACCTGCACGCCGTCTGGCTGAGCCCGGCCGCGCTGGCCCGGCTCGGGCTCGACCACCCCACCGGCGTGCTGCGCGAGCAGGCCGGGTTCGACGCGCAGCGGGCGCTGTCGGAGCTGGAGCCGCCCGCCGTGCTCGACCGGTGGGTCGCCGAGGCGTCGGCGGCCGCCGCGGCCCGCGGGATCACCGGGATCCTCGACTTCGAGTTCGCCGACAACGCCGCCGACTGGTCGCGCCGGGCCGCGGCGGGCGACCCGGCGGTGCGGGTGCGGGCCGCGGTCTGGGAGCCGTGGCTCGACGCCGCCATCGCCGCGGGCCGGCGCACCGGCGACGTGCTGCCCGGCACGAACGGCCTGGTCCGCACCGGTCCCCTGAAGATCATCGCGGATGGTTCGCTGAACACCCGCACCGCCTACTGCCACCACCGCTACCCCGACCCCGGCGACGACCACGGCCTGCTGCTGGTCGAGCCGGAGGCGCTGCGCGCGCTGATGGCGAAGGGCGGCGCGCACGGCCTGCACCCCGCCGTGCACGCCATCGGCGACCGCGCCACCACCGTCGTGCTGGACGCCTTCGACACCGTCGACGGGCCCGGCCGCATCGAGCACGCCCAGCTCGTCGACCCCGCCGACCTGCCCCGCTTCGCCCGCCCCGGGCTGGTCGCCTCGGTGCAGCCGCAGCACGCCGTGGCCGACCGCGACGTCGCCGACCGGCACTGGGCGCCGGTCGCCGCGCACGCCTTCCCCTACGCGGCCCTGCTCGCCGCCGGCGCCCGCCTGGAGCTGGGCTCGGACGCCCCGGTCAGCGAGCCCGACCCGTGGGCGGCGGTCGCCGACGCGGTGACCCGCACCGACGACGACCGGCCCCCGTGGCACCCGCAGCAGGCGATCCCGCTGCCGGTGGCGCTGGCCGGCGCGGCGGCGGGCCGCGGCCTGCCCGGGGTGGGGGAGGAGGCCGACCTCGTCGTGGTCGGGGCCGACCCGCTGCGCACCCCGGCGACCGACCTGCGCCGGATGCCGGTCCTGGCCACGCTGCGCGGCGGGGAGTGGACGTTCCGGGCCGGGGGGTGAGCGCTACGGGATGACCCGGCGCGCCCGCAGGTCGGCGAACATCCGGGGGAACATCTCGGCGGTCTCCACGTACTCGTGGAACCCGAACCGGCGGGCCTTGCCGCCGTCGGCGAAGAAGTCGTAGTCCCAGCCGAGCACGGCGTCGCCGAACGGCCAGGACGACACCTCGGCGTACCCGTGCCGCAGCCCGTGCCGCTCGACGAGGCGGCCCCAGACGGGTTCCTTGTCGGCCATGACGTCGGTCAGCGACATCGGCAGCGGCGGGGCCACGTCGAGGTCGAACCAGGCGGCGATCCGCGGCCACATGTCGTTCCACCGGAACAGGTCGCCGTTGGCGATGTTGAACGCCTCGTTCGCGCACCGCGGGTCGGTGGCCGCCCACACCGTCGCCTTGGCCAGCAGCCCGGCGTCGGTCATCTCCAGCAGGGTGTCGTAGGCGCCGGGCGCGCCGGGGAAGCGCAGCGGCAGGCCCAGCTCCTTGCTGATGGAGGCGTAGACCGCCAGCACGGCGACCAGGTTCATCGGGTTGCCCAGCGCGAGCCCGCACACGACCGACGGCCGGATCGCCGACCACGTCCAGCCCCGTTCGCCGGCGCGCCGCTGCAGGTACTCCTGCTGGGAGACGTTGAACTCCGGGGGCATGTGCCCGGGGTCGGACTCGCGGGCGGGCGTGCGGAACGGGCCCAGGTGCGCGCCGTAGACCTTGTAGCCCTGCATCAGGCTGACGTGCGCCAGGCCGGGCGCGACGGCGTCGACGGCCTCGACGACGTTGACGAGCATCGCCAGGTTGGGCGCGACGAGCTCCGACCAGGACGGGCGGTCCTGGTAGGCGGCGTAGAAGACGTGGGTGGCGTCGCGCAGCCCGGCGAGCTCGCGCCGGCAGTCGGCGGGGTCGAGGAGGTCGACCTGGATGTGGCGGACGCGCTCGGCGGGCTCGCCGGGTCGCCGGGACAGGCCGACGACGTCCCAGTCGCCCAGTCCGGCGAGGTGGTCGACGAGGGTGCGGCCGATGACGCCCTGGGCGCCGACGACGACGGCGACCTTGCGGTTCGTGCTCATGGGTCGAGCGTCCGCCGGCTCCGCCCATGAGTCCAATGCATAGTCATCACCGGATCCATAGGATCGGCTCATGTTCAGCCTGCGCCAGCTGGAGTACCTCGTGACGGTGGTGGACACCGGGTCGTTCACCCGGGCCGCCGCGCTCCTGCACGTCACCCAGCCGGCGCTCTCGCACCAGGTGCGGGCGCTGGAGCAGCAGGCGGGCGGGCGGCTGCTGGAGCGGCTGCCGCGCACCGTGCGGGCGACCCCGATGGGGCGGGCACTGCTGCCGCACGCCAGGGCCGCGCTGGCCGACGCCGAGCGGGCCCGGCTGGCCGCCCGGCAGGCCGTCGGCCTGGACTGCGGCGAGCTGGAGGTGGCCACCGTGTACTCGGTGGCGCTGGGCGTGCTGCCGCCCGCGCTGCGCGCGTGGCACCGCGCCCACCCCGACGTCCGGATCCGGTTGATCGAGCACCGCCACGTCGACGAGCTGGCCGAGGCGATGGCGGGCGGCCGGGCCGACGTGGCGATCGGGTCGGTCCCCGAGGGCTGGGAGGGTCCGGTCCGCCCGCTCGGCGAGGAGGAGTTCGTGCTGGTCCTGCCCCCGGAGGACCCGGCGGCCCCGGCCGGGGCGACCGGGGGCCTGCTCGACCTGGCCGAGCTGGCCGACCGGCGCTGGGTCCACTACGCCCCCGGCCACGGCCTGGCCGAGGTGCTCGACCGGGCCTGCGCCGTCGCCGGCTTCGCGCCCCGCCCCGCCGTGCGCACCGAGCAGACGGCCACCGCCCCGGTGCTCGCCGGCGCCGGCCTGGGCCCGGCGCTGACCCCGGCCAACACCGTCCCGGCCGGGATCGACGGCGTCCTGCGCTGGCCCGACCCGCCGATCACCCGGCAGCTGGTCGCCTACACCCGCGGCGAGCCGGACCCGCTCACCGCCGCCTTCCTCGACACGCTCGCCGCCGAGTGCCGCCCCCGGCCCGCGCACCTGGTGGCGCCCCGCGCGGAGCCCCGCCACCCGCCGATCCGGCTGTGACCTCGCCCCGCGACCGGGGTCAGGCCGGGCTCATCGCCCGGTGCTCGCGCGGGCTCACCCCGCGGACCCGCTTGAACGCCGTGCTCAGCGCGTACGGGCTGGCGTAGCCGACCTGGCGGGCCACGCCGGCGACGGTGGCGTCGGGCTCGCGCAGCAGGTCGGCGGCCAGGGCCAGCCGCCAGGCGGCCAGGTAGGCCATCGGGGGCTCGCCGACGGCCTCGGTGAAGCGGCGGGCCAGCGCGGCCCGGGAGACGCCGACGGCGGCGGCCAGCGAGGCCACCGTCCACGGTCGGGCCGGCTCGTCGTGCATACGCCGCAGCGCCTTGCCGACCAGCGGGTCGCGGTGCGCGGAGTACCAGGCGGGGGCCGCGGAACGGTCGAACCACGTGCGCAGCACGGTGATCACCAGCAGGTCGAGCAGCCGGTCGAGGACGGCCTCCTGGCCGGGGTCGTCGCGACCGACCTCGGTGGCCAGCAGCCCCACCAGCGGCGAGTCGAGGTCGGCCGCGGACAGGCTGAACATCGGGGGCAGCGCGTCGAGCAGGCGCTGGCTGACCGCGCCGGGCTGCTCGTAGGTGCCGCAGATCGTGCTGATGGTCCCGTCCGGGGTGGTGCCCCAGGTGCGGACACCGAGGTCGATCGGGTAGGCGTCGGGGACGCCGATCGGGTAGCACTTCTGGCCGGGCTTGACGACCACGCTCGGCGCGGTGCCCGGGTCGTCGGCCATCGTGTAGTGGCCCGGCCCGCGGGTCACGCCCACGTCGCCGGCGTCCAGGCGCACCCACGGCCCGTCGTCGCCCGCGACCCACACCGTGCCCCGCACGACCGCCACCAGCGTCAGCGGCGACTCGTCCTCCAGCCGGATCGCCCACGGCGGGGAGAACGCGGTGCGCAGCAGGAAGGCCCCGCGCGCCCGCGGCCCGTCCAGGAAACCGGCCAGCGCGTCCATGGCGCCATCGTAGACGCCCGCGTATGCGATCGAGCGGATCGACGATGGAACGTCCAGCCCGGCACCGGGAGCATTCCCGACATGACAGACACACTCCTGGACACCGCCACCCGGGCCGTGGCCAAGCGCTCCTTCTGCACCCTGGCCACCACATCGGACGCCTCGCGCCCGCACGTCGCCGGGGTCATCTACTCCGCGGTCGGGCGCACCCTCTACGTGAGCACGTTCCGCGAGAGCCGCAAGGCCCGCAACGTCGCCGCCAACCCCCGGGTCGCGGTCACCGTGCCGGTCCGGCGCCTGCCGGTCGGACCGCCCGCCGCGGTCCAGTTCCAGGGAAGCGCCCGGATCCTGGACAACGACGACCCGGAGATCCGCGACCTGGCCGCGGCCGGGCGGCTCAAGGCGATCAGCGCGCACGGCGAGCTGGAGCTGGACGGGGGCTGCGTCCTGCGGATCACCCCGGGGCGGCGGCTGGTCACCTACGGGCTGGGCATGCCGCTGCTGCGCTTCCTGCGCGACCCGCTCAACGCCGCGGGCGCCGTCGACCTGCCCGCCGACGCCGCGGCGTGACCCGGTCCACTCAGCGGGGCGGCTGCTGCCCGTACCCGGCCAGCTGCCCGACCACCGCGCCGACCTGCGCCGCGGACAGCTCGCGCACCGCCAGCCCGGTGCTCAGCGCACGCAGGTGCTGGTCGCAGACGTACTCCAGGTAGCCGGCCAGCTCCAGGGCCTTCGCCGGGCCCGACCCGGTGACCACCGCGCCGTGGTTGCCCATCAGGGCGGCCGACCGGTCGCGCAGCGCCGCCACGACCGACGCCGCCAGCTCGTCGCTGCCGAACGTCGCGTACGGCGCCACCCGGACCGGGCCGCCGAACAGCGCCACGTAGTAGTGCGAGGCCGGCAGCTCGTCCAGCACCGCGGACAGCGCGGTGGACGCCGACGCGTGGGTGTGCACGATCGCGGCGGCGTCCGTCGCGGCGTAGACGGCCAGGTGCAGCGGCAGCTCGCTGGACGGGGCCAGCGGGGCGTCGACGGCGGTCCCGTCCATCCGGTGCACGCCGACCAGGTCGGGGGTCAGCCGGGCGTACTCCAGCCCGCTGGGGGAGACGACCACCTCGTCGCCCACCCTGGCCGAGACGTTGCCCGCGGTGCCCACGACCAGCCCGGACGCGCTCATCGCCCGGCAGGTGGCGGCCACGGCCGCGCGGGCGTCGTCGATGGCGTTCATCGACCTCACTCCACCAGGAGCGTCCGGTCCAGTCCAGTGATCTCCAGCAGCCGCCGCTGGGCCGGGCGCAGCCCGGTGAGCACGAGCGTCGCGCCCCCGTCGCGGAACAGCCGGTCGGCCCGCACGAGCGCACCCAGCCCGGCGGCGTCGAGGAAGTCCAGCCCGCTCAGGTCGAGCACGACGTGCCGGTAGCCCTCGCGACGCAGCGCCGAGAGGGTGTCGCGGAGCTGGCCGATGCTGGCGAGGTCGAGCTCGCCGGACAGGTCGGCGGCGCCGCGGACCGGGCCGGAGCCGAGCTCGGACCGCACGGCGACCGCGAACGGGCGGTTCGGGTGGGTCACGTCGGGCTCCGGTGGGATCGGCGCACGCGGCAACGCCGCTGCGCGGCTGGGATGAAGCCGTGCCGACGGTAGAGCGACCCGTCCGGGGGCGGAACCGCCGGACGGGGAACCGGGTCAGCCCTGCTTCCAGCGCATCCGCACGACCGTCCCGGTGCCGTCGTGGTGGACGTCGACCTCGTCGGCCAGCCCGCGGATGATCACCAGGCCGCGGCCCCGCCAGCCGGGGTCGGCCGCGGGCGGCCGCCACGCGCCCTCGTCGCGGACGGTGGTCTCGATGACGCCGTCGAGGTGCTGCGCGTCGAGCGTGGCCACCCCCGCGCCGTCGGGGTAGGCGTGGTCGGCGACGTTGGCCAGCGCCTCGTGCGCGGCCAGCACGACGTCCTCGACCAGCGGCTCCGCCAGCCCGTTCGCCCGCGCCCAGCGCTCGACCTCCTGCCGCACGCCGGCCAGCTGCGGGGCCAGCGGCCCGTCGGTCAGCCGCAGCCGCAGCGGGGGCGGCGGGCGGCCCGCTGCGCGCATACCTGACCTCCGTGGTGGTGCCGGCCGCGGCGGCCCTGCGGCCGCCATCGATCTACCCGAAGCGGAGGGCACCCAACCGGACGGCGCGCCGGCGGGCCCGCTCGGTTAGGGTCTCGCTCAGGTTGAGCCCCTCGGTCGCCCGACCGCTGAGACCCACCCGGCCGGCGGGGAAGGGGCAGTGCGATGCACGGACGCGCACGCCGCCCCGAGCCACCCCCGGCCCCGTTCGAGCTCGACGTCCGCATCGGCCCCGACCAGGCGACGGTCCAGGTCACCGGCGAGATCGACATGGTCAGCGCCGACCAGCTCGCGACCACCCTGCGCGGGCTGCTCGACCAGGGCTGCGACACCGTCGAGCTCGACATGTCCGGCGTCGGGTTCCTGGCCGCGGCCGGGTTGGCGGTGCTGGTCGAGCACGACCGCCGCTTCCGCGACGCCTCCGCCCGGCTGCTGGTCGTGCGCCCGTCGCGGCGGTGCGCGCGCCTCTTCGCGCTGACCGGGGTCACCGAGGTGCTCACGGTCCGCTGAGCCGGTATGGATCCGGGCGGCCGCGCGTTGAGCACGGTCGTGTACTCCGACGGGGATCGACGCACGGCCGACCGGACCTGGCTCGTGGCGGTGGCCGCCGCGCTGTGGGGCACCGACGGGCTGCTGCGGCTACCGCTGGCCGGCCAGCTGCCCGCGGCCACCATCGTGTTCTGGGAGCACCTGCTGATCGTGCTGGTGCTGATCCCGTTCCTGCCCTCTGCGGTGCGGGCGTTCCGCGGCGCGGCGCCACGGGAGCGGCTGGCCCTGCTGGTGATCGGCGTGGGGTCCTCGGCGGTGGCCACCGCGCTGTTCACCCAGGCCTTCACCTACGGCGACCCGGTCACCCCGCTGGTCCTGCAGAAGCTGCAACCCGTGGTCGCCGTGGTGGCCGCGGCCGCGCTGCTGGGCGAGCGGTTCCGCCCCGGCTACTGGGCGTTCGCGGTGCCCGCGCTGATCGGCGCCTGGTTGGTGGCCTTCAAGGACCCGCTGTCGGTGGCGCCGACGGCGCTGGTCGCCGCGCTGCTCGCGATCGGCGCCGCCGTGCTGTGGGCGATCGGGACGGTGCTCGGCCGGATGGTCAGCGTGCGGATGCCCAGCCGCGACGTGACGGTGCTGCGGTTCGCGATCGGCCTGCCCGCCGCCGCGGTGGTGCTGGCGCTCAACGGCGCCCCGCTCGCGGTGACCCCGGCCCAGCTCGGCCCGCTGGCGCTGCTCGCGCTGGTGCCGGGCCTGCTCGGGCTGAGCCTGTACTACCTGGGCCTGCGGGCCACGGCGGCCGCCCGCGCCACCCTGGCCGAGCTGGCGTTCCCGGTCACGGCCGCGCTGATCGGCGTGACGCTGCTGGGCGCCTCGCTGACGGTGACGCAGTGGGTCGGGCTGGTCGTGGTGGTGGCCGCGGTGACGGGCCTGGGGCTGCGGGAGCGGTCGCGGCAGCCGCTCGTCGTGGCGCCGGTCCCCACCGCTCCCGCCCGCTGACCGCCGTCGCGTCCCGGCGAGCGAGAGCGCCTCTCGCTCAACGAGGTTGGCCGAGCGCGCCACTCGCTCACCCGGTCGGAGGCGGGGGAAGTGCGCCTCCGGCGGGCCTCGGCTCGAGCAGGGGCACTTCTCCGGGGGGACCGGCGGGGGTTGCCGGGGAGATGGCGGGTCCGGCAGGGGCCCCGGGGCACCGCGCGCACCGTCCGGCCACCGCGCACACGTCAGGACATGTGCGCGGCGGCGGGTAGGTGCGCGCGGTGACAACTGGGTGCCAGAACGTGGCTTCCTGAACCGGGGGTGGGTGCGGAGGCGCGTGGTCAGAGGTCGTCGGCGGTGCGGAGGCGGTCGAGGAGGCGGCGGTCGCGCTTGGTCGGGCGGCCTGCGCCGCGGTCGCGGCGGGCCACCGGGACCGCGGCCTCCGGCGTCGGGGGCGGGGTGTGGTCGATGAAGCAGGTGGCGGCGTCGGCGGGACCGACCCGCTTCTGGATCACCTTGACGACCTCGACGATCCGGGTGCTGTCCCGGCCCGCGCCCGCCGGGACGCGGGCCCGCACCCGGTCGCCCGCCTGCACCGGGGTGGCCGGCTTGGCCGGGCGGTCGTTGACCCGCACGTGCCCGCCGCGGCACGCCGCGGCGGCGTCCGGGCGGGTCTTGGTCAGCCGCACGGCCCACAGCCAGCTGTCCAGCCGGCCCGTCTGCGCTTCGGGTGCCTGCACGGCCCCGATGATGGCGCGGCCGCCGTCGGGTTGCGACCCCGATACCGCCCGCGCGTCACCGCTCGTCGCGCAGCACCCGCACCACCTCGGCGACGCGCGGGTCGGCGCGCAGCTCCTCCAACGACTCCGCCAGCGGCAGCCGCCAGTTCGGGTACTGGTCGACCGTGCCCGGGAGGTTGGGCTGGCGGACCTCGCCGATGACGTCGTATGGCGAGACCAGCACCAGCCGGGAGCGGCTGCGGGCCAGCAGCGCGTGCATGGCCACGACCAGCTCGTCGACGGTCGGCTCCCCGGGGCCGACCAGGCCCTCGGCGCGGATCATGTCGACCAGCTCGGCGCGCTCCTGCGCGGCCCGCGCCTCCTCGGCGGCGACGTCGCCGAGCAGGCCCAGCTCGGCCCGGGCCCGGACGTGCTCGGCGGTCAGGAACCCCGCCGCCGTGGGCAGGTCGTGGGTGGAGATCGTGGCCACCGAGTCCTCCGGCCACCGCCGGGGCGCCAGCAGCGGCTCCCCGGGGGCGTCGACGTCGCGGGTGAACCACAGCACCGACGAGCCGAGCATCCGGTGCGCGGCCAGGCCCTCGGTGACCTCTGGCTCGACGGTGCCCAGGTCCTCGCCGATCACCAGCGCGCCCGCCCGGTGCGCCTCCAGGGTGAGCACGGCCAGCATGACCTCGGCGTCGTAGTGGACGTAGGTGCCGCGGTCGGCCGACTCGCCCGGCGGTACCCACCACAGCCGCCACAGCCCGGCCACGTGGTCGATGCGCAGGCCGTCGGCCTGGCGCAGCAGCGCGCGGAGCATGTCGCGGTAGGCGGCGTAGCCGGTGGCGGCGAGCCGGTCGGGGCGCCACGGCGGCAGCCCCCAGTCCTGGCCCTGCTGGCTGAACGCGTCCGGCGGCGCCCCGATCCGCACGCCCATCGCCAGCACGTCCTGCAGGGCCCAGCCGTCGGCGCCCTCCGGGTCGCACCCGACGGCCAGGTCGTGCACGATCCGCACGCCCACCTCGCGGGCGGCCTCCTGCACCTCGACCAGCTGGGCCTGCACCTGCTGCTGCACCCAGGCGTGGAAGGCCACCCGCGGCGCCAGCTCGGCGCGCGCCCGCGCGACCCCCGGCGCGGAGGGCGAGCGCAGCTCGTCGGGCCAGCGGCTCCACCGCGCGCCGTGCCGCTCGGCGAGCGCGCAGTAGGTGGCGAACTCCCACAGGTCGTCGTCGGCGTCGGTGGGCTCCGGGCGCCCGTCGGCGCGCCAGAGCAGCTCCAGCGCCGAGCGCTTGGCCGCCCACGCCCGGTCGTGCTCGATCCGCCCGCCCGCGGTGAGCGGGCGCAGCGCGTCGACCTCGGCCCGGGTGGCGGCGTCGGCGCGCCGGTAGGCGGGCAGGTCGGTGATGCGCAGCGCGAGCGCGGTGCCGAACCGGCGGCTCGACGGGGTGTACGGCGAGGGCTGCACCGGCGGCACCGGGGTGATGGCGTGCAGCGGGTTGAGCAGCACGGCCCCCGCGCCGTGCTCGGCGCCCGTCCAGGTGGTGAACTCGCGCAGGTCGCCGAGGTCGCCGATGCCCCACGACGCCGCCGAGTGCAGGGCGTAGAGCTGCAGCATCCAGCCCCAGGCGCGCTCGGGCTCGGGCAGCGCCGGCGGCGCGACGACGACGGTGGCGGTCTGGTCGGCGGTCTCCAGCCGGTACCAGCCCGGTTCCAGGCCGGCGGGCAGTTCGGTGACCTCGCGGCGGGTGCCGTCCTCGCCGACGAGCACGCCGGGCACGGGCAGCGGCCTGCCCCGGTCGGTGCGCACGGCGATCGTGCCCGGCAGCCGTCCGGCCCGGGCCCGCTCGTCGGCGGCGGCCAGCGCGTCGCGCACGGCCCCGGGGCTGCTCGCGTCGACGTCGAGCAGGCCGAGGACGCGCACGACGACGTCCGGGTCGATCACCACCCGCTCGCGCTCGCCGTCGCGGTACTCGGTCGCCACGCCGTGCAGGGCCGCCAGTCGGGCCAGGTCCGTGTCCACACCGCTCCGTTCCCCGCACGCGCGGCGCCATTCCCCGGTTCGGGTGGCGGCGCTGCGAGCATCTCCGAGTTCCTGGTCTGACCAGCGATAACACGCCCGGCACCGGTACCGGGCCGCGGCGTGGGCCAATGCTAGGTTCTCGATCACACGCCGCCGTCGTTCGGTCGGGAGGAGAGCGATGAGCGAGCCTGCGCGTTCGGTGGTACCAGCGGCCGGGCGCGGCGGGGGGCAGCGATGAGCCCGCCGGTCCTCGCCGCCGTCCTCGGGGTGGCGGTGCTGCTCGTCGCGTTCGCCGTCCTCATCGCGGTCACCGTCGTCCGGCGCCGCCGTGCCGCCCGGCCGCGGGGTCCGCGCACGGTGGCCGAGCTGGTCGAGCTGCGGGCGACGCGCGCGGCCGCGGCCGCGCGCGAACCGGCCGAGATCGTCGGTGCGGATCCCGCCGCGGACCCCGCCGCCGATCCGGGTGGCCCCGAGGGGCCCGGCACCGATGACGGGCCGCCCATGGTCGCCGGCGCGGAGCCCGACCGCCACGACCGGGCCGACCCGACCGACCCGACCGAGGGCGGCAGGCACCGGGCCACCCCGGCCCGCCCGCCCACCGTCGTCCCGCCGCCCGAGGCGGACGCCCCGGACGAGATCGAGCTGCCCGCCGCGCGCCGCCCGGTCGAGCCGCCCGCCCGGCGCGCCCCCGCCGCGGAGAACGCCCCGCGCCCCGCCGACGCCGCCGAGCTGACCGGCGACGACACCCCGTGGCGGCGCGCCGCGCTGATGACGGCCTCGGCCGGCTCGCCCACCGCGTACGTCCCCCGGCTCGCGCCCCCGACCGCCGCCCCGCAGGTCGCCGCCCCGCCCGAGTGGACCGACCCCGACGACGCGGACGACGCGGACGACACCGTCTGGTCGGGCTGGGCCGACTGGTCCGAGGTGGACGCCGAGGTCGAGGCGGAGTCCGAGGTCCGCGCGGAGCGGGCCGCGCAGACCGCAGGGAACGGCCGGTCGACCGGGGCGGTGCGGCTGGTCCCGGGTCACGGTCCGCCCGCCGCCGAGCCCGCTGGCTCGGCGCCCCCGCGCAGGCTCACCGCCGTGCCCCCGATCGGGGGCAGGCGCCCCGATCCGGCCCAGGAGTCCACTTCGGACGGTGCGGGCGGCTCCGCGCCCCCGGTCGGGCTGCGCGCCGTCGCCGCCGCCGAGGCCCGCCCCACCGAGCCGGACCCCACCCCGCCCGCCGCGGACGCGCCGCCCCCGCTCCCGATCGCGGTCCCGACCGAGGAGGCCTCGGCGTCGGTCGACGAGACCCCGGCCCCGGTCGTCGTCGACGAGACCCCGCCGGGTCCGACGGATGCCGCGCCCGCCGCGGACGTGGCGCGCCCGGAGCCGGTCCGCCCGGAGCCCGAGCCCGAGCCTCCGACCGCGCCGCCCCCGCTCCCGATCGCGGTCCCGACCGAGGAATTCGCGGTGTCGGTCGACAAGGCCCCCACCCCGGTCGACGAGGCGCCGTCGCGGGCGAACGACGCCCCCGCCCCGGCGCAGGAGGCCCCGGCCCCGGTCGACGAGGGCCCGGCCCCGGTCGACGAGGGCCCGGCCCCGGTCGACGAGGTCCCGGTGCCGGTCGACGAGGTCCCGGTGCCGGTCGACGAGGTCCCGGCCGTCGACCCCCCGATCGCGACCACCGAGGCTCCCGCCGACGAGCGGCCCGAGCGGCCCGAGCGGCCCGAGCGGCCCGAGCGGCCCGGGCGGCCCGGGCGGCCCGGGCGGCCCGGGCGGCCCGGGCGGCCCGAACCGCTCGTCCGGGCGCCGGAACCGCCCGGACCGGTCACCGCCGTCGCTCCCGCCCCGGCACCCCCCGCGTCCCGCCCGCCCACCACACCCGACAGGTGGACTCCGCGGGGGTGGGAGGCTGGACCCCCGCAGGCCCGGGGCGCGTCCGTGGCCGCGCTCCCCCCACCCGCCCCACGCGAGGTCGGAATGACGCCCGTCGAGCCAGCCGAGGCCACTCGGTCCCCGGTCCTGCCGCCGGCCACCCGGGCCGCGGACGCCGATCCGACCCGCACCGAGCCGCCGCCCCGGCGCCGCCCGCTGCGCTCGCCCGCCGAGCAGGCCGCCGAGCAGGCCGCCGCCGACCTGGCCCTGCTGCGCACCTTCGGCTACGCCGACCCGAGGCTGCGCCCGGACAGCGCTCCGGTGGTGTCGCTGGCGAGCCCGCTGGCCCCCGGGCCGGAGCCGGAGCCCGACGGGGCCGCGCAGCCGGTCCGCTTCCGGGTGGCCGGGCACGACGGCGCCGCGGTCGGCCGCGCCACCGTGGCGCTGCTGGACGACCGGGGCCGCCGGGCCGCGGCGGGCGCCGCGGGCGCCGACGGCTCCGGCACCGTCGACGCCCCCCGCCCGGGGGTGTACATGCTGGTGGCGAGCGCGCCGGGGCACCAGTCGGTGGCCGTGGCGATCACCGTCGCCGACGGCCCTATCGACGCCGAGGTGGCACTGGCCCGGTCGGCGTCGGTGGCGGGTGTCGTGTTCGGCGAGGACGGGCCGATCGCCGGTGCCCGGGTGACGCTCGTGCAGGACAGTGAGATCGTCGACGCCGTCGACTCCGCCGTCGACGGCGGCTACCGCATCGAGGACGTCCCGGCCGGGGAGTACGGGCTCTCGGTGGCCGCGGCGGGCTGCGCGCCGTTCGCGGCGCTGCTGGTGGTCCCGGAGGAGACCGAGGTGCGCCGCGACGTGGAACTGGAGTCCGCGCTGGCCCAGACTGACCACGACGACGCCGGGACCGAGTTCCCCGACGTGGCCGACCTGCTGCACGGCGGCGGGGAGCAGCACCCATCCGGGAGGTAGCGGTGAGCGCGAGTGACGCGGTGCCCGACGGCGGCGACGCCCCGGGGGAGCCCCGGGAGGTCGACGGCAGGCTCGACGGCGCCCGCGGCGTGCGCCTCTACTGGCGCGGCCACCTGCCCGCCGGTGAGCCGCGCGGGGTGCTGCTGATCTGCCACGGCCTGGGCGAGCACGCCGGGCGCTACGGCAACGTCGTCGACGCGCTGCGCCCCGACGGCTGGGCCGTCTACGGGCTCGACCACCGCGGCCACGGCCACTCCGGGGGCCGCCGCGCCCACCTGGACGGCTACGCCGACTGGCTGGCCGACTTCGACGCGTTCCGCCGGCACGTGGTGGCGCTGCACCCGGGGCTGCCGGTGTTCCTGCTCGGCCACAGCATGGGCGGGCAGATCGCCCTGGCCTACGCCCTGGACCACCCCGACGACCTGCGCGGCCTGGTGCTCTCGGCGCCCGCGCTGGCCAGCGGGCAGGTCCCGGCGGCGGCCGTGCCGGCCCTGCGGCTGCTGTCCCGGGTCGGGGGGCGGCTGCGCCCGGTCGGCATCGACGTGACCAAGATCAGCAAGGACCCGGAGGTGGTCGCCGCCTACCGCGGCGACACCCTGGTCCACCAGGGCAAGCCGACGCTCGGGCTGATGTCGGCCCTGCTCGACGGCTTCGCGCTGGTCGACCGGGCGGGTGAGCTGACCATCCCCGTGCTGCTGCAGCACGGCGAGCTCGACGTCCTCACCGACCCCGCGGGCACCCGCGCGCTGGACGGCGCCCTGCGCACCCCCGACAAGACCGTGCACTGGTACGAGGGCCTGTGGCACGAGATCTACAACGAGCCGGAGCGCGAGCGCCCGCTGGCCGACCTGCGGGCCTGGCTCGACGCCCACCGCTAGTGGGCAACCAGCCGCAGGTAGACCCCCGTGGCCGCCGGTCACCGAGATCGGGCATCGTGGCGGCGTGACCCGCCCCGAGGACGGTGAGATCGCCCGGATACTGGCCGGCGACGGACCGATCGGCGTGCTGGGCCCGGTGGCCGGGTGGCCGCCCGAGCTGCGCTCCACCATGGACCTGCTGATGGGGTCCACGCACCCGCTGGCGGTGTGCTGGGGCCCCGACTTCGCGCTGCTCTACAACGACGCCTACGTGCCCGGGGCCGGGCGCAAGCACCCGGAGGGCTTCGGGGCGCCGGTCCGCGCGGTGTGGCCGGAGATCTGGGCCCGAATCGGGCCGCTGCTGGAGCGCGTGGTGCGCACCGGCGAGCCGCAGGGCCGCCAGGACGACCGGCTGGTCATGTACCGGCACGGGTTCGCCGAGGAGACCTACTGGAACTACTCGTTCAGCCCGTTGCGCACGGCCGACGGCCGTGTCGCCGGGGTGTTCAACATCACCAGCGAGACGACCCGGCGGGTGGTGGGGGAGCGGCGGCTGCGGCTGCTGGCCCGGCTGGCCGAGGCCGGCCGCGACGCGGGCTCGGTCGAGCGCGTGCTGCAGCAGGTCGCCGCGGTGCTCGACACGGCGCAGTGGGACGTCCCGTTCGCCGCGCTCTACCGCCACACCCCCGACCGCGAGGGCCCGCGGCTGGTGGCCGCGGCCGGGTTCGGCGACCGGGTCCCCGACCTGCCCGCTCCCGGCGCCGTCGGGTTCACGATGGTGGAGCTGCCCGGGGGCCTGGTCAGCGGGCGCGGGGTGCGCTCGACGGTGGCCGCGAGCGCCGTCGTGGCCGGGGCCGACGGCGGTCCGGCCCTCGGGGTGCTGCTGGGGGTGCCGCCCGCGCTGCCGTTCGACGCCGACCAGCGCTCCTTCCTGCAGCTGGTCGTCGACCACGTGGCGGCGGCGGTGGCCGCCGCGGGGGCGGCGGAGGCCCGGGGCAGGCGCGCGGCGGCGATGACCGAGCTGGAGCGGGCGCGCACCGGGTTCATCGCCGGGTTCGGCGAGGAGTTCCGCACCCCGCTGGCGATGATCCTGGGCCCGGTCGAGCAGCTGCGCGACCGCGTCCCGCCCGACCTGCGCGCCGACGTGGACGTCCTGGAGCGCAACGCCGCGCGCATGCTCAAGCTCGTCGACGACCTGCTCGAGGTCTCCCGCCTGGAGGCGGGCCGGGTCGCGGGCGCGTTCGTGCCGGTCGACCTGGGCGCGGTCACCGGGGAGCTGGCCGGGCTGTTCCGCTCGACCGCGGAGCGGGCCGGGCTGATCCTGGACATCGACTGCCCCCCGCTGCCCCGCCCGGTCTGGGTCGACCCGGAGCTGTGGGAGAAGGTGGTGCTGAACCTGCTGAGCAACGCGGTCAAGCACACCTTCGACGGCGGCGTGCGCGTCGAGGTCAGCGCCGACGGCGAGCACGCCGAGCTGCGGGTGATCGACACCGGGGTGGGCATCCCGGAGGAGGAGCTGGACCGGCTGTTCGACCGGTTCCACCGGGTGCGCGGCGTGCCGTCGCGCTCGGCGGAGGGCAGCGGCATCGGGCTTGCGCTCGTGCGGCAGGCGGTCGAGCTGCACGGCGGGACCGTCGAGGTGACCAGCACCGTCGACATCGGCAGCGTGTTCATCGTGCGGCTGCCGCTGGGGTTGGCGCACCTCCCGGTGGACGCGCTGGGCCCCGCGCCCGAGCCGGGGCCGCGCTCGGCCAGCGAGATCGCCGAGCCGTTCCTGGCCGAGGCCCGGCGCTGGCTCCCCGGCGCCGAGCCGGACGAGCCCGCGGTGCCCGAGCTGCTCTCCCCGAGCGGCGCGCCCGGCGGGCGGGTGCTGGTGGCCGACGGCGACCCCGACATCCGCGCCTACATCGCCCGGCTGCTGTCCGAGCACTGGGAGGTCCAGGTCGTCGCGGACGGCGCCCAGGTGCTGGCCGCGGCCGCCGCCGACCCGCCCGACATGATCGTCGCCGACGTCGCCCTGCCCGGACCCGACGACGGCCCCGGCGGTCTGGGCCTGGTGCGGGCGCTGCGCGCCGACCCGACCACGGCCGGGGTGCCGGTGGTGCTCGTCTCGGCCAGCGCCGGGGAGGAGGCCGCGGTCCAGGGCCTGGCCGCCGGGGCCGACGACTACCTGGTCAAGCCGTTCTCGGCGCGGGAGCTGGTCGCCAGGGTGGGCAGCCACCTGCAGCTGGGGCGCACCCGCCGGGCCGCGGAGCGCCGGTTCCGGGCGATGGCCGACGCCACGCCCGCGCTGATCTGGGTGGACGACGCGAGCGGCGAGCGGCAGTTCGTCAACCGCGGTTGGCTGGACTTCACCGGGACCGCCGACGCCGCCGTCGAGCTGGGCCGGGCCTGGCAGGACCGCATCCACCCCGACGACCGCAAGCGCTACCGGTCGGTGCGCGAGGCCGCGACGACCACCGGGGCGGCGTTCGAGGTGGAGTACCGGCTGCGGCACGCGAGCGGCCACCACCGCTGGGTGCTCGACCGCGGTGCGCCGGTCAGCCCCGACGAGCACCCGACGGGGTTCGTCGGCGGCTGCCTCGACGTCGACGCCCAGCACCGGGAGCGCCGGCGCAACCTGCTCTTCGCCGAGGTCGCCACCGCCCTGGACGCCGAGCGCAGCGCCGTCGGCCGGTTCCGGGCGCTGGCCAGGACGCTGGTCGAGCACGGCGTTGCCGACCTCGCGCGCGTGCACGAGCACCGCGCCGAGGGCACCCCCGCCCTGCGCGCGGTGGCCGCGGCCGACCCGGGGGCGGAGCCCGCGCTGCGGTCCTTCCCCGGCGACCTGGGACTGCTGGGCGAGGTGGCGGCCACCGGTCGCGCGCGGCTGGTCGTCACCGGGCCCGACCACCCCCTCGACGTGGGCTCGGGCGTAGTGGCACCGCTCGTCGCGGGCGGGCGGGTGCTCGGCCTGGTCGCCTTGGACCGCACCGTCGACCGGGTCGCCTTCGACGCCGAGGACCTCGACCTGGTCGTGGAGATCGGCAGGCGGGCCGGTGTCGCGGTCGACAACGCCCGGCTGCTGGAGCAGGAGCGGGCGGCCAGCCAGCGGCTGGCCCTGCTGCACCGGGCCACCGCGCGGATGTCGGCGGCGGTCACCTCCGAGGAGGTGGCCGCGATCGCCGCCGACCACCTGGCCACCCTGCTGGGCTGCCGGTTCGTCGGGGTGTGGTCGGCGGCGGGCGACGGCCCGCTGCGGCTGATCGCCCGGCACGGCTGGACCGACCAGGTCCCGCGCAGCTGGGACCACCTCTCCCGACGGGCCGACATCCCGGCGTCGCGGGCGTACCGGGCGCGGCAGCCGATCTGGATCCCCGACGAGGGCACGTGGCTGCGGACCGACGCGCGCACCTGGCCCGTGGTCAGCGGGGCCGGGATGGTCGCGCTGGGGTTCGTCCCGCTGCTGGTCGGCGACCGCTGCCTGGGTGTGGTCGGGGTCGGCTTCGCCGGCCCGCACGACTTCGCCGACGACGAGCGGGAGGCTGCCGTGGCCGCGGTCGAGCTGGCCGCGCAGGCCCTCGACCGGGCCGATCTGTTCCGCGCCGAGACCTCCGCCCGCCGCGCGGCCGAGCGGCTGAGCGCGGTGGCCACCGCGCTGTCGCGCGCGGTCGGCCTGGACGCCGTCGCGCAGGTGGCGGTCACCCACGCCGTCGCCGGCACCCGGGCCCGCTCGGCGGTGGTCCTGCTGGTCGGCGACGGCGGGCAGCTGCAGCCGATGGCCGTCGAGGGCTACGACCCCGAGGAGGCACCGGGCGATCTGCCCAGCGATGCCGACCACCCGCTGTGGAAGACGCTGCGCACCGGGGAGCCGATGTGGACCGCGGGCGGCGACCAGGACGTCTACCCGGTCCACAAGGTCGCGCCGCTGCTGGTCGGCGGGCGGGCGATCGGCGTGCTCGGGCTGCGGTTCGACACCGCGCCCGCCTACGACGAGTACCGGCGCGCGGTGGTGCTGACCCTGGCCGGCCAGTGCGCGCAGGCGGTGGCCCGGGCCCAGCTGCACCAGACCGAGCACGAGATGGCGGTCGTCCTGCAGCGCAGCCTGCTGCCCCAGCAGCTGCCCGCCCTCGACCGGCTGGCGCTGGCCCCGCGCTACCTGCCGGGCACCGCGGGCACCGAGGCCGGCGGCGACTGGTACGACGTGCTGGAGCTGCCCGACGGCGGGCGCGAGCGGATCGCCCTGGTCGTCGGCGACGTGGTGGGCCGCGGTCCGGCCGCGGCCGCCGTGATGGGCCAGCTGCGCAGCGCGCTGGCCGCCAACCTGGTCAACGGGCAGGGCCCGGCCGGGGCGCTGGAGCAGCTCGACCTGTTCGCCCGCCGGGTGACGGGGGCGCGGGCGAGCACGGTGGCCTGCGCCGTGCTCGACCTGGGCAGCGGCGAGCTGCGCTACGCGTGCGCGGGCCACCCGCCGCCGCTGGTCGTCGGCACGGACGGCGCGGTGCGCCGGCTCACCGAGGGCCGCGGGACCCCGCTGGGGGTGACCGGGCGCCCGCCCTACGCCGAGGCCGCCGACCACCTGGAGCCCGGAGCGACCGTCCTGCTCTGCTCGGACGGCCTGTTCGAGCGCCGCAACGAGGTCGTCGACCGCGGCCTGGACCGGCTGGCCGCGGTGCTGGGCGAGCTGGACGGCCCGCCGGAGGAGGTCGCCGACGAGCTGCTCGACCGCATGATCGCCGACCGCTCCGCCCCGGACGACGTGGCGTTCGTGCTGGCCCGGCTGCTGCCCGGGCCGCTGCGGCTGCGGCTGGCCGCCGAGCCGGAGCAGCTGGGTGTGCTGCGCCGGGCGGTGGGCGCCTGGTGCCAGATGATCGGGATGGGCGAGGGCGGTCTCACCGACCTGCAGCTCGCGCTGGGCGAGGCCGTCACCAACTCCGTGGAGCACGCCTACCTGGGCGCCGAGCCCGCGGGGGTGGACGTCGAGCTGGACCGGTTGCCGGGCGGCGCGGTGGACGTGCGTGTGCGCGACAGCGGGCACTGGCGGCCCCCGCCGGAGGACCCCGGCTTCCGCGGCCGCGGGCTGTCGCTGATCCGCGACATCGCCGAGGAGCTGGCCGTCGAGCCGGGTCCCGACGGCACCACCGTCCGGTTCCGGGTGCCCGCGGTCCCGCTGGACGCGCCACCGGGGTCCCGGTTCCCCTCCCCGGCGCACCCGTCCGAGCCCGTGGAGGAGGCGCCGGCGCCGCTGGTCGGGGCCAGCCTGCGCAGGCGGACCGGGTCGGACGGCGTCCGGCTGCACGTCGACGGCGACCTCGACCTGGCCGGGGTCGCCGACGTCCGCGCCGAACTGCTCGCCGAGCTGGGCCGCAGCGGCACCGTCACGCTCGTGCTGGGCCGGGAGTGCTGGGTCAGCAGCGCGGGGATCGCGCTGCTCGCCGAGCTGGCCCGCAGCGCGGACCGACCGGTGCGGGTGCACACCCCCGAGGGCAGCCCGGCCCGCCGGATGCTCGCGCTGGCCGGGCTGGACCGCGTGCTGCAGGTCGAGGCCGACGCGGTTACCGCTCAGTAGCTCCACGGATGCCCGGCCGCGTCCGCGCCCCTAGCGTCACCGCCATGACCACGCTGTACGTCCCGCCGCCCGCCCCGCGCCCGCGCACCGACGCGACCCACATCGCCGGTGTCGCGCTGCTCGCGGTCATGGCGCTGCCGACGATCGGCTTCGCGTTCATGATGGGCGTCTTCGCCCTCGCCTACGGCGAGCTCGGCCTCGTCGCGCTCATCGCCGGGGGCGCACTGGCCGCGACCCTGCCCGCGCTCGTCTTCGGGGTCGCCGGCGCCCGGGCCCGCACGACCGGGAGGGTCCGGGCCTGGCTGGTCGGCTGCGTCGTCGTCGCCGCGATCCCGCTCGGCTGCCTGGCCGCCGTCCTGGGCTGACGCGCCGGGGCGCGCTCAGGCGAGCGCCGCGGCGACGGCGTCGGCGTTGTCGTGCAGCCAGCGCCGGGCCCGCGCGTTGCGCTCGACGGCGTCGGGCGTCCAGTACTCGGCGAAGCCCGGCACGCCGGCCGCGGCGCCGGTGCGCACGATCTCGCACATCCACTCGTGGTTGTCCAGGACCGCGGTCAGCAGGTCGGCCCGGCCGCGTTCGTCCAGGCCGTAGGCGTCGACCAGGATCCGCAGCCTGCGCAGCGCCCGGAAGCGCCGCGCGTCGGCGACGTCCACCGGCGCCCGCAGCGGTGCCCACAGCCGGGCCGCGGCCGCCACGTCCCAGAGCGGCGCGCCGGGCGCGGCCAGGTCGAAGTCGATCAGGGCGACGGCCACCCCGTCGCGGAAGACGACGTTGTCGAGGTTCGGGTCGTTGTGCGCCACGCCGGCCCCGTCGAACGGCGCGGGCACCGCGTGCGACCAGGTGTAGGGGGTGGGGTCGAAGCCGGCCGCTGCCTCGTGGAAGCGGCGCAGCAGCCGGCCCACGCTGACCAGCGCCGCGTCGGTGAGGCCCCACGCCGGGGCGGGCGCGGTGACCGCCTCCCCGGGCACGTAGCTGAGCACCTCGCGGCCCTCGCCGTCGACGCCCAGCACCCGCGGCGCCCCCTCGAAGCCGACGTCCTGCAGGTGGCGCAGCAGGGCGTGGGTCGCGGCGCTGGTGGGCCGCAGCGGCCTGCGCACCGTGTCGCCCACCCGGTGCACGCGCCCGCGGTTCGCGGTGCCGCCGTGCAGGGGGATCTCCGCGGCCGCCTTCACCCCGCCCCCTTCACGCCGGGCGCCCCGGCCCGGACGGCATCGATCAGCGCCTCCGCCAGCGTGGAGTGGGTGACCAGGCTGTTGACCATGCCGCCGCGCACCGCGGCCAGGACGGCGTCGACCTTCGCCCGCCCGTAGACGATCGCGATGACCTCCCCGACCGCGCGCATCTGCGCGGCGGTGATGCCGATCATGCGGTCGGTCAGCGCGGAGCGGACCGGCTCGCCCGCCGCGTCGACGAGCACCCCGGAGATCTCCGCGCACACCCCCTGCTCGGCCAGCGCGGAGCGCTCCGCCTCGCTCGTCGCGTCGTAGAGCGTCGACTGCTCGGGCGCCCACGCTCCCACCCCGGCCAGCGCGATCGTCACCGACCCGATCCGGGAGAACGCCTGGGCGACCTCGGGCTGGCGGCGCAGGGCCCGCGCGGTGGCCGCGTCGGGCACGGCCATCGGCGCGTAGAAGAAGTACGCCGGCCCGCCGGAGACCCTGGCCACCTCGCGCACCAGCTCGATCGAGCTGTCGTCGACGTCGGGCCGGGCGAGCGCGCCGGTCAGCTGCACGACGGGGACGGTGGCCAGGCTGCGCAGCGCGGTCGCCATCGCGCTCACCGAGCGCGCCCAGGACAGCCCGAGCACGTCGTCGGGGGTGACGACCTCGGCGAGCAGCTCGGCGGCGGCGGCGCCCAGGTGCTCGCGCAGCGTGGCCGGGTCGTCCTCCGGGGTGTCGGTGACGACGCAGTGGGTGAGCCCGAGGGTGGCCATGAGCTGCGAGGACAGGTCGACGTCGATGGCGCCCGGGTGGCCGATCTCGATGCGCACCATGCCGCTGGCGCGGGCGTCGTCGAGCAGCCGGGCGACCTTGAACCGGCTCAGCGCGAACTCCTCGGCGATCTCCACCTTGGACCGGCCGTCGAGGTAGTAGCGGCGGGCGACCGCGGCCGTGAGCACGAGGTGGGCCGGACCGCGCGGCCCGCCCGTTGCTGTGACCACCGGCGACCCCCTGCTCATTTGAGCGCTTCTTCGCCCATTGTTGCACGACGCATTGACTCCTGGTGAGCGTTGCCACACTCTGATCGTGTGATCGGGGCGGTGCTCATCTGAGCGCTTTCCCGTCGATCCCGGGAGGAGCGCGATGAAGCGGGCCGGACTACGGGGAGCGCTGCTGGCGGTGGTGATGCTGACCAGCACCGCCTGCGCGGGGTGGGGCGGCGGCGGGGGCGGTGACGGCGGCGCCGACAGCATCAACGTGCTGATGGTGAACAACCCGCAGATGGTCGACCTCCAGCGGCTGACCGCGGAGAACTTCACCGCCGAGACCGGGATCACCGTCAACTTCACGGTGCTGCCGGAGAACGACGTCCGCGACAAGATCAGCCAGGAGTTCTCCAGCCAGGCGGGCCAGTACGACGTGGCCTCGCTGAGCAACTTCGAGATCCCGATCTACGCCCGGAGCGGGTGGATCGCCCCGCTGAGCCCGCACATCGACGCCGACCCCGACTTCGACCAGGCCGACATCCTCGGCCCCATGACCGAGTCGTTGACCGGCGACGACGGCCAGATCTACGGCGAGCCGTTCTACGGCGAGTCGTCGTTCCTGATGTACCGCAAGGACGTGCTGGAGGCAGCCGGCGTCGCGATGCCGGCCAACCCGACCTGGCAGCAGGTGGCCGAGATCGCCGCCCGGGTCGACGGCGCCGAGCCCGGGATGTCCGGGATCTGCCTGCGCGGCCAGCCCGGCTGGGGGCAGGTCTTCGCCCCGCTGACCACCGTGGTCAACACCTTCGGCGGCACCTGGTTCACCGAGGACTGGCAGGCGCAGGTGAACGCGCCGGAGTTCCGCGAGGCCGTGCAGTTCTACGTCGACCTGGTCCGCGAGTACGGCGAGACCGGCGCGTCGCAGGCCGGGTTCACCGAGTGCCTGAACAACCTGATCCAGGGCAACTCGGCGATGTGGTACGACGCCACGTCGGCGGCCGGCTCGCTGGAGGCGGCCGACTCCCCGGTCCGCGGGAAGATCGGCTACGCCCCGGCCCCGGTCGTCGAGACCGACAGCGCCGGCTGGCTCTACGCCTGGTCGTGGGGCATCCAGGCGGCCAGCACCAGGCAGGACGCGGCGTGGGAGTTCATCTCCTGGGCCTCGAGCAAGGAGTACGAGCAGCTGGTCGGCGAGCAGGTCGGCTGGTCCGACGTGCCGGCCGGCAAGCGGGCGTCGACCTACGAGAACCCGGAGTACCTGGCCGAGGCCGGCGCGTTCGCCGAGCAGACCAAGGCCGCGATCGAGGCCGCCGACCCGCGCAACCCCGGCGTCCAGCCGCGCCCGGCGCTCGGCATCCAGTTCGTCGGCATCCCGGAGTTCCCCGACCTGGGCACCCAGGTGTCCCAGTCGGTCAGCTCGGCGATCGCCGGGCTGGTCACCGTGGACGAGGCGCTGGACCGCGGCCAGGAACTGGCCGAGGACGTGGCCGAGCGGTACCGCTCGCGGCTGGAGGAGGGCGAGTCATGAGCACCGCGCTGGAACCCCGGTCGGACGCCGCGACCGCGGACCGGCCCGGCGACGGGCGGTCCGCCCGCCGCGCCGGGGACTGGGCCCGCCGGGCGCCGCTGCTGCCGGCGCTGATCTTCCTGATCATCGTGACCCAGCTGCCGTTCGTCGGCACCCTGGTCATCTCGTTCATGGACTGGAACGCCTACTACCCCGACGAGCGCGGCTTCGCCGGGTTCGACAACTTCGCCCGGGTGCTGACCGACGTCAACACCCGCGACTCGATCATCACCACGATCGTGCTGACCGTCTCCGTGGTGCTGATCAGCCTGGTCCTCGGGCTGCTCATCGCGCTGCTGCTGGACCGGGCGTTCCTCGGCCGCGGCCTCGTCCGGACCATGATGATCACGCCGTTCCTGGTGGTGCCGGTGGCGGCGGCGCTGGTCTGGAAGCACGCGCTCTACAACCCCGAGTACGGCCTGTTCAACGGCCTGCTCACCGGGCTGTTCGGCGAGAACGCCGTGCAGCCGGACTGGATCTCGACCTGGCCGCTGAGCTCGATCGTGGCCGCCCTGGTCTGGCAGTGGACGCCGTTCATGATGTTGATCATCCTGGCCGGCCTGCAGAGCAAGCCGCACGACGTGATGGAGGCGGCCAAGATCGACGGCTGCTCGAACTGGCAGACCTTCCGGTACATGACCTTCCCGCACCTGCGCCAGTACCTGGAGCTGGGCGGGCTGCTCGGATCGATCTACATCGTGCAGAACTTCGACGCGGTGTTCACCATCACCTCCGGCGGGCTGGGCACCGCGAACCTGCCGTACACGATCTACCAGACCTTCTACAACGCCCAGGACTACGGCCGGGCCTCCGCGGCCGGCGTGGTCGTCGTGATCGGCACCATCCTGATCGCGATGCTGGCCCTGCGCACCGTGTCGTCGCTGTTCCGCGAGGAGGGCTCCCGATGACCGCCCACGCACCGGCTCCCGCGGGAGGACGATCATGACCGCCACGATCGACGCACCACCGGCCACGCCGTCCCGGCTCGCCACGGCCCCGCCGCGGCGCAACCGCTCCGGCATGCTGCTCGGACTGCTGGCCTGGATCGTCGGGCTGCTGTTCGTCGCCCCGGTGCTGTGGATGGTGCTGACCTCGTTCCACAACGAGAACGACGCGGCCACCAACCCGCCCTCGCTGTTCGCGCCGCTGAGCCTGGAGGGCTACGCGAACTTCTTCGGCTCCACCACCGGGGCCAGCCCGTGGCCGCCGCTGCTGAACTCGGTCACCGCCAGCGTGCTGTCGACGCTGCTGGTGCTGCTGCTGGCCATCCCGGCGGCCTACGCGCTGTCCATCCGGCCGGTGCGCAAGTGGACCGACGTGCTGTTCTTCTTCCTGTCCACCAAGATGCTGCCGGTGGTGGCCGGGCTGCTGCCGGTCTACCTGATCGCCCAGGGCATCGGGATGCTGGACAACATCTGGCTGCTGGTCGTCCTCTACACCTCGATGAACCTGCCGATCGCGGTGTGGATGATGCGCTCGTTCCTGGCCGAGGTGCCCGGCGAGGTGCTGGAGGCGGCGTCGATGGACGGCTGCTCGCTGCCCCGCACGCTGCGCACCATCGTGATCCCGATGGTGGCGCCGGGCATCGCGGCCACCTCGCTGATCTGCTTCATCTTCAGCTGGAACGAGCTGCTGTTCGCCCGGGTGCTCACGGCCACCGTGGCGCAGACCGCCCCGGTGTTCCTCACCAGCTTCGTGACCAGCCAGGGCCTGTTCCTGGCCAAGGTCTGCGCCGCGGCCGTCGTGGTGTCGCTGCCGGTGCTCATCGCCGGGTTCGCCGCCCAGGACAAGCTGGTCCAGGGCCTCTCGCTGGGAGCGATCAAGTAGTGGGGCCCCTGAACGCGGCCGCGCTGTCCGCGCTGCACCCGTCCGTGGCCGTGCCCCGGTACGACCGGGGCGCGGTCCGGGCCGGGATCGTGCACGTGGGCGTCGGCGCATTCCACCGCGCCCACCAGGCCATGTACCTCGACCGCCTGATGAACGAGGGCAAGGCGCTGGAGTGGGGGATCTGCGGGGTCGGGGTGCTGCCGGGCGACCGGCGCATGCGCGATGCGCTGGTCGCCCAGGACTTCCTCTACACGCTCGTGGAGAAGGGCCCGGACGGCTCGCAGGACGCCCGGGTGATCGGTTCGATCGTGGACTACCTCCTCGCCCCGGACGACCCGGAGGCGGTGATCGAGAGGATGGCGAGCGAGGAGACGCGCATCGTCTCGCTGACGGTCACCGAAGGCGGCTACAACTTCAACGCGGTGACCGGCGAGTTCCAGGCCGACGCCCCGGGCGTCGTGCACGACCTGGAGCCCGGGGCCACCCCGACGACGACCTTCGGCCTGGTCGTGGAGGCCCTGGTCCGGCGGAGGCAGCGCGGCCTCCCGCCCTTCACCGTGCTGTCCTGCGACAACATCCAGGGCAACGGCGACGCCGCCCGCCGGAGCTTCAGCGCCTTCGCGCGGCTCCGCGGCGAGAAATCGGGCGACGAGGAGCTGGGCGACTGGGTGGAGCGGGAGGTGCGCTTCCCCAACGGCATGGTCGACCGGATCACCCCGGTGACCACCGACGAGGACCGCGCCGGCATCGCCGAGTCCTTCGGCGTCGAGGACCGCTGGCCGGTCGTCTGCGAGCCGTTCTGCCAGTGGGTCCTCGAGGACCGGTTCGCGCTCGGCAGGCCCCCCTTCGAGGACGCCGGGGTCCAGGTCGTGGCGGACGTCGAACCGTACGAGCTGATGAAGCTGCGGTTGCTCAACGCCAGCCACCAGGCGCTGTGCTACTTCGGCTACCTGGCCGGGTACCGGCTCGTGCACGAGGTCTGCCAGGACCAGGAGTTCGCCGACTTCCTGCTGGCCTACATGGACCGGGAGGCCACGCCGACGCTGCTGCCGGTCGCCGGGATCGACCTGCGCGCCTACAAGCGGGAGCTGATCGAGCGCTTCGCCAACCCGCAGGTGCGCGACACGGTCGCCCGGCTGTGCGCGGAGAGCTCCGACCGGATCCCCAAGTGGCTGCTGCCGGTGATCCGGCACAACCTGGACCACGGCGGCGACATCGAGCTGTCGGTCGCGATCGTCGCGTCGTGGGCCCGCTACGCCGAGGGCGTCGACGAGCAGGGCGAGCCCATCGAGGTCGTCGACCCCCTCCGCGACACGCTGGTGCCGATCGCCCGCGGCCAGCGCGACGACCCGCTCGCCTTCATCCGCAACCGGCAGCTGTTCGGCGACCTCGTCGACGACGAGAGGTTCGCCTCCACCTACCGGCGCCATCTCGCGTCGCTGCACGAGCACGGCGCCCGGGCCACGCTGCACGGGATCGTCGAGCGGACGAAGGCGCGGTCCGCGACATGAACCTGGTGGGGCTCTCCGCGCCGGAGAACCCCCGAGAGGTTCATGTCGCGCGGGCCAGGGCGCGGCGGAGTTGGTCGACGATGCGGTCGGGGCGGTCCAGGACGTCGTGCTTCGTGTAGCGGTAGACCCGCCAGCCCTTGTCGAGCAGGGCGGTGTGCCGGGCGATGTCGTGCAGGACGGCGTCCGGTGCGGTGTGGACGGAGCCGTCGTACTCGATGCCGATGCGGTGCTCGGGGTAGGCCAGGTCGAGCCAGAGCGCGCGCCGCGCCACCTCGTCCTGCACGACCCACTGGACCTCGGGGCGCGGTAGGCCGCCCAGCACGATGACCATGCGCAGCCGGCTCTCCATCGGCGAGCCCGCACGCCTATCGGCGAGCGCCAGCACCTTCGGCACATCGCGGTTGCCGCGAGTGCCCGGGTGCTGGGCCGCGAACCGCAGCAGCTCGCCCGGCTCGAACCCGTGCGCGTTGGCCAGTGCGTCGACAGCGGTGACGCGCTGCACGAGGCCGCCCCGACGGGCGAGGTCGTACGCGGTGCGCCGCGGTGAGGTCACGAGGACGCTCCCGACCTCGACCAGGTCGTCGGGCCCGGGGTGGGTGTGGCGCACGGTCAACCCGGGATGGCGGAGCTGCCGGTCGGCCCACACGAACACCTCCGCCGGGCCGTCGGGCCGCCCGCAGGAGGCCCCGAGCACCTCGGCCGCGGAGTGCAGGGCCAGCGCGCCCCGGCCCTCGACGTAGCGGTACGCCGCGTGCGAACGCAGGGCGAAGTCGGGCTCCCCGCCGCGGGCGTCGACGTAGGTGTCGGGGAGGATGCGCAGGTAGCGCGGCCCTCGCAGCACGTCCCACGTCACCAGCCCCGCTGCCACCGCGGCCGAGCCGCGGAACGCCACCGGCCACCCCGGTACCCCGCCCATCGGGCGAGCTTGTCGCACGCACCCCGGTCGGCGGGCCCGTTCCGCACAACCCGCGCGCGACATGAACCTGGTGGGGCTCTCCGCGCCGGAGAACCCCCAAGAGGTTCATGTCGCGCGCGGGTTCGCTGACGCACCTTGTCAGGGGAGGCCGGTTACGGTCCGCGCGTGAGCATCGTGGAACTGCGGCAGTACACCCTGCACCCGGGCCGGCGCGACGAGCTGGTGGAGCTGTTCGAGCGGGAGTTCGTCGAGTCGCAGGACGAGCTGGGGGCCCGGGTGGTGGGCACGTTCCGGGAGCCCGCCCGCCCGGACCGGTTCGTCTGGATCCGGGAGTTCGACGACATGACCGCCCGGCTCGCCGCGCTGACGGCGTTCTACACGGGCCCGGTGTGGAAGGCCAACAGCGCCGCCGCCAACGCCACGATGATCGACTCCGACGACGTGTTCCTGCTGGAGTCGGTGGCCGGGGCGTTCGGGCTCGGCGAGCGGGCGCCCGTGGGGGCGGGGGAGCCGGGGACGTCGCGGGTGCTGGCGGTCGTCCACCTCGCCGACGCCGCGCCCGACCCCGCCGAGGTCGAGGAGGCGTTGGGCGTGGCGCCGGTGGTGCTGCGGTCGGCGCCGTACGAGAACGACTTCACGGCCCTGCCCGTCCGCGACGAGCGGGTGGTCGTGCGGTTCGCCGCCTATCCGACCGCCGACGACGCGGCCGCCGCCCGTGCCCGCCTCGCCCCCGGCGCCCTGCAGGTCCTGGAGCTCGAACCCACCGCGCGTTCCGCGTACCGCTGGTGACCGGGGCCGCTAGGGCGCGAGGTGGATGCCCTGGCCGGGGCCCAGCGGCAGGTCGAAGGCGAAGAACACCGTCAGGATCAGCGCCCAGCAGATCCAGAACGGCACCACGAACGGCACCATCTTGGCGATCACCGTGCCCAGCCCGGCCGAGGGCTGGTAGCGCCGCACGAACGTCAGCAGCACGATCATGTACGGGTTGAGCGGGGTCATGATCTGGGTCGCCGAGTCGCCCACCCGGAACGCGGCCTGGATGAACCCCGGCTCGTAGCCCAGCAGCAGGAACAGCGGCACGAACACGCTGGCCATCAGCGTCCACAGGCTCGACCCGGAGACGATGAACAGGTTGAGCAGCGAGGCCAGCACGACGAACCCGAGGATCGCCGGGTAGCCGGTGAGCCCGATGCCCTGCAGGAACTGCGCCCCGGTCACCGCCATCCAGGCGCCCAGGTTCGTCCAGCTGAACAGGGCGATGAACTGGCCGAGGATGAACGCCAGCACGATGAACCCGGCCAGGTCGGCCAGCGCCCTGCCCATCAGCAGCGGCACGTCGGCGCTGCGCCGGATCACGCCGGCGGCGATGCCGTGGGCCAGCGCCGGGACGAAGAACGCCAGGAACACCAGCGTGGTCACCGAGTCCAGCAGCGGCGACTCCGGCAGGTACCCGCCGGTGTCGTTGCGCAGCGGCGAGCCCGGCACCAGCACGAGCACCAGCACCGCCGCGAGCAGCGCGACGAACGCCGCGCCCGCCCAGCGCAGCCCGCGGCGCTCGGCGTCGGTCAGCTCCGCGCGCACCGCGGTGTGGGGCTCGTCGCCGGAGTCGCCCGAGTCGCCGGAGGGCGCGGGCTCGTCGTCCCGGTCGACCTCCTGGTCGGGGAACCCGGCGCGCACCAGCCCCGGCTCCACGACCTTGTCGATGATGAAGCCGGCCAGCAGGCTCAGCGCGACCGCCGAGACCGCGTTGAACAGGTAGTTCGACACGGGCGTGACCGCCGTCCCGGCGTCGGGCAGCGTCTGGGCCACGCTCGTGGTGATCCCGGCGAACAGCGCGTCGAGGCTGGTGACCAGCAGCGACGTCGAGTAGCCCGCGCCCGCCGCGGCGAACCCGCCGATCAGCCCGGCCACCGGGTGCCGTCCGGCGGCCCTGAACACGATCGCGGCCAGCGGCGGGATGATGATGAACGCCGAGTCGGCCATGACGCTGCCCGAGACGCCGACGAACCCGAGCGCGTAGGGCAGCACCGAGCGCCGGGCGTTGCCGAACGCGAGCCGGATCAACGCGGCCAGCATGCCGGTCCGCTCGGCCAGCCCCACCCCGAGCATGATCGTGACGACGGTCTGCAGCGGCGGGAAGCCGATGAAGTTCGCGGCCAGCCCGGTGAACAGGAACCGCAGGCCCTCGCCGGTGAACGCGCCCCGGATCGCGGTGGGCTCGTCCTCGCCCGGCACGGTCACCGACACGCCGGCCGCCGCCATCGCCGTGGACACCATGGCCACGACCAGGGTCAGGAGCACGAACAGGATGAACGGCTCGGGCAGCTTGTTGCCCGCGCGCTCGATGCCGTTCAGCACCCGGTCGAGACGGGTCGGCGCGGCCGCGGTCGCGGTGGGCTGCGGTGGGTGCTGCTCGGGCACGGCCACGACCTCCTGGGGAGTCAGTCGAAGTAGTTCGGCACGTCCAGCGGACCGCCCGCGGCGGCGAACTCGGCGTGCACGGCCTCGCGAAGGGCGGCGTCGCCGAGGTAGTCGACGGCGGTGAGCGCGAGCCCGACCGCCCCGTCCCGGACGGCCCGGTCGCCTGCCGGGGAGGCCGCCGCCGCGGCGAACTCGACGGTGTGCAGGGCGCCCGTCGGCTCCGAGACGGCGATCATCGGGTGGATGGCGGGCAACCGGTAGGACAGGTTGCCCAGGTCGGTCGACCCGGTGAGGAACTCCGGCACCACCCCCGGCGGCAGCGGGGCGCGCCCGCACGGGCGCTGGTTGACCGCCCACCGCTGCGCGAGCGCCCGGTTGGGCCGGATCGGCAGGTAGGGCGGCTGCGCGTCCCAGATGAGCTCGACGCCGCACCCGGTCATCGCGGCCGCGCCCTCGGCCACCGCGGCCACCCGCGCCGCCAGGTCGCGCAGCGTCTCCGGGTCGCTGGAGCGCAGGTAGAACAGCAGGGCGGCGCGGTCCGGGACGACGTTGGGCCGGGCCCCGCCGTCGGTGAAGACCCCGTGCGCCCGGTCGCCGTCGGGCAGGTGCTGGCGCAGCGCGGCGACGCCCTGGTAGGCCGCGACGGCGGCGTCGAGCGCGTTGCGCCCCATGAACGGCTGCGCGGAGGCGTGCGCGGCGACCCCGTGGAACACCATCTCGACCTGCCGCCGCCCGAGGAACGGGTGCATCGCGATGTCGTGGGTGAACGGGTGCAGCATGACCACGGCGTCGACGTCGTCGAACACGCCGGCCCTGGCCATCGTCTCCTTGCCGCCGCCGCCCTCCTCGGCCGGGGTGCCGAACAGCGACAACCGCCCGCCGGTGCGCTCGACCACGGGCGCGGCGGCCAGGAACGCGCCGACCGCCGTCGAGCAGATGATGTTGTGGCCGCAGCCGTGCCCGATCCCGGGCAGCGCGTCGTACTCGGCCAGCACGCCGACGTGCGGCCCGGTCCCGCCGACCCGGCTGACCAGCGACGTCTCCAGCCCGCCGATCCCGATCTCGCTGTCGTGCCCGTGCCGGGCCAGCACGTCGGCCACCGCCCGCACCGAGCGGTGCTCGGCGAACGACTCCTCTGGGTGGGCGTGCAGGTCGTGGGAGAGCGCCACGAGCTCGTCGCCCAGCGCGGCGGCGGCCTCGACGACGGCGTCGCGCACGTCCTCCGGCGCCCCGTCGAACTCCGAGGCCGGCGGCTCGGCCTCGGCCACGGCGCGCTCGGTGCGGGCCACCAGGGAGCGCAGGAAGGAGTCGTCGGGCGGGACCGGTTCGGCGCGCGGCATGCCCGGGGAGGGTAATCCGGTCGGGCCGGGGCCGCCGGGTGTGATCAACGGGGCGGGTCCGCGCGCCTGCCGGCCCTGCTTCTCCCTGCTCCGCGTCCGGGTCGCCCCGGTGCTTCTGCACCACCTCGGCCAGCAGCACCTCGGCCGTCTCGGCGACGAGGAACACCAGCGCCGCCACCGCACCCGCGACCGCCCAGGCGAGCCGGCCGCTCAGCAGCGCCGCCGTGGCGGCGACCGCGAGGACGGCCGGGGCCACGGAGAGGAAGTCCTGCGCCGTCCCGAGCAGTGACACCTCGTGCGGGGCCGTTCCGAAGCCGAAGGCGGTGGAGTCGCCCGGCGCCGAGGTGCTGATGCCGTCCTGACCCTGCCCCGACGACCGCCCTCGCCCGGGCCCGGTCCCTCGCCGATGCCCGGTGCTCTACCCCGCCCGGTCGGTCCGGATCCGCGCGGTCGGGCGTCGTCACCGGGCCGGTGACCGGCGCGGTCACCGCCCGGCGAGCACCCGCTCGATCCCGTCCGCCGCGGCGGTGGCCCCACCCGCGGCCGCGATCTCCCCGCGCATCCACTCCAGCCGCTCGCGCACGGCGGCGTCGTGGGCGACGTCCTGCACGCTCGCCCAGAAGGCGTCGGCGGTCAGGCCCGCCGCGTCGAGCGCGCGTCCGAGGCCGAGCTCGGCGATCCGGTCGGCGTTGGCGCGCTGCTCGGCCATCTGCGGCAGGGCCACCAGCGGGACCCCGAACCGCAGGCCCTCCATCGTGCCGCCCATCCCGGCGTGGGTGACGAACACGCGGGCGTGGCGCAGCACCGCCAGCTGCGGCACCTGGGCGTGCACCTCGACGTTGGCCGGCAGCGGACCGAGCGCGGCCGGGTCCACGTCGCCGACCGCCATCACCACGTGCCAGGGGCGCTCCGCCGCCGACGCGGCCACCATCCGGTAGAAGTCGGGGAGGTCGTTGTAGCCGGTGCCGAGCGACACCAGCACCGTCGGCGCGCCGCCGGGCGGGGGCGTCCAACCGCCCTGGAAGGCGCGCTCGGTGAGGCAGGGACCGACGAACGCGTAGCCGTCGGGGAAGGTGTCGCCCGCGTACTGGAACGCCCGCGGCAGCGTGACCAGCCGCAGGTCGGCGGTATCGCCCCGGGTGAAGCCCTGGACGTCGCCGATGCCCTGGCCGCGCAGGTAGCGGCCGATGCGCAGGACCGTGCGCAGGAACCGCGGGCTCAGCGGGTTGATCCGGGTGTACTCCCGCATCGACCAGTGCCGGTTGGCCACCAGGTTCGGCCACGTCTCCACCGACGGGACGCCCCAGCGGTGCGCGAGTATGCGCCCCCACCAGGCCAGCGGGCCGTCGTGCAGGACGAGGTCGGGGGGCTCGGCGTCGGCGAGGACGGGGACGAGCGCCGCGGTCTCGTCCAGCAGCATCCCCATCGCCCGGACCAGCTCCCGCCCGTGCATCTGCGGGATGTCCGCGCGGTCCAGCGCCTCCCAGGTGGAGGTGACGGGCTCGTAGCGGGCGCCGGTCTCGGTGATCCGGTCGGCGAACGGGGTCGGGGCCCAGTAGCGCACCTCGTGGCCGCGGCGCACCAGCTCCGCGACGATCCCCAGCGTCGGGTTGACGTGTCCCGCTCCCAACGGTCCGTAGCACGAGATCCTCGCCACGGCGCGCACGCTACCTCCGACCGGCGCGTCAGCGGGGGAGGGCGTCGATCGCCTTCTGGATGCGGGACACCGAGACGGGGTAGCGGGTGCGCATGGGGTGGGCGTAGAGCCCGACCCGCAGCTCCTCGATCATCCACCGGATGTCGCGCAGCTCCGGGCTCGGGTCGACGCCGGGCGGGAGGGCGGCGAGCTCGGCGGCGTACTCGTCGGCGACCACCCGGACCTCGGCGGTCCAGGCGGCGTCGCGGTCGGGATCGGCGCGCAGCTTCTCGATCCGCCGCTCGATCGCCTCCAGGTAGCGGGCCACGTCGACCAGCCGGGTGGCGCCGTCGACGGTGGCGAAACCGGGACCGACCAGCGCGTTCAGCTGGGCGGTGATGTCGGCGACGCCCGCGCGCAGCAGGGGGGCGCGCAGGTCGGACAGCGCGGCCTGCACCCGGTGCCACACGGTCAGCACCCCGCGCACGGCCTGCAGCACCTGCATCGTGGTGGAGCCCAGGCGGGCCGCGAACAGCGTGCGCAGCCGGGTGTAGGAGCGCTCGTCCCACGCCGGGCCGCCCGCGGCGGCGATCAGCGCGTCGGCGGCGGCGGTGGTGCAGTCCTCCAGCAGCGCCGCCACCGAACCGTGCGGGTTGCGCGACAGGGCCAGCTTCGCCGGGTTGTCCAGGCCGCGCTGGACCTGCTTGACCGGCGACGGGGAGCGCATCAGCAGCAGCCGGCGCACGCCGCGGTGGTGGGCGGAGTCGCGCTCGGCCGCGGTCGGGAACACCCGCACGTCGACGGTGCTGCCCCGGTCGACCAGGCCCGGGTAGCCGGTGACGACGTGCGCGCCGCGGCGCACGCGGTGCTCGCGGGGCAGGTCGCCGATGGTCCAGTCGGTGAGGCCGGTGCGCTCGATGTCGGCGCCCGCGCTGGCCAGCTCCTCGCGGACCTTCGGGGCCAGCCGGGTGCGCAGCTCGTCGAGGTCGGTGCCGGTGGCCAGCTCGCGGCCGCGCTCGTCGACGACCCGGAAGGTGACGGTCAGGTACTCGGGGAGGCGGTCGAGCTCCCAGGCCTCGCGCGGGATCTCCACCCCCCGCATCCGGCCCAGCTCGCGCTCCAGGCCGTCGAGCAGGGGCTCGTGCGGTTCGACACCCCCGGCCTGCAGCCGGCCCAGCACGGCGCGGGCGTGGTCGGGGGCGGGCGCGAACAGCCTGCGCAGGTTCTTCGGCAGTGTCTTGATCAGCGCGGTGACCAGTTCCTCGCGCAGCCCGGGGACCTGCCAGGTGAACGGCGTCTGGTCGATCTGGTGCAGCGCGGCCACCGGCACGTCGACGGTGACGCCGTCGGTGCGCTGCCCCGGCTCGAACGCGTAGGACAGCGGCAGGGTGAGCCCGCCCGCCTCGACGTGGTCGGGGTAGGCGCCGCGGTCGACGGCGCCGGCCTGGTCGGTGACCAGCATGTCGGTGGTGAAGTCGAGCAGGTCGGGCTCGCGGCGGGAGGCCTTCTTCCACCACGAGTCGAAGTGGCGCCCGGAGACCACGTCGGCCGGGACCCGCTTCTCGTAGAAGGCGACCAGGGCCTCGGAGTCGACGACGAGGTCGCGGCGGCGGGCGCGGTGCTCCAGCTCCTCGGCGTCGTCGAGGAGCTCGCGGTTGGCGTGGAAGAACCGGTGGCGGGTGTCCCAGTCGCCGTCGACGAGGGCGTGCCGGATGAACAGCTCGCGAGCCAGCTCCGGGTCGGTGCGGCCGAGCTGGACGGTGCGGTCGGTGACGATCGGGATGCCGTGCAGGGTGACCCGCTCGGTGGCCACGGCCGCGGCCTGCTTGCGCGACCAGCGCGGCTCCGAGTACGAGCGCTTGACCAGGTGCCCGGCCAGCGGCTCGATCCAGTCCGGGGAGATCCGGGCGACGGTGCGGGCGAACAGCCGGGAGGTCTCCACCAGCTCGGCGGCCATCACCCAGCGCGGGCCCTTCCGGGCCAGCGGCGAGCCCGGGAAGATCATGAACTTGGCGCCGCGCGCGCCGAGGTACTCCGTCGCCCCGCGGCGCTCGGGCTTCCCGGCCGGCTTGGCCGCCGACTTGCCCTTCCCGGTCTCCTCCTCGCGCATGCCGACCTGGCTGAGCAGCCCGGACAGCACCGCGATGTGCACGCGGTCGGGATCGGTGGCGGGCGCGGCGTCCGGGATGGCCATCCCGGCGCTGCGGGCGGCGGCGCGCAGCTGGTGGTGCAGGTCCTGCCACTCGCGGATGCGGAGGTAGTGCAGGAACTCCTCGCGCAGCAGCTTGCGGTAGCGGTTGCCGGACAGCTCGGCGCGCTTCTCGGCGAGGTAGCGCCACAGGTTCAGGAAGGCCAGGAAGTCGGAGCCGGCCGCATCCAGGGTGGCGTCGTTCGCGGTGAACTCGCCGGCGAACCGGGCGTGCTTGGCGTCGGCGGCCTGGCGCTGCTCGGCCGGGCGCTCGCGCGGGTCCTGCACCGACAGCGCGGCCGTGATCACCAGGACGTCGCGCAGGCAACCGGTGCGGTCGGCCTCGACGAGCATCCGGCCCAGGCGCGGGTCGACCGGCAGCGCGGCCAGCGACCGGCCGACCGGGGTCAGCCTGCGCTCGGGGCCGGGCGATGCGGTGTCGAGCGCGCCCAGCTCGGTGAGCAGGGCGACGCCGTCGGCGACCGAACGCGCGTCCGGCCGCTCGACGAACGGGAACTCGGCCGGGTCGCCCAGGTCGAGCGAGATCATCTGCAGGATGACCGAGGCCAGGTTGGTGCGCAGGATCTCCGGCTCGGTGAACTCCGGGCGGGCGTCGAAGTCGTCGGAGGCGTAGAGCCGGATGCAGATCCCGTCTGCGACGCGGCCGCAGCGCCCGGCCCGCTGGTTGGCGCTGGCCTGCGACACCTTCTCGATCGGCAGCCGCTGCACCTTCAACCGGCGCGAGTACCGGGAGATGCGGGCCGTGCCCGTGTCGATGACGTAGTGGATGCCCGGGACCGTCAGCGACGTCTCGGCGACGTTCGTGGCCAGCACGACCCGGCGCCCCGCGTGCGGCTGGAAGACGCGGTGCTGCTCGGCGGCCGACAGCCGGGCGTAGAGCGGGATGACCTCGGTCGCGCGCAGGTTGCGCTTGCCGAGCGCGTCGGCGGCGTCGCGGATCTCCCGTTCGCCGGGCAGGAACACCAGGATGTCGCCGGGGCCCTCGCGGGACAGCTCGGCCACGGCGTCGCCGATGGCGTCGAGCTGGTCGCGGTCGGGGTCGGCGTCGGGGTCGTCCGGGTCGACGACGGGCCGGTAGCGGACCTCGACCGGGTAGCTGCGCCCGGAGACCTCGACGATCGGCACGGGCGCGCCGATGGCCTCGGCGAAGTGCCGCGCGAAGCGCTCCGGGTCGATCGTCGCCGAGGTGATGACGACCTTGAGGTCGGGGCGGCGGGGGAGCAGCCGGGTGAGGTAGCCCAGGATGAAGTCGATGTTGAGGCTGCGCTCGTGGGCCTCGTCGATGATCAGCGTGTCGTACTGGCGCAGCATCCGGTCGCCGGTCAGCTCGGCCAGCAGGATGCCGTCGGTCATCAGCTTGACCAGCGTGTTCTCGCCGACCTGGTCGGTGAAGCGGACCTTCCAGCCGACCTTGTCGCCCAGCTCGGAGCCCAGCTCCTCGGCGATCCGGGCGCCCACCGTGCGGGCGGCGAGCCGGCGCGGCTGGGTGTGCCCGATCAGCCCGCGCACGCCGCGGCCCAGCTCCAGGCAGATCTTCGGGATCTGGGTGGTCTTGCCCGACCCGGTCTCCCCGGCCACCACGACGACCTGGTGGTCGCGGATGGCCGCGGCGATGTCCGCGCGGCGGGCGCTGACCGGCAGCGCCTCCGGGTAGGTGACGGTCGGGACGGCGTCGGCGCGGCGGGCGAGGCGCTGCTCGGCCTCGTCGACGGCCTTGCCGAGGGCGGCGATGTCGCGGTCGCGGGCCTCGGCGTCGCGGAGCCGGACGGCGGTGTCGAGCCTGCGCCCGAGGCGCTGCTCGTCGCGCAGCGAGACGGCGCCGAGCCGCTCGCGCAGGGCGGCGGCCTCGGCGGTGTCGACGGCCGGACCGGTGGCGGGGCGCTCGCCGGCCGGGCGCCCCCGCCCGCGCGGACGGCGGGCCCGGCGCGGGCGCGACGCGGCGCCGGCGCCCCGGCCGGTCGCGTCCTCGGCGGAGGTCGACCGGCCGGTGGGCGCCGGCGCGTGATCGTGGGGCACGGTGCCGGATCCGGGGCGGGCGCCGGAGCCGTCGGCGGACGGGCTCACCGGCGCGCCGGAGCGGGTGGGAGTCGCGGACATCGTGCTCGCAGTGTGCCTTCTTCTCGGGCTACGCCGTGCGCAGGGTGGGAGTGATCTCGTCGGGCGCCGGCTCGTCGGCCGCCGGGTGCTCGACGAGCGCCAGGACCCGGTTGGCCAGGAACCGCGCGGTGCGCACGGTGCTGCCCCCTCGGGTGACCTCGCTGACCTCGACGGTGCCCCGTGAGTGGGTGGTCACGACGCGGCGGCCCGCGCGCGTGGCGATGACGTCGTAGGTGCGCGTGGTGCCGCTGCCCGCGTCGATGACGATCTCTACCCGGTCGCCCTTCATGGCTCCTCGTCTCTCCCCGCCCGCGAGCGGAGCAGTTCCCCGATCACTGCGGGCCGGAGGGGGCGGCGCCGTCGGGGGCGGCGCCGCCCGGGCGGCCGCGCCGCACGGCGGTGGAGGCGCCGGGCGCGGCATGCTCGAGGGGATGGGGCGTCCGAGCCAGGTGCTGGTCGCCTCGCGGCGGCCGGCACAGTGCGGCTCCTGCCGAACGGTATTCCGCACTGGCTCTTCGTAATGAGACCCGGGGACACAGGTCACCCGGCCCGGACACTCGTTCCAACGGTGGGGAGCCCCGGAAGATTCCCGCGGACCCCACCGAACTGCTGTCCGAACCGCGCGCTGGTCGCCTCGCGGCGAACGGCGCGGCAGGGCTCCAGCCGGTGTCGCCACCGCGGTGTTCCCTGCCGGCTCTTGCATATGAGACCCGGGGACACAGATCGCCCGGTCCGGACAGTCGTTCCAACGACGGGGACCCCGGGAAGCTTCCCGCGGCTCCCGCCGCCGTGCCGTCCGGACCGAGCGCTGGTCGCCTCGCGGCGCGCGGCGCGGCGGGGCCCCCGCGTGAGCGGTGCTCCCCGCCGGCTTCTGGGTGAGACCCGGGGACACAGGTCGCTCGATCCGGACGCCCAGCACAACCGACCAGGGTGCCCGATGATTCCCGCCCCGGCACCCGGGTTTCCCCCGGCTCCCGCCGCACCGGCCCCGCACCGCTCGACGCCGCCCGCCGCCGCGCCCCGGGCGCGCTACCGAGCGGTCAGCCGCGCAGGGCGGCCAGGACGGCGTCGGTCCAGACCGGCCAGGCCCGCTGGGCCCACTCGCTGAAGTCGCGGTCGGTCAGCGCGACCGCCGCCGCGCCGGCGTCCGGGTCGACCCACAGGAACGTGCCGGACTGGCCGAAGTGCCCGAACGTCGACGGCGAGCTGGTCGAGCCCGTCCAGTGCGGGGACTTGCCGTCGCGCAGCTCGAAGCCCAGGCCCCAGTCGTTGGGGTCCTGACGGCCGAAGCCGGGCAGCACGCCGGGGAGGTCGGGGTACGCGACGCGGACGGCGTCGCGCAGCGTGTCGGCGTGGACCAGGGTCGGGGCCTGCAGCTCGGCGGCGAACCGGGAGAGGTCGGCCGCCGTGGAGGCGGCCCCGGCGCCGGCCGAGCCCTCCAGGCGCGTCGAGGCCAGGCCGAGCGGGATGCACAGCGCCTCGTGCAGGTAATCGGCGAAGGACATGCCCGCGGCCTCGGCGATGGTGGTGGCCAGGACCTCGAAGCCGGTGTTGGAGTAGATCCGCCGGGTGCCGGGCTCGGCCTGCACGCGCAGGGCGCTGGCCCCGGCCTCGAACGGCAGCCCGGAGGCGTGCGCGACGAGGTGGCGGACGGTCGAGCCGGGCGGCCCGGCCGGCGTGTCCCACTCGACGGCGCCCTCCTCGACCGCGACGAGGGTGGCGTAGGCGGTGAGGAGCTTGGTCACCGAGGCGAGGCGGAACACCCGGTCCTGCTCGCCCGCGGTGGCCAGCACCGCGCCGTCGGCGCCGACGACCGCCACGGCCGCGTTGTCCACGGGCCAGTCGAGCGCCGTCTGCGCGGCCTTCCCGAGCGCTGCTGCGTCCACCCGGCCATCCTGCCCCGCCGCTGGAATGCTCACCGGGGTGGCACGGGTCCGGATCGGTACCTCGGGGTGGCTCTACCCGCCGTGGCGCGGCGACTTCTACCCGCCGGGCCTGCCCCAGCGCCTGGAGCTGGAGCACCTGTCCTCGCTGGTGGACACGGTGGAGATCAACGGCTCGTTCTACTCGTTGCAGCGCCCGGAGAGCTACGCGGCGTGGGCCCGGCGCACCCCGGCGGACTTCCTGTTCGCGGTGAAGGGGCCGCGGTTCGTCACGCACATGAAGCAGCTGCGCGACGTCGCGACGCCGCTGGCCAACTTCTTCGCCTCCGGCGTGCTGGCGCTGGGCCCCAAGCTCGGCCCGGTGCTCTGGCAGCTGCCGCCGCGGATGCGGTTCGACGCCGACAAGCTGGGCGGCTTCCTCGAGCAGCTGCCGCGCGGCACCGCCGCCGCCGCGGAGCTGGCCGCGGGGCACGACGAGCGGCTGGAGGGCCGCAACCACCTCACCGTCGACGCCGACCGGCCGATCCGGCACGCCGTCGAGCCGCGGCACGAGAGCTTCCGCGATCCCGCGTTCGCCGCCCTGCTGCGCGAGCAGTGTGTGGCCACGGTGATCGCCGACTCGGCCGGCACCTGGCCGACCTTCGACCAGGTCACCTCCGACCTGGTCTACCTGCGGATGCACGGCTACGGCGAGCTCTACGCCGGCGGCTACCCGCCCGAGGTGCTCGACGCGATGGCCGAGCGGATGCGGGGCTGGCGCGAGGCCGGCCTGGACGTCGTGGGCTACTTCGACAACGACGCCAAGGTCCACGCCCCCCGCGACGCGATCGCGCTCGCCGGCAGGCTCACGGGGTAGGGCGCCCGGAATCGGGTACCGAGCCTGCGTGGATTCGACGGTGACGACGCGAGACGAGCGGGCCGCGGCCCGGGTGGCCGAGCTGGCCGTGCAGCGCGGGCTGACGGTGGCCGTGGCCGAGTCGCTGACCGGTGGCCAGATCTCGACCGCGCTGGCCGCCGCCGAGCAGGCGGGCCAGTGGTACCGGGGTGCGGTGGTCGCCTACTCGACCGAGGTCAAGCACGAGGTGCTGGGCGTGCCCACCGAGGAGGTTGTGCACGCCGAGGCGGCCAGCGCCATGGCCCGCCGCACCCGGGAGATGCTGCTGGCCGACGTGGCCGTCGCGGTCACCGGGGCGGGCGGCCCCTCCCCGCAGGACGGGCGGGAGCCGGGCACGGTGTTCCTGGCCCTCGACGCCGCCGACCACCACCGCGTCGCCCGGCTGCAGTTCGACGGGGACGAGCCGATGGAGGTGCTGTCGGGTTCGACGTCGGCCGCCCTGGACGCCCTCGTCGCCTACCTCGAAGGTCGTGACTGAGTCTCCCGGTCCGGACCGGGAGACTCACCCACGACCGAAGTCGACGGTGCCGACGGCGCTGCCCGCGGGGGCCGGCCGGTAGGCGGGTCGCGACGGGCCGGCCAGCCGGCCGTCCGGGGTCACCAGCGCGGCTTCGACGGCGTGCAGGCCGGCCAGCGCGGCGGGGTCGGGGTCGCCCTGGAAGATCCGCTCCAGCGCCCGGCCGTACTCGGTGTGGTCGTGCCCGGGCGCCGGCACGAGCCCGGGCAGCTCGGCGCGCAACCGGCGGATGCGCTCGATCGAGTCGAGCTGGCGGTCGCGGGCCCGCCGCCCGAGCATGATCGGCCGGATCCGGTCGCTGTCCAGGTGGCGCAGCGTGTAGAGGGTGTCGCCGACGCAGAGCACCCGCCAGTCGCCGCCGTCGATGAGCACGCTGAGGTGCCCCGCCGAGTGGCCGGGCGTGGGCAGGAGCACGACCGAGCCGTCGCCGAGGACGTCGTGGCTCGCGGGGAACGGGCCGACCGGCGGCCCGGTGAACCGGACCTGCTCCGGGTCGGTGAGCACACCCTTGAGCGACGGCGTGCGGCGGAACGGGAAGATCCCGAGGTTGCGCGCGGACCAGTCGTCGGCCGACACCAGGAACCGCGCCCCCAGCAGGTCCCGCACCCCACCGAGGTGGTCCTCGTGCAGGTGGGTCAGCACGACCGTGCGCACGTCCGCGGCGGTCAGCCCGCGCCGCTGCAGGTGGCCCAGCAGCTGCTGGCCCTCCTCCAGCGAGTACTCGTCCTCGTCGAAGGCGGCGCGCAGCAGCGGCCCGTCGTAGTAGGCGCGGTGGTCGTGGGCCTGGCGCCAGGTGATGCCGGTGTCGACCAGCAGCGCGCCGTGCTCGGGGTGCTCGACCAGGAAGGCGTGGATGGGCACGGTGATGAAGTGGCTCTTGTCCCGCAGGAACCGCAGCATCCCGCGGACGCCGACCCACTGGTCGTCGGTGCCGCCGTAGAACTGCCCGTAGGGGACCTTGGTGTCACCGACGTGCAGCACGTGCAGCTTCATGGTCGTCCTCCGTGTCCGGTCGCGGCGGCGGCCCATGCGCTCAGGTCCGCGGGGTCGATGAAGTCGAGCGAGCCGGGGGCCGCTCCGAGCGTGGTGTGGATGGCCCGCTGGTAGGCCAGGGCGGTGCGGTCGAGCTCGGCCGCGGTGGTGGCGCCGTCGGCGATCCCCAGCAGCGCCAGCCCGATCTGGTCGGCGCCTTCCTGCATGAGGGAGAGCACGACGCGGGCAGCCCCGACCGGGTCGTGCACGGCGAGTTCACCGGCCGCGACGCCCTCCACGACCAGTGCCTCGACCAGCGGGGCGAACCGGGCCGCGGCTGCCCGTCGGGTCCGCGCGTGGACCAGCGCGTTGTCGTCGGAGTAGAGGCTGCGCAGCGCCTCGACCAGCAGGGCCCGGTCGCGCGACTTGGCCCCGCCCAGCTCGCGCAGCAGCGCCCGCAGCCGGTCCCGGGGCCCGCCCGGGCCCCGGGCCACGGGGGCCAGCGCCGCCTCCCACCGCGCGAGCCTGCGCTCCAGCAGCGCCTCCAGCACGTCCGACTTCGCCGCGAAGTAGTGGTAGAAGGCGCCCTTGGACATGCCGGTCCCGGCGATCAGGTCCTGGATGGTCAGCCGGTCGAAGCCCTTCTCGACGACGAGGCGCTCGACGACGTCGAGGATCGCGTCGCGGCGGGCCGCGTGCAGCTGCGGGTCGACGGTCCGGGCCATCGCCGCCTCCTTTAATAAACCGACTGCCGGTTTATTAAAGGGGCGTCGAACGGCCGGGTCAAGACCAGGATCGGATCAGCCGGTCAGGGCGGCCTCGCGGGCCACGCCGTGCGCCACCAGCATCCGCCGCCCGACGGCCATCAGCGCCGCGGCCACCAGCATCGTCCCGGCGCCGATCAACCAGGCGGTCGGGAACGACAGGTGGGTGGCCAGGAAGCCGAAGCCGATCGGCCCGATGAAGCCGCCGCCGTACACGCCGACCTGCACGATCGACGTCGCGGCCGCAGGGGCCGACGGGTTGAGCCGCACCACCGCGAACTGCAGCAGCCCCGGCCACGCCCAGCCCAGGCCGAACCCCAGCACGGTGCCCAGGACGAGGGCCGTGGTGCCGGGCACGGCCAGCAGGGCCAGGCCGCCCGCGCCGAGCACGAGGCTGCCCGCGACCACCGCGATGTGCCCGCCGGAGCGGCGGTCGGCCGCCCAGCCGTGCAGCAGCCGCAGGACGAGCCCGACGACGCTGCCCAGGGTCAGCGTGAGCCCGGCGAGCCCGGCGTCCACGCCGCGGTCGACCGCCGAGGCCACCAGGAAGATGCCCAGCGCGCTGGACGCCGCGGCGGCCAGCCCGGCGGCGACCCCGATCACCGACAGCGCGGCCTTGGCCAGCTCGCCGTCGCCGCGCGTCCGCTCGCGCCGGATGCTCTCCCGCGGGGTGAGCAGCAGCGCGGCGAGCGCGAGCCCGGCCCCGATCGCGTACGCCCACCGCCAGCCCACCGTCAGTGCGACCGCCGGGACCGCGGCCCCGGACAGCAGGGTCGCCAGCGGGATCGCGGCCTGCTTGACCCCGAACGACAGCCCCAGCCGGGAGGCGGGGACGTAGCGGGCCAGCGTCAGGTTGGAGGCGAGCTGGCCGAGCACGTTGCACCAGGCCCCGCACAGCAGGATCACCACGAGCGCGGCGTAGGACCGGGCCAGCACGGCCATCGCGGTCATCACCAGCGCGGCCCCGATCACCGCCGCCCGGCTGGTCGGCACCGAGCCGAACCGCTCGACGAGCCACCCGCTCGGCAGCGAGGCGAGCGCGCTGACCGCGAAGAACAGCGCGACGACGACCCCCAGCCCCGCGGGGTCGAAGCCCAGCTCGGCGGAGATCTGGACGGTCAGCCCACCGGTCAGGAAGACCGGCAGCGTGCAGACCGTGGTGGTGGTGACGGCCCCGGCCGCCGCGCGCACGGCACCCGACATGTGAGCAACGCTAACCGGCTACCCGCCGGTCGCCCCCCGATGTGACCCACCCCCCTCCTCCCCACCCGCCCCCCGAACGTCAGGAAAGCCACCATCAGGACACCTGGCGTCCGGATGGTGGCTTTCCTGACGGCGGGGCGGGGCGGGGCGGGCGGGCGGGTCAGGGCGGGCGGGTCAGGGCGCCGCGAGCTGGAGGTAGGCGCGCTCGACGGCCTGGAGCGCGAACGTCCCGAAGTAGGGCAGCTCGCGCGCGGTCTCGGCGGCGGGACGGCCCTCGGCGTGCCCGGCCCTGGCCACGTCGGCCAGGCGGGCCAGCTCGGCGCGCTGCCCGGCGACGAACCCCCGGTCGACGACGGCGCCGTGCCCGGGCACCACCGGGCCCTCGACCAGCTCCAGCAGGGCGTCCATCGTGGCCGGCCAGTCCAGCGGGTAACCGTCGCCGAACTGCGGCGGCGCGCCCTCCTCGACGAGGTCGCCCGCGACCAGGAGGTCGGCGTCGGGCACGACGACGACCAGGTCGCTGTCGGTGTGCCCGCGGCCCAGGTGGCGCAGCCGCACCGACCGCCCGCCGACGTCGAGCGTCGCCGCCCCGTCGACGGCGGCGCCCGGCGCGACCAGCTCGGCGACCTCGATCCGCCGGGCCTCCTCCTCGCGGCCGGCCGCGCGGTGGTGCTCGGCGATCCGGGTGCGCATCGCGACGCCCTCCGGCCCGGCGAGCACGTCGACGCAGCGCCGGTGCCCCCAGATCGGGGCCGGGCGGAAGGCGGCGTTGCCGAAGGCGTGGTCGTAGTGGAAGTGGGTGTTGACCACCGTCCACGGGTGCGGCGTGACGGTGCGCACGGCGGCGGCCAGCTCGGCGCCCTCCACCTCGTCCGAGCGGGTGTCGACGACCAGGCAGGCCCCGTCGCCGACGACCAGCGTCACGTTCAGGTCGAGGCTGCGGTGGCGACGGACGAAGACCCGGTCGGCGACCTCCGTCCAGGAGTCCATCAGCCCTGGATGCGGCTGGTCTGCCCGGCCCACTCCCGCTCGCGCAGCTCGAACTTCTGCACCTTGCCGGTGGACGTCTTGGGCAGCGCCTCGACCAGCTCCACCTCGCGCGGCGCCTTGTACCGGGCGATCTTCGTCTTGACGTGCTCGACCAGCTCCTCGCCGGTGGCGCTCTGCCCCGGCGCCAGCACCACGAACGCCTTGGGCCGCTCGCCCCACTGCTCGTCCGGCACGCCGATCACCGCCGCCTCCAGCACCGCCGGGTGCGACACGATGGCCTGCTCGACCTCGATGGTGGAGATGTTCTCCCCACCGGAGACGACGACGTCCTTGGCCCGGTCGCGCAGCTCGACGTAGCCGTCGGGGTGCAGGACGCCGAGGTCGCCGGAGTGGAACCAGCCGCCCTCGAACGCCTTCTCGGTGGCCGCGGGGTCGTCGTAGTAGCCGAGCATGACGTTGTTGCCGCGCATGACGACCTCGCCCATCGTCGTCGCGTCGGCGGGCACGTCGTTCATCGCGGCGTCGACGACGCGCAGCTCGTCGGCGCAGACCATGCCCACGCCCTGGCGGGCCTGCAACCGGGCCCGCTCGTCGCCCTCCACGTCGGCCCACTCCCGTTGGAACTGGTTGACCGAGTACGGGCCGTAGGTCTCGGTGAGCCCGTAGACGTGCACGATCCGGAAACCCATGCGCTCGGCGTGCGCGATGGTCGTCGGCGACGGGGGCGCGCCCGCGGTGGTGATCGTGATGGGCCGGTCGAGCTCGACGGCCTCCGGGGCGCGCAGGATCGTGGTGACGACGGTGGGCGCCCCGTTGAGGTGCGTGACGCCGTGCTGCGCGATCAGCTCCCAGATGACGTCACCGCGCACCTCGCGCAGGCAGACGTGGGTGCCGCCGATCGCGGTGACGGCCCACGGCGTGCACCAGCCGTTGCAGTGGAACATCGGCAGCGTCCACAGGTAGACGCTGTCGAACGTGTGCCCCGAGTGCACCACCTCACCGAACGAGTTCAGGTAGGCGCCGCGGTGGGAGTACATGACGCCCTTGGGGCGCCCCGTCGTCCCCGACGTGTAGTTGATCGAAATGCAGGACGTCTCGTCGGCCACGCTCCAGGGCAGCGGCTCGTCGTTGCCGCGGGCGAGCAGGTCGTCGTAGGTGACGCCGCTGCCGGTGCCGTCGCCCGGGCTGACCGGGTCGATCACCGTGATGATCTCCTCGACGGTCTTCAACGCCCCCGCCACCGGCGCCACCGTCGGGTGCAGCGCGGCGTCGACGACGAGCAGCTTCGCCCCCGAGTGGTCGAGGATGTAGCGCACCTCGTCGGTGGACAACCGGGTGTTGACGGCCACCAGCACCGCCCCCGCCAGCGGCACCGCGAAGTGCGCGACCAGCATCTCGGGCACGTTCGGCAGCAGGTAGGCGACCCGGTCGCCCCGCGAGACCCCCGAGCCGCGCAACGCGTGCGCCACCCGGTTGACCTCCGCGGCGAACCCGGCGTAGGTGTGCCGCCGCTCGCCGTACGCGATGGCCGTCCGCTCGGGGAAGACCTTGGCGGAGCGGTCGAGGAACGCCAGCGGGGTCAGCGGGGTGTTCCAGACGCTCTGGTCGGCGGTCATCGGCTCTCCTCGACGTGCGGCAGGTCCCCGCTGATCCTCAGCCCTCCCCGCCCGCTGGGCAACCACCCCACCCCAACCGCACCGGCTCACCGAGCCCGGCCGCCGGCGAACGGCGCCCTCGACCAGCAGGTTGGGCGAACGCGCCACCCGCCCGCCCGACCTCACCCCGGTTGGGCGTACGGCGCGCTGGGCCGACCAGGCTGGGCACCGCCCCACTCGTTCGCCCGGCCCCTCCGGCCCGGGTTGAGCCAACGGCGCTCCCGCCCAAGGAGACTGGCCCGCCGCGCCACTCGCTCGCCGGTTGGGACGAGAGTCGCGCTCACCCCGCCGGACGCAACGAAAGTCGCGTTCGCTCCGCAGGGCGCAACGGAAGCCGCGTTCGCTCCACCGGGTGCAACGAGAGTCGCGCTCGCCCTACGGGGCTGGGCGGACGCGCCACTCGCTCGCGGTGGGACGAGAGTCGCGTTCGCTCCTCGGGGCGGAACGAGAGTCGCGCTCGCGCCGCCGGGCGGAACGAGAGTCGCGCTCGCTCCTCGGGGCGGAACGAGAGTCGCGCTCGCTCCCCAGGACGCAACGAAGTCGCGCTCGCCCAACGAGGCTGGGCGGACGCGCCACTTGCTCGCGGTGGGCCGAGAGTCGCGTTCGCTCGACCGGGCGCAACGAGAGTCGCGCTCGCGCCCCGGCGAGGCGGCGCGCAGCACCGCGAGCGGGGCGAGGCACGGGGCGCGTAGCGCCCACCTCACCCCCGGAAGTGCTCCCCTGCCGTCGCCTCGGCGCGCACGGCGCAGCGCCTCCGGCGCCGGCCCGCACCCCGCCACGTGTTCGGAGCCGCGGACGGCGCAGCGGAGCGGAGCCGGGAAGCGGCGGGGTCCGGCGCCTGCGGTAGCGGGTGGTGGTGGGGTGTGGGTCGGTGTCGGAGGTGTTTCGATGGGTGGGTCGAGGTGGCGGCAGGGGAGCACTTTCCCACCCCCTGCTGGAGCTGAGGTCGTCCGCCGCGGAGGCGCCGCCGGAGGCGCAGTAGGCCGCAGCGTTGGCGGGCGGCGCGCCCGGCCCGAGGCTCAGCTCATGGACAGGTGAAGAGCGCGCCTGCGCGGCGGGCGACCTCGGATCGAGCAGGGGTCCGGCCCCTGCCCTCACGCCGACCCGCCCAGGGTTGCACGCCCGGGAAAACCCCCGCACGGCTGGCATCCACGCGCTGCGGTCGGCAGCGGAGGGTGCGGGGGCCTTCCGGGCGCGCACGCTGAGCGTGCCGACGTGACGGCAGGGGCCTCGGGAGAGGAGCGGGGCGCTGACGCGCCCCGGGGCTCCTCGCCTCCGGCGCTGCGCGCCGCATCGGGCGGGACGAGCACTGCTTTCGTCGCGTCCGGTAGAACGAGCGCGACTCCCGTCGCGTCCGGTAGAACGAGCGCGACTCCCGTCGCGCCCGGTAGAACGAGCGCGACTCTCGTTGCGCCCCAGACGAGAGCGGCTCTCGTCCCACATAGCCGGGCGAATCTGGCTCTCGTCCCACATAGCCGAGCGAGAGTGGCTCTCGTCCCACATAGTGGGGCGAATGCGGCTCTCGTTCCAGGTAGCCGAGCGAGAGTGGCTCTCGTGCCACGTGGCGGGGCGAGAGTGGCTCTCGTGCCACGTGGCGGGGCGAGAGTGGCTCTCGTGCCATCCACCCGAGCGAGAGGGGCGCTCGACCCACGTGCTTGGCCGAGCGCGCCGTTCGCTCAAGCAGGGCGAGGGAAGCGTCCCGGGACCGCCGCCCGGCGGTCGAGCAGGAGCGCTCGGTCAGCCCTCGAGCCGGATCGCGGCGCGCGGGCAGGCCTTGACGGCCTCCTCGAGCTTGGGGCGCAGCTCTTCCGACGGGTTCTCGTCGAGGATGTAGAGGTAGTCGTCGTCCCGTACCTCGAACACCTCGGGGGCGATGCCCATGCAGATGGCGTTGGACTCACACAGATCGAAGTCGACCACGACCTTCATGACCCCATGGTGCACCCGCCCGGCTCGGGCGGGAAGCCGGGGTACCGGGTACGGGTACCCTCACCAGGGCTTTGGGTGACCTAACCCGGGTGTCAGCGGCCGGCGGTGGTGGCCGGGCCGTGCTGGGGCACGCGGACGGTGGCGGCCGCGGACGGGCCCGGGTCGGGTGGGAAGGCGGTAGTCGCGGTCAGCATGCCGGCGGCGACCCCGGCGCTGATCAGGGCGCAGACGAGGGCGGTTCGGCGGGATACGCACAGGCGCACTTCGGCGTCCTCTCGGGGCGGGGTGGCCCGGGCGGGGGCGGGGGCCGCGGCAGCGGCCGTCCCCCGGACCATCACGCCGGCCCCGCCCGGCGTTAACAGCCCGGTGACGTGATCCCGCCAGATTGCGCTGATCGGCGGTACAGGGACCACTGAAAGGTGGCGGAGCGCGGGTAACAGAGGTGACCCGCACCGCCAGGGTTCAGGTGCGGCGCAGGACCGGGCGCAGGGCGTCCAGCACGCCGGCGTCGTCGATGGTGGAGGGGACCGGCTCGTCGGCGCCGTCGGCGATGCCGCGCATCGTCTTGCGCAGGATCTTCCCGGAGCGGGTCTTGGGCAGGGCGGGCACGACGGCGACGTCCTTCAGCGAGGCCACCGCCCCGACCTGGTTGCGCACCAGCGCCACCAGCTCCGCGCGCAGCTGCTCCTCGTCGACCTGGACGCCCGCCTTGAGCACGACGAACCCGCGCGGCACCTGGCCCTTCATCGCGTCCGCCACGCCGATCACGGCGCATTCGGCGACGGCGGGGTGCGTGGCGAGCACCTCCTCCATGCCGCCGGTGGACAGCCGGTGCCCGGCCACGTTGATGACGTCGTCGGTGCGGCCCATGACGTAGACGTAGCCGTCGGCGTCGATGCGCCCGCCGTCGCCGGTGAGGTAGTAGCCGTCGAACGTCGACATGTACGAGCGGACGAACCGCTCGTCGTCGTTCCACAGGGTCGGCAGCGAGCCCGGCGGCATCGGCAGCTTCACCACGATGGCGCCGTCGGTGCCGGGCTCGACGGGGTTGCCGGAGCCGTCGAGCACCCGCACGTCCCAGCCGGGCAGCGGGCGGGTGGGGGAGCCCGGTTTGATCTCCAGCAGCTCGATGCCCGCGGGGTTGGCCACGATCGGCCAGCCGGTCTCGGTCTGCCACCAGTGGTCGATGACCGGGATGCCGAGCAGCTCCGACGCCCACCGGTAGGTCTCCGGGTCGAGCCGCTCGCCGGCCAGGAACAGGTACCGCAGTCCGGACAGGTCGTACTCGGCGAGCAGCTTGCCCTCCGGGTCCTCCTTCTTGATCGCCCGGAACGCGGTGGGCGCGGTGAACATGCTCTTGACGCCGTTCTCGGCGACCACCCGCCAGAACTGCCCGGCGTCCGGGGTGCCCACCGGCTTGCCCTCGTAGAGCACGGTCGTGGCGCCGGCCAGCAGCGGCGCGTAGACGATGTAGGAGTGCCCGACGACCCACCCGACGTCGGACGCGGTGAAGATCGTCTCCCCGGCCCCGACGTCGTAGACGTTGGGCATCGACCAGGCCAGTGCGACGGCGTAGCCGCCGCCGTCGCGCACCACGCCCTTGGGCTTCCCGGTCGTGCCCGACGTGTAGAGGACGTAGAGCGGGTCGGTGGCCTTGACCGGCACGCAGGCGGCGGGCTCGGCGCCGGCCATCGCCCCGGCCCAGTCGACGTCGTCGGGTCCCATCTGCGCGGTGGCCTGCGGGCGGGCCAGGATCACCCGCTTGGCGGGCCGGTGCGCGGCCAGCTCGATGGCGCGGTCGAGCAGCGGCTTGTACTCGATGACCCGCTTGCCCTCGATGCCGCAGGACGCCGAGACGATCACGGTGGGCCGGGCGTCGTCGATCCGGACGGCGAGCTCCTTGGCCGCGAACCCGCCGAACACGACGGAGTGCACCGCGCCGATGCGGGCGCAGGCCAGCATGGCGACGGCGGCCTCCGGGACCATCGGCATGTAGATCACGACGCGGTCGCCGCGGCCGACGCCGAGGCCGACCAGCACGCCGGCGAACCGGGCCACCTCATCGCGCATCCGCGCGTAGCTGTAGGTCCGCTTGGTGCCGGTGACGGGGGAGTCGTAGACCAGCGCGGCCTGCTCGCCGCGGCCGGCGTCGACGTGGCGGTCGAGGGCGTTGTGGCAGACGTTGAGCTCGCCGTCGGGGAACCAGCGGTAGAACGGCGGCCGGGCGCCGTCCAGGGCGCGGGTGGGCTCGACGTGCCAGTCGAGGGAGCGGGCCGCGGCCAGCCAGAACCCCTCCGGGTCGTCCGTGCTGGACCGGAAGACGTCCTCGTAGGCGCCCACGCCTGGCCTCCTCGCCGTCGCGCCGGACCCCGCGGCCCGGGTGCTCGACCCGACCCTAGGACGCGCGCCCTCCGCCGGGCAGGTCCGTAGAGCGCCGATCGGCCTCCGACGGCCCCGCGCCCTCCCCGATTGGCGGGTGTAGTAGCCCGTTCCACCGGCTACTGCATGCCCGCTCTGCTGTACGGCGTAACGATATGTGACGATAGGCCTACATGTAGTGCATGTCGCTTGGTGTGGACGGTGCGGGAACCGCGTCGGCGTTCGGGTTCAAGCGGCTGGGATCGCGCGGGCGCGACATCGCGCGGGGGGTGAGCGGGCTGATGGGGCGCAGGCATGGCCGTCCGGTCGGGTGGCGTCCGGTCGTGGACCGCTTCCAGCTGGGCCTGGCGGTGGCGGCCTCCTGCCTCGCCGGGCTGGTGCTGGCCGTACCGGGCTCCTACGGGGTCGGGCCGGTCGCCCAGGCGGGCGCCGCGCCCGGGGTCATCGCCTGCGCCCCGGCGTGGATCACCGGCTGGCAGGCCGCGCCGCAGGCCGCCGCCACCGAGGACGGCCTGGCCGGGACCACGCTGCGGATGATCGTGCTCCCGCAGGTCAGCGGCTCGCAGCTGCGCCTGCGGCTGTCCAACGCCTACGGCGCGACCCCGCTGGAGGTCGGGGCGGTCTCGGTGGCCCGCGCCGGCGAGGGCGCCGCCCTGGCCGAGGGCACCCAGCGCACGGTCACGTTCACCGACGAGCCGCGGGTCGTCATCCCGGCGGGCGAGGAGGTCGTCAGCGACCCCGTGCCGCTGCACGCCGAGTCCGGCATCGCGCTGGCCGTCAGCGTCTTCCTGGTCACCGTCCCGGAGCGGATCACCCGGCATGCCGTGGCGCTGCGGACGTCGTTCCGGTCCGGCCCGGGGGACGCGACCCTCTCCGACGCGTCGGCGTTCCCGGACAGCGTGAACTCCTGGTCGGTGCTGACCGGCCTCGACGTGTTCACCGCCCGCCCGGTCAACGCGCTGGTCGCCGTGGGCGACTCGATCACCGACGGCGTGGGCAGCGGCGTCGACGTCGACGAGCGCTGGACCGACGCGCTCACCCGCAGGCTCACCGACCCCGCGGCGCTGCCCGGGGCCCGGATGGTGGTGCTCAACGCCGGGATCTCCCGCAACCGCCTGCTCGCCGACGACGCGGAGCGCGACGGCGACTCCCCGCTGACCCGCTTCGAGCGCGACGTGCTCGACCCCTCCGGCGCCACCGACGTGGTGCTGCACATCGGTACCAACGACATCGCCGTCGGGCACAACGCGACCGAGGTGGTCGACGGCCTGCGCCAGTACGTGGCCCGCACCCGGGCCGAGGGCAGGCGGATCTACCTGACCACGATCACGCCGTCGACCGCCGGCGCGCACGGCACCCGGGGCGCGATCGGCACGCGCAACGCCGTCAACGCCTGGATGCGGGCCCAGGGCCCGCTGATGTCGGACGGGGTCTTCGACTTCGCCGCGGCCGTGGCCGACCCGGCCGACCGCGACCGGCTGGCCCCCGCGTACGACTCCGGCGACGGGCTGCACCTGTCGGCGGCGGGCTACCAGGCGCTGGCCGACGCGGTGGACATCACCCGGCTCAGCGGGAGCCCCTGCCTCGGCGAGACCCCGGCCGCCCGGGCGGCGCCGGGGCGGTGAGCGCCGCCCGCGGCGATCTCGGCTGTGACCTGGCACACTCGAGGCATGGCCCGTGGCAGGCGCAGACCGGAGCGGCGGCCGGGACGGCAGAGCCGCGACCCGGTGCCCGCGCACGTCGTCGACCCGTTCGACGTCCTCGACGTCCTCCCGCTCGCAGACCCGGACGACCCGGACGACGGCCTGGGGGGTTCGGCGGGCGTGCGGGAGCCGCGCAGACCGCTGCCCCTCGGGCCGATGTCGGGCGCGGGGGCGCTGCCGGAGCCGACCCCGTTCCTGGTCGCCACTCTGCCCGATCCGCGCCGCTGAGCGGCGGCGGCAGCTAGTCCTCGCGGCGCGAGCGCCTGCCCAGCTTGCGCAGCGGGCTGCGGCGGCGCTTCTCGGCCTCCTCGACGACGGCGAACGGCCCGGTCGGGGTGTCCTCGCGGTCGAGCCGGTCGATCACCCAGTCGACGGCGAGCGCGCCCGGCGACACCCCGCGCTCCTGGGCGATCCGGCGCAGCTGCTCGATGCGCAGCGCGGGCAGCCGCAGCTGGAAGACCTGGGCGTGGCCGAAGCCCCCGGTCAGCGAGGGGTCGTCGGTGGTCGGGGCGAGCGCGGCCAGGTAGGAGTCGAGCTCGACGTCCGCCGGCGCGGCGACGGCGTCGTCCCGGGGGTCGGCGCGCCGGCCCGGTGCCGTGCGCGGCGCGGGCACCGAGCGGTGCCGGGGGCCCGGCTGCGGCGGCGGGCCCTGCTGGGGCAGGGGCCCGGGCGGCGGGAGCGGGTACGACATGGGTGGAGGGTACGGGCGCGGCGGACGGGGGCCCCCCCGCCCGCCCCCGGGGGGGCACGGGGGGGCCGGGGGGGGGGGGGGGGGGGGGGGGCCCGGGGCGCGGCGCCCGCCCCCCCCCGCCCGCCCCGCGGGTCGTCCGGTGGTCGCCGGGAGTAGGGGTGGTGGCGCGGTCAGTGCGAGACGAGCTCGTACCCGGCCTCGTCGACGGCGGCGGCGATCTCGGCCTCGGCGACGACGCGGTCGGCCAGGACGGTGACCGCACCGGACTCGAGGTTGGCGTGCACCGCGCAGACCCCGGCGATGCCGTTGATCCCCTCGGTGACCGAGCGGACGCAGTGCGGGCAGTCCATGCCCGCGACGGTGACGGTGGTGTGGAAGCTGCCCGCGGCGGCGACGGGGCGGAGCGTCGCGAGGGGGGTGTGGATGGACATGGGGCAAGTCATCCTCTCGGCGTGGAGCCCGGGGGCGCGAACTCCTCAGCGCAGATGGTAGGGCGCGGGAACGGTCGAACGCAGACCAGCCGACGCAGGACGGTACCGGTCCCGCCGGGGCGAATCCACCGGTGCGTGGTCGGGCGATCGCTCGCTGTGATCATCGGGACCTGATCGTCCCGGCAGCCTCACCCGGGCAGCGGGGTGCGACGCCGACAACGGATAGGTAACGTCTCGGTCACGGCCACGGGGGTGGCTGTGGGGGACGCCGGTGTGTCCACCGTCACCACAAGGGGTGAATCCACCGGTCTCTCGGGGGCGGGGTGGCCCACGAGCCGTCGCTCCGCAGCTTTCGGCGGCCGTGGCCGGTCGCGGCCGAAGACCGCGGGCGGCCTCCGGGCACGGGGACGACCGCACGGGGAGGCGTCGAATGAGCAGTGGGATCAGCAACGCACGGCAGGACGTGGGGGACGACCGGCCGGTGGCGGGGGCCATCCCGACCCAGCGCACCGCGGCCGACGCCTACCGCGTCTCGGAGGAGCAGTTGCACAGCGCGCGGATGGTGGTCGCCCGCAACTGCTCGGACTCCGACGACCTCCGCCAGTTGCTCGACATGCTCGGGCTGATCTCCGCCAACCCCGACCTGCCGCCCCCGGTACGGCGCTGACCAGCGGCGGAGCTGGTAAGTGCCCCCCGGGTTCGGGGGGCACGACGGGTCTGGCATATAGTTGCCTCGCTCCCAACGGAAAGCCGTTGCGGGCGGGGGTCACCCCGGTGGCTCAAGCCCCCATCGTCTAGCGGCCTAGGACTCCGCCCTTTCAAGGCGGCAGCGCGGGTTCGAATCCCGTTGGGGGCACGGTACAGTCCGCTGTACCGTCCGTTCTCAGCAACACATGTTCCAAGCAAGGCCCAGTGGCGCAGTTGGTTAGCGCGTCGCCCTGTCACGGCGAAGGTCGCGGGTTCGAGTCCCGTCTGGGTCGCTCCACGATTCGTCCGGTGCTCTGCACCGGCACGGCCAGGTAGCTCAGTTGGTACGAGCGACCGCCTGAAAAGCGGTAGGTCGGCGGTTCGACCCCGCCCCTGGCCACACCTCTGCTCCGGCCCTCGCGTGATGTCGTCGGGCCGCCCTTCCCCCGCTGCTCTCGTACGCGCGGGTACGGTCATGGTCACGTGCCCTCGGGTTCCGCCCGTTCGGGCCGTCGGGACGCCCGCCCCCCGACGGGAACCGCCTCCTCGGCGACAGCTCCGGATGGGCGGTGTGACCAGCTCCCCGAGTGGTTAGCATCGGATTCGGGCGGGGGAGCCGATCGGGCCGCGGGCGGGCCGGAGGAGTACGGGGGTGCGTGTGCCGAGGCCGAACCCGCTGGCCGTCAGCACGTGGGCGGTGTGGTCGCTGCCCGGGCGCGTCCTGGGCACCGTCGTCGCCGTCGTGCTGCTCACCGCGGCCGTGCTCGTGCTGCAGGTGCTCTCCCTGCCGGCCGCGCTGCCCCCGAACTGGGGCTGGACGCTCGTGGTGCTCGCCGTGGCCGCCGTCATCGGCACCGAGGCCTCGCTGGGCACCGAGCGCCGCCGCCGCCGCACCGACTCCAGCCCGCACATCGACCTCAGCTCCGTGTGGACGTTCGCCGCGGCGGCCCTGCTGCCGGGGGCGCTCGCGGCGGTCGTCGTCGTGATCGTCTACGGCCACCTCTACGCCAGGGCGTGGCGCCCGGACGCGATCCCGCCGCACCGGGTGGTGTTCAGCGCGGCCGCGATCGTGCTGTCGGTGCAGGCGGCCGCGGTGGTCGTCGCCGCGGTCGACCCGGCCGAGCGGTTCCGCAGCCTGGTCGGGCTGCTCGTCGTCGCCCTCGCGCTGCTGGCCTACGCCGCGGTCAACATGCTGCTGGTGGTCGGGGTCATGGTGCCCACCGGCACCGCACCGGACATGGCCACGTTCCGCCGCCTACTCGGGCCGCTCGACGAGGCCGTCCTGGAGTTCGCGACGCTGTCGATGGGTGCGCTGGCCGCCGGGGCCATGGCCGCGTTCGGGCCGGCCTACGCGGCGTTCGTGCTGCCCACGCTCTTCGTCCTGCACCGCACGGTGCTGGTCCGCCAGCTCGAGGAGGCCGTCGACACCGACGGCAAGACCGGCCTGCTGAACTCGGCCGGGTGGCACGTGCGCGCCACCCGCGCGCTGCGCCGCAGCGAGCTGGCCGACGCCCAGGCCACCGTGCTGGTGCTCGACATCGACCACTTCAAGCAGGTCAACGACGACCACGGGCACCTCGTGGGCGACCAGGTGCTCGCCGCCGTGGCCGCCGCGGTGAAGGCCGAGGTCCGCGAGGAGGACCTGGTCGGCCGGTTCGGCGGGGAGGAGTTCGTGGTGCTGCTGGCCGGTCTGGACGGCGACCACGACCCGGCCGCCGCGCGCACCGTCGCCGAGCGCATCCGCCAGCGCATCGCGGACCTGCGCGTGGTCGTCGAGATCGGCGAGCCGCCGCGCCAGGTCGAGGTCGGCGAGCTGACCGTGTCCATCGGCGGCGCCACCTTCCCGTCCGACGGCAGCGAGCTCGTCCAGCTGGTCGAGGGCGCCGACACGGCCATGTACGCGGCCAAGCGGGCGGGGCGCAACAAGGTGCGCATCGGGGTCGAGCCGGTGGCCGGCGCGGGGGCCGGCCCCCTCCCGCTGGCCTGACCGTGCGCCGCCCGGTCACTTCGCGCGCGGAGATCGAGCACATCGCGCTCGACCTGTTCAGCGCCCGCGGCTTCGACACCACCACCGTCGACGACATCGCGGCGGCGGCGGGCATCGGACGGCGCACGGTCTTCCGCTACTACGCCTCCAAGAACGACATCCCGTGGGGCGCGTTCGACGAGCAGCTCGACCGGATGCGCGAGACGTTCGCCGCGCTGCCCGACGAGCTGTCGGTGCTGGCCGGGGTGCGGGCCGCGGTGCTGTCGTTCAACGACGTCCACCCCGACGAGCTGCCGTGGCACCGCAGGCGGCTGCGGCTCATCCTGGGCACGCCCGCGCTGCAGGCGCACTCCACGCTGCGCTACGCGGCCTGGCGGCGGGTGGTCGCCGAGCACGCCGGGCGCCGCCTCGGGCTGCCGGTCGACGGGCTCGTCCCGCAGGCCATCGGGCACGCCAGCCTCGGCGTCGCGCTGGCCGCCTACGAGCGCTGGCTGGACGGCGGCGGCGACCTGCACGCCCTGCTCGACGAGGTGTTCCGGGCCCTGGAAGCCGGTCTGGACCGGACGGCGGACATCGGTCCGGCCGGAAGGTGATCTTCGTTGGGCCGGGCGTCGCATCCCGGTCCCCAGGCGTTACCGGGTGCTGCTCGGCGCGCTCCGACCGTGATAGGTTTCGGCCTGGTTGCAGTCGTTCCTCCTCGATCGTTGTGAAGCGTCCGTGGAAGTTGACGGTGGGCTTCACAGGCGTGGGTAGAGGCACTCTGCGTTCGTCGGTGTTTCCCGTGCAGCCACCCGGTCGGCACAGTGCCGGCAGGATCCGCTTCACGTATGGAGATCAGGTATGCCGCAGGGCACCGTCAAGTGGTTCAACGCCGAGAAGGGCTTCGGCTTCATCGCGACCGACGACAACGGTCCGGATGTGTTCGTCCACTACTCGGCCATCCAGTCGGACGGCTTCCGCACGCTCGAGGAGAACCAGCGGGTCTCCTTCGAGGCGAGCCAGGGCGCCAAGGGCCCGCAGGCCGACACGGTCCGCCCCATCTGAGCCCAGCTCCGTCAGGAGCTCCTCGAGGCCGGTGACCCCACGGGGGTCACCGGCCTCGGTGCGTTCCGGGGTGGCGCCGTCGCGGACCCGACGCGACGCTCAGCTGAGCGCGGGCCCCAACCAGTCGGCGGTGATCGCGATGCCCTCATCCACCCCGCGCGGGGCGTAGCCGAGCGCCCGCGCCCCGCTGTCGTCCACCCGCACCGGCGGGAACTTGCCGTAGACCTCCGAGCGCCGGGCGAACGTGCCTGCGCCGTCGGGCAGCGTGGCGCCCGGCGGCAGCGTCTCCACCCGCCGTCCGCCGGTCCGGTCGGCGAAGGCGTGCAGCACCCGCCCGAAGGAGGCGGCCTCCCCGCACAGCACGTACCGCCGCCCCGGCTCGCCCCGGTCCAGCGCCAGCAGGTGCCCGGCGGCGGCGTCCTCGGCCAGCACCCAGCCCACCCGCGAGTCCACGATCACCGGCTCGTCGCCGCGGGCGGCGGCCAGCAGCAGCTCGTTGTAGGACTCCGGGCCGCGCGGGCTCGGTCCGTAGATGCCGGTCGGGCAGGCGACCACGGTCTCGATGCGCCCGTCGGCGAGCACCAGCGCCTCGGCGGCCGCCTTGCTCGTCGAGTACGGGTCGGTGAGGGCGGGCGGGCCCGCGGGCTCCTCGGCCACCACGCCGTCGGCGTCGATGATCGCCGCGCTGCTGCTGGTGAGCACGAACCGCTCGGCGCCCGCCGCGACCGCCGCCTCCAGCGCCCGGCGGGTGCCCTCGACGTTGGCCCAGCGGGTCTGCTCCGCGGTGCCGCCCACCGCACCGGCCGCGTGCAGCACGCCGGTGCACCCCCGGGCCGCCCGGGCCAGTGCCTCCTCGTCGGCCAGGTCGGCCACCGCGACGTCGACGCCGGGCGGCAGCACCGCCGCGGCCCGCTGCGCGTCGCGCACGACCGCGCGCACGTCGCGGCCCTCCCGCACGGCCAGCGCGACCAGCGCGCTGCCCAGGTACCCGCCTGCTCCGGTGACCATCAACATGGCGCCATCGTGGCAGTCACCGCTGACCGACGGCGCCCCGCGACGACCGGTTCCGCGCCGTGGTCGGGCGAGGTTGCCACCGCCGGTCTCCGTTCGCCCTCCGTTCATCCGGCCCGTCACCGATGCCGAGCGGTTTTGTCAAGAGGCAAAATCCGCTCGTCTCGGCGTGCGGCGCGGTCGTCGCTGTGGCCTCCACTACCCGTTCCCGACCCGTCATGCTCGGTGTTGAGCCTCACAGAACACGCCGAACGGCAGGGGTTCACGAGACGCATCGGAGGTCCGGGATGTCCGGCTGGGACAGCTACCGCACCGTGTACTGCGCGGAGCTGCGCGCCGCAGCCCGTGAGTTCGACGACCACGGCTGGCCCGTCGTGGTGCAGGGCGACGACACGGTGCTCCTGATCACCGGTGCGGCGTTGGACGTCCTCGAGGTGCCCGCCGCCGACGGCAAGCGGATGTGCGTGATCCTGCGCGACGCCGGCGCCGTGGTGCCGGTCGCCGCCACCCCGACGGGGTCCTGGTGGTACCCGATCACCTCGGGCGCCGCCCTGCCCACCGAGCTGCGCGACGTCGACGGCGTGCGGCTGCACACCGCGGGCGCCACCGTGCTGGCCCCGCCCTCCACCGTCCCCGACGGCTGGGTGCACTGGCGGGTCTCCCCGGCCCTGACCGGCTACCGCGTGCCCCCCGCCGACCTGATCCTGAGTGCCGCCGTGGACTCCGTCCGCCGCCGCGCCGACCTCGACCGCAACCCGGGTGCCCAGCGGCCCGCGGAGATGGTCGCGATGGGCGGGCGGTAACGACACCGCAAGAGCCGGTTCCCCGGCCCACCTCCCGCTGACGCGGCTCGTCGCGCCGCGCCGGGAGGTCCGGGGAAGCCGGTGGTGCGGCGCCCGAGGGGGCACTTCTCCCTCGTCGCGCGGCCGCACCACAAAACGTGGCCGGGGTCGGTGGAACACCACCGACCCCGGCCAGACCCACTTCCCGGCACGGCGCGGGCCGAACGCCGCGCCCCCCCCCCCCCGCGGGGGGGGGGGGGGGGCGCCCCCCCCCCCCCCCCCGGCCAGACCCACTTCCCGGCACGGCGCGGGCCGAACGCCGCGCCACCGCGGCGCTGCCCCCGGCCGGGCCCGCCTGCCCGGCGACCGGGCACCGGGAGCCGGGACGGGCCGTGGGGCGGGAACCCCGGACCAGCGCGACCGCGCCGCGCGGCGGCCGTCCCGACGCCCGATCATCGGCCGGACGGGCAAGATGGGCATGTGCAGAATCCCGGGTCCACCCGATCGGGCGTGAACGCCCCCGAGGCCTCGCCCCCCGAAACCGGCCGCGGTCGCCGCTCCGTCCCGATCGTCGAGGTCGGCCTGGGTTTCGGCCGGGTCGACGCGGCCACCAAGGCCAAGGACCTGCGGCGGATGAAGATGTTCGCCACCGGGCTGCTGCTCGCCGCGACCGTCGTCTTCCTGCTGGCCCGCATCTGGGAGGTCAACGACGGCCCCACCTGGATCGGCTACGTCCGGGCCACCGCCGAGGCCGGCATGGTCGGCGCGCTGGCCGACTGGTTCGCCGTCACCGCGCTGTTCCGCCACCCCCTCGGCCTGCCCATCCCGCACACCGCGATCATCCCGACGAAGAAGGACGCCTTGGGCGACAGCCTGGGCGACTTCGTCGGCGAGAACTTCCTCTCCGAGGACGCCGTGCGCGCCCGCCTGGCCGGCGTCGACATCTCGGCCAGGGTCGGCACCTGGATCGCCCAGCCGGAGAACGCCGACCGGATCACCGCCGAGCTGGCCACGGCCGCCCGCGGCGTCGTCACCGTCCTGCGCGACGACGACGTCCAGGAGGTCATCGAGCAGGTCCTGGTGCGCAAGCTGCTGGAGAAGGAGATCGGCCCACCCCTGGGCACGGTCCTGCAGGGCGTCCTCGCCGACGGCTCCCACCGCCGCCTGGTCGACCTGGTCATCGACCGCGCCTACGACTGGATCGCCGCCAACCAGGAGATGGTGCTGCGGATCGTGCAGGACCGGGCCCCGAGCTGGTCGCCGCGCTTCGTCGACTCCCTCATCGCCGACCGGGTGTTCCTGGAGGTGCAGAACTTCGCCTGGGCGGTCAAGACCGACCCAGAGCACCCGCTGCGCAAGGCCGTCGACACGTTCCTCGTCGAGTTCGCCACCGACCTGCAGAACGACCCCGAGACCATCGAGAAGGCCGAGCGGATCAAGCACCAGATCGTCGAGCAGCCCGAGGTCCAGCGCTTCATCGGCCAGGCGTGGGGCACCGTCAAGGCCCTCATCCTCGACGCCGCCGCCGACCCGTCCAGCGCCCTGCGCACCCGCGTCCGCGACGGCCTGGTCGCCTTCGGCGAGCGCCTCGACTCCGACCCCGAGCTCCGCGGCAAGATCGACGGCTGGATCGCCGACGCCGCCGGCTACGTGGTGCGCCACTACCGCCACGAGATCACCACCCTGATCACCGACACCATCGCCAAGTGGGACGCCGAGGAGACCTCCCGCAAGATCGAGCTCCAGGTCGGCCGCGACCTCCAGTTCATCCGCATCAACGGCACCGTCGTGGGCGCGTTGGCGGGCCTGCTCATCTACACGATCAGCCATCTCCTGATCGGCTAGCCCCAGGCCTCGCTTGAGCGAATGGCGCTCTCGCCCAAGCAGGTGGGTCGAGCGGCCCTCCCGCTCGGGGTGGAGGGGACGAGAGCCACTCTCGCCCCGCCATATGACACGAGAGTCACTCTCGCTCGGCTGTGTGGGACGAGAACCACTTTCGCTCTGCTACCTGGGACGAGAGCCACTTTCGCTCGGCTGTGTGGGACGAGAGCCGCTCTCGTCCGGTGCGCAACGGGAGTCGCTCTCGTTCTATCGGGCGCGCCGAAAGCCGCGCTCGTCTCGACCGCGCGCGACGAAGTCGCGTTCGTCTCGCTCGATGCGGCGCGCAGCGCCGTGAGGCGAGGGAACGCCGGGGCGCGTCAGCGCCCCGCTCCTGTCCCGAGGCCCCTGCCGTCACGTCGGCGCGCTCAGACGTGCGCGCCCGGAAGGCCCCCGCACCCTCCGCTGCCGACCGCAGCGCGTGGATGCCAGGCGTGCGGGGGTTTTCCGGGCGTGCAACCCTGGGCGGGTCGGCGTGAGGGCAGGGGCCGGGCCCCCTGCTTGATCCGAGGCCGCCCGCCGCGCAGGCGCGCTCTTCACCTGTCCATGAGCTGAGCCTCGGGCCGGGCGCGCCGCCCGCCAACGCTGCGGCCTACTGCGCCTCCGCGGCGGGCGACCTCAGCTCCAGCAGGGGGAGAAGTACTCCCCTGCCGCCACCTCGATCCGCCCATCGAAGCACCTCCGTCACCGACCCGCACCCCACCACCACCCGCCTTCGGCGGGCGCCGGGTGCCGCCGCTTCCCGGCTCCGCTTCGCTGCGCCGTCCGCGGCTCCGAACACGTGGCGGGGTGCGGGCCGGCGCCGGAGGCGCTGCGCCGTGCGCGCCGAGGCGACGGCAGGGGAGCACTTCCGGGGGTGGGCGGCTGCGCGCCCGGGGGCTCGCCCCGGCTCGCGGCGCTGCGCGCCGCCTCGCCCGGGGCGCGAGCGCGACTCTCGTCCCGTCCGGCGAGCGAGTGGCGCGGCGGGCCAGTCTCCTTGGGCGGGAGCGCCGTTGGCTCAACCCGGGCGGGAGGTGCCGGGCGAGCGAACGGCGCGGCGGGCAGGCTTCGTTGGGCGAGAGCGCCGTTCGCTCACGTTGAGGTCGCCAATGCCCAGGTCAGCGGGGCGAGAGTGGCTCTCCGCGACCCCGTCCCGCCCGTCGAATGCGCTACCACGAGTAAGCCTCGTCACGACTGCAAGCAGAGTGCTTGCAGGAGCTAGCACTCGCGGGTAGCGTCGTCGGTGACGGAACGAGGTGGGGTACGTGGCAACCGGTAAGGGCGACAACGCGGTCGGCCAGGCTGTCGAGCACGTCGGGCAGGCCGTGGGGCAGGCCGTGGGCGACATCGGTGCCTACATCCGCAGCCAGCGCGAGGGCGCGCAGGTCTCGCTCCGCCAGCTCGCGAGGACGGCGGGGGTCAGCAACCCCTACCTGAGCCAGATCGAGCGCGGTCTGCGCAAGCCGTCCGCGGAGATCCTGCAGCAGATCGCGAAGGGGCTGCGGATCTCGGCGGAGGTGCTGTACGTGCGGGCCGGGTTCCTCGACGAGCGGCCGGCCGGTGCCGTCGTGGACGCCGTGCTCGCCGACCCCGATCTCACCGAGCGCCAGAAGCAGGTGCTTCTGGACGTCTACCAGTCGTTCCGGCGGGAGGGCGCGGATGTCGCCCCCGCCGACCCGACGCCGACCCACCCGAACACGATCCACCAGGAGTGATCACCATGGCAGTCCAACTGCCCACCGCCGCGGACGTCCGCAAGGCCCGTGAGCAGGCCGCGAAGAACGCCGCCGCCCAGGCCGAGGTCGCCCGCACCCCGCTGCTCGCCGTGCTCGGCGCGAGCGAGGTCGCTTTCAGCGCGGTCAGCAAGGCCGCCGCGGTCGCCGCCGACCGGGCCGCCGACGCCCGGGCCCGGGCCGCCGCGCAGGCCGAGGGCGTGCAGCAGCGCGTCGTCGAGCTGCCGCAGCGCCTGCGCCGCGAGGACCTGCGCGACGACGTCCGCAAGGCCGTCGCCGACCTGCAGAAGCAGCTCGAGGTCGCCTACGCCGAGTTCGCCAAGCGCGGCGAGGCGACGTGGGGCAAGATCCGCACCCAGCCGCAGGTCAAGCAGGCCATCTCCACCCTGGAGTCCTACACCGAGCAGCTCGACGCCCGGCTCGACACCTGGGTCGACGACGCGCACGACGCCGCGGAGAAGGCCCTCGAGGTCGTCACCCGGCAGACCCGCTCCAGCGGCGAGCGCTGGGCGCAGGCCACGCAGCGGTTCTCCGGCCAGGCCGCGCAGAAGGTCGCCGAGGTCTCGGCGGACGCCTCGAAGACCGTCGCCGAGACCGGCGCAGAGCTGGCCGGCGAGATCAGCGAGACCGGGGCCGAGGTCGCCCACGAGACCCGCAGCACGACCCGGCGCGCCGCCAACCGCACCGCGCCGAAGGACGAGCCGAAGACGCCGTCCACCCCGGCGTCGGCCGCGGCGAAGTCGGAGCCGGTGGCCAAGGCCCCGGCCAAGGCGCCGGCCAAGCCGGCCGCCCGCAAGCCGGCCGCCAACCGCACCAGCACCCCCAAGTCCGGTAGCTGAGCGGTAGCCGCACTCGAACGCGCCCCGGGTCACCCCCGGGGCGCGTTCGCGCGTCCGGGCGCGCCCGGCCCTGGCGGGCAGGGCATTCGGCTGAATCACGCCACCCGGAGAACGGGTGGGCGGCGCTCCCGATCACCGGCCGACCTTCCTGCCCGGTGGGGCCCCGGACGGGTGCGACCTGCGCGGATGCCGATCGCCCAGGCCCCTCGACCCGGTGGCTGGAGCCCGTGCCGCCTGGCGCATCACGCCCCTCGCGGGGCCGGTGTTCGCGCCCCGGGGATGTGCGGTGGGCCCGGCCGCACGTAGTCTGTTCGTGTGAGCCTGTGGTACACCCTCGATCAGTGGGTCTTGTTCGGAGTGTGGCTGCTGGCCATCCCCGTCGGCGGCTTCGCGTTCGTGCACGCCCTCATGCAGCGCGCCGACGCCTTCACCGCGGCCGACAAGCTGACCAAGCCTGCCTGGCTGGGGATCACCGGCGCGAGCCTGCTGGTCCTGATCGTCTTCCAGTACGGTCCGCGCAGCAGCGGAGCCCTGTTCTGGATCGCGGGCCTGGTCGCCGTGCTCGTCTACATCGTCGACGTGCGCCCGGCCGTGGTGCGCGTGCAGGGTGGCGGCCCCCGCTGGTGAACGACTGGTCCGTCCTGGGCACGCTCACCGCGGTGCCCGCGCTCGACCGCCCCGACCTCCTCGGCGACCCGGTCGCGCACGCCCTCAAGCTCCTCGACCCGGCCGACGCCGCGCTCGTCGGGGTCGCCGAGATCGACCCCGAGCTGGCCGACACCGCCGCTTTCTGCGCGGCCTACGGCTCCCCGATGGACGGCTCGGCCAACTGCGTGGTCGTCGCCGGTCGCCGCGGCGAGGTCACCCGCTACGCGGCCTGCCTGGTGCTGGCCAGCACCCGGGCCGACGTCAACGGCCTGGTCCGCAAGCGGCTCGACGCCCGCAAGGCGTCCTTCGCGCCGATGGACGACGCCGTCGCGCTGACCGGGATGGCGTACGGCGGCATCACCCCGATCGGCCTCCCGGCGGACTGGCCGGTCCTGGTCGACCCGGCGGTGGCCGCCACGGCCGCGGTCGTCATCGGCAGCGGGGTGCGCCACTCCAAGCTCGCCCTGCCCGGCGAACTGACCGCCCGCCTCCCGGGCGCCGAGGTCGTCGAGGGACTGGGTCGGTAGTCCGCCTACCACCGGGTGCGCACCCGGACTACGTCCGTGCGTTGACGCGCCCGCCCGCTACGGCGACGTACGGTCGTCCCGTGCCCGCCACCCGGCTCCCCACCCGGACGCTCCTGGCTGACGTCGCGCTGGCCGCCGCGCTCGGCGCCGTGATGTCGGGGCCGTACTACGGGGCGGTCGGCGGGCCGGTCGGTCCCGGTGGGCCGCTCGCGCTCGCCCTGATCGGCGTGGCAGTCGCGGCCGTCGTCGCGCGCCGGATGGCGCCGCTCGTGGCGCTGGGCGTGGCCACGGCGGCCGTCGCCGCCCATCTGGCGGTCGGGCTGCCGGACGGGCCGATCCTGCTCGCCGTGCCCGTCTGCGCGTATTCGGTCGGTGCCCATCGCCCGATCCGGCCGGCGCTGGTCGCGTGCGCGGTGAGTGCTGCCGTCCTCGTCGTCGCCGACGTCGTCGACGGGGCGCAGTGGCCGTCGCTCGTGGCGGCGGCGACCGAGTGGGGCGTGGTCTGCGGGCTCGCACCGTGGGCGGTCGGCACGGTCGTGCAGTTGGAGCGCCGCTCGGCCCGTGTAGCGCGGGCCGAGGCGCACCGGCAGGAGGCGCTGCAGGAACGGCTGCGCACCGCGCACGACGTGCACGACATCGTGGGGCACGGCCTGGCGGCGATCGCCATGCAGGCCGGCGTGGCGCTGCACATCCTCGACCGTTCGCCCCAACGGGCCCGCGAGGCGCTCGTCGCCATCCGGCGCAGCAGCCGCGACGCGCTCGACGAGCTCCGGGCCACGCTCGCGCTGTTCCGCGCCGCCGACGACGACGGCGCGTCGACACCGGACCTGGACGGGATCGACGTCCTGGTCCGGCGCACGTCCGAGGCGGGGTCTACCGGTCCACCTCGACCCGTCCGGGGCTCCCGGGCCGCTGCCGGCGAGCGTGCAGCTCGCCGCCTACCGGATCGTGCAGGAGTCGCTGACCAACGCGCTGCGCCACGCCGGCCCCGCGACCGCGGCTGTGCGCCTCGACCGGACCGACGACGAACTGGTCGTCGAGATCGTGGACACCGGCCGCGGCGACCGCGGGAAGGGCGACGGCCTGGGCATCACCGGCATGCGGGCGCGCGCCGAGGCGCTGGGCGGCACGCTCGACGCCGCCGGCGCCGACGGGGGCGGTTTCGCGGTGCGGGCGCGGCTGCCGGTGCGGGGCCGGGCGTGATCACCCTGCTGGTCGCCGACGACCAGGCGCTCGTCCGGATGGGCGTGCGGATGCTGGTCGAGGGCGAGGACGACATCGTCCTGGTCGGGGAGACGGGCGACGGGCGGCGGGCGGTCGAGCTCGTCCGCGCCCACCACCCGGACGTCGTGCTGATGGACATCCGGATGCCGGGCCTCGACGGCATCGGCGCGCTCCGCGAGGTCGTGGCCGACCCCGACCTCGCCGCCACCCGCGTCGTGATGCTCACGACCTTCGAGCTGGACGACTACGTCTTCGAGTGCCTGGCCGCCGGGGCCGCCGGTTTCCTGGTCAAGGACGCCGAGCCGGGTGAGCTGCTGCAGGCGGTGCGGGTCGTCGCGGCGGGCGGGTCGCTGCTGTCGCCGTCGGTGACCCGCCGGGTGATCGCCGAGTTCGCCGACGGCAGGCGCCGGCGCACCGCGCACCCCCGCATCGGGACCCTGACCGAGCGCGAAGCCGAGGTCGTCGGGCTGGTGGGCGAGGGGCTGTCCAACGACGAGATCGCTGAACGGCTGTTCCTCAGCCCGGCGACGGTGCGCACGCACGTGGGGCGGGCGATGACCAAGCTGGAGGCCAGGGACCGGGCCCAGCTCGTGGTGTTCGCGGTGCGGTCAGGGCTGGCGCGGTAGTACGTCGAACCGCGTAGCCCGGCGGTCGCGCCCGCGCTGACGCGCTGCGCGGGCGGTGGCCGCGACGATCGTCGGCATGCTGCCGGCCCGATCCGCTCCCGTGCACGTCGCCGGCCTGGTGGCCGCGGCGTGCGGCTGCTTCCTGCGCTACCTGGTCGGGCAGGACACCTCGGTCCTGCCGCTCGACGCGCTGGTCGTCGGCGCCGTCGCGCTGGTCGTCGCGCTGGTGCGCCGTCGCTGGGGCCCGGTCGTCGGGATGGTCGTGGCGGCCCATCCGCTGACCACCCACGACGTGCTCGGCCCGGTGCTGCAGCCCGCCGGTCCGACCGAGCTCGTGGCAGCGCTGCTCGTGGCGGTCGGCGTCGGCGTCGCTCTCGCCGCTGGGGTCGTCGCGGTGGCCCGCCCCGCTCCCCGGCCGGGCGGGCGGTGGGCGCTGCCGGCGGCGGTCGGGGTGCTGGGGCTGCTGGTGGTGGCGGTGGCCGGGTACGTGGTGCGCAACACCACGTACGCGAGCTGGGACGCGGCCCGCGTCGAGCGGGCGGGGTTCGTCGAGCGGCGGGTCGAGGTCGGGGGCACGGCGATGAACTACGCCGAGGGGCCGGACAACGGGCCGCCGCTGCTGCTGGTCCACGGCCAGCTGACGGACTGGCGGAGCTGGAGCCGAGTGCTGCCCGGGCTGGCGCAACGGTTCCACGTCTTCGCCGTCGACTGCCCCGGGCACGGGGCGTCGGACCGGCTGCCGGGCGGGTACACCGCCGAGGCGCTGGTGGCCGGCACGGCCGGGTTCGTCCGGCAGGTCATCGGCGAGCCGGTGGTCGTGGTGGGGCACTCCTCGGGCGGCCTGGTCGCGGCGGGCCTGGCCGCGGACGCGCCCGATCTGGTGCGCGCGGCCGTTCTGGAGGACCCGCCGCTGTTCTCCTCGGTCCTGCCCCGGGCGCGCCACACCTTCAACCACGTCGACCTCGCCTCGACCGCGCACGGGTTCCTGCGCAGCGGTCGGACGGACTTCACCTCCTACTACATCGCGCACACCGCGGTGTGGGACCTGTTCGGTCCCGGCGGGGCGAACCTGCGCGAGCGCGCGCTGGAGCGGCGAGCCGCCCGTCCCGACGAGCCGCTGAGCCTGTGGATGCTGCCCCCGACGGTCAACGAGCCCTACCGGGCCATGCCCGAGTACGACCCGCGCTTCGGCGAGGCCTTCTTCGACGGGTCCTTCCACCGAGGCTTCGACCACGCCGTGGTCCTGCGGCGGATCACCGCGCCGGTCGTCCTGGTCCACGCGAGCTGGAGCTACGACGCGAACGGCGTCCTGCTGGCCGCCATGGACGCCGACGATGCGCGGCGTGCGCGCTCGCTGCTGCGCGACGTGGAGTTCCACGAGGTCGACACCGGGCACGGCTTCCACGTGGAGGACCCGGAGCGCTTCCTGGACCTCGTGCTGCCCCTCGGGCGGTGACCCCGGTCCTGTGCACGTTCCTCCGAACCGGAGTTGAGTCGAGGTCGCTCACGATAGCTCTGTTCGCTGCGAGCAGATTTTCTTGAGCGCTGGAACATCGGCAACGCTGTAACGGTTGTGCAGGACATGACAGAGACGCTGAAGCTGCCGGTGCTTCCGCTCGCCGACTCGGTGGTGCTGCCCGGCATGGTGGTTCCCGTCCGGCTCGACCAGCCGGAGATCCAGGCAGCCGTCGACGCCGCCGAGAGCGGTGCCGACGCGCGCAGGGTCATCGTTGTTCCCAGGCTGGACGGCCGGTACGCGGCCGTCGGCACGATCGCCGTCCTCGAGCAGGTCGGCAGGCTCCCCAGCGGGGAGCGCGCCGCGGTCGTCCGCGGCGAGGGCCGCGCCCAGATCGGCTCCGGGGTGACCGGGCCGGGCGCCGCACTGTGGGTCGAGGCCACACCCATCGAGGACCCGCCGGCCACCGGTCGGGCCCTGGAGCTGGCCAAGGAGTACAAGGCGCTGGTCGTCGGCATCCTGCAGCAGCGGGGCGCCTGGCAGGTCATCGACTCGGTGCAGCAGACCACCGACCCCGGTGCGCTGGCCGACCTCGCCGGCTGGGCCTCCTGGCTCGACACCGAGCAGAAGGCCGAGCTGCTGGCCGAGGTCGACGTGACCAAGCGGCTGGAGAAGCTGCTGGAGTGGACCAAGGCGCACGTCGCCGAGCAGGAGATCTCCGAGAAGATCGCCAGCGACGTCCGCGAGGGCGTGGAGAAGACCCAGCGCGAGTTCCTGCTGCGCCAGCAGCTGGCCGCCATCCGCAAGGAGCTGGGCGAGGACGAGCCGGAGGGCGCCGACGACTACCGCACCCGCGTCGAGAGCGCCGACCTGCCCGAGCACGTCCGCAAGGCCGCGCTGGCCGAGGTGGGCAAGCTGGAGCGGGCCAGCGACCAGAGCCCCGAGTCGGGCTGGATCCGCACCTGGCTCGACACCGTCCTGGACATCCCGTGGAACACCCGCACCGACGACTCCGACGACCTGGTCGGGGCGCGGGAGATCCTGGACACCGACCACGCCGGCCTCGACGACGTCAAGGAGCGGCTGATCGAGTTCCTGGCCGTGCGGTCGCGGCGCGAGCGCAAGGGCATGGAGAAGGTCGGCGGTCGCGGTTCGGGCGCCGTGCTCTCCCTGGTCGGCCCGCCCGGCGTCGGCAAGACGTCGCTGGGCGAGTCGGTGGCCCGCGCGCTGGGCCGCAAGTTCGTCCGCGTCGCCCTGGGCGGCGTGCGCGACGAGGCCGAGATCCGCGGCCACCGGCGCACCTACGTCGGCGCGCTGCCCGGCCGGATCGTGCGCGCCATCCGCGAGGCAGGCGCGATGAACCCGGTCGTGCTCCTCGACGAGATCGACAAGGTCGGCAGCGACTTCCGCGGCGACCCCACGGCGGCGCTGCTCGAGGTGCTCGACCCGGCGCAGAACCACACGTTCCGCGACCACTACCTCGAGGTCGACCTCGACCTGTCCGACGTGCTGTTCCTGGCCACCGCCAACGCCTACGACACCATCCCCGGCCCGCTGCTGGACCGCATGGAGGTCGTGACGCTGGACGGCTACACCGAGGCGGAGAAGGTCGCCATCGCGCGCGACCACCTGCTGCCCCGGCAGATCGAGAAGGCCGGGCTCGACCCGTCGGACGTCGAGTTCTCCGACGTGGCGCTGGGCATGATCGCCGCCGAGTACACCCGGGAGGCGGGCGTGCGGCAGCTGGAGCGGGGCCTGGCCAAGGTCCTGCGCAAGGTCGCGGTGTCCCTCGACTCGGGCACCGAGGCGCCCGTGCACGTCGACGCCGACGCCCTGGTCACCTACCTGGGCCGGCCGAAGTTCACCCCGGAGTCGGCCGAGCGCACCTCGGTCCCGGGCGTGGCGACCGGTCTGGCCGTCACCGGAGCCGGTGGCGACGTGCTGTTCATCGAGGCCACCGCCATGGACGGCGAGCCGGGCCTGACCCTGACCGGTCAGCTGGGCGATGTCATGAAGGAGTCGGTGTCGATCGCGCTGAGCTACCTGCGCAGCCGCGGCCTGGCCGGCGACCTGGCCTCGAAGAAGCTGCACGTGCACGTGCCGGCGGGCGCGGTCCCGAAGGACGGCCCGAGCGCGGGCATCACGATGACCACCGCGCTGGCCTCGCTGGCCAGCGGGCGGCCGGTGCGGTCCTCGGTGGGGATGACCGGTGAGGTCACCCTGCAGGGCAAGGTCCTGCCGATCGGCGGGGTCAAGCAGAAGCTGCTGGCCGCGCACCGGGCCGGGCTGACCGACGTGATCATCCCCAAGCGCAACGAGCCCGACCTGGACGACCTCCCCGAGAGCGTCCGCGGCGAGCTGCGCATCCACCCCGTCGCGGACGTCGCCGACGTCCTCGACCTGGCCCTGGAGCCCGCCCCCGCGGCGGTCACCGCGGCCTGACCCACCCCCGACCCCTCGACCGGACCCCCGTCGCCTCCCGTGCGGCGGGGGTCCTCCCGTCCGCGCCGGAATGCCGGTTGACGGCCGGGGGTTCGCCTTGGCATGACTGTGCTCCCGGACACATCGACCGAGTTCGGCTCGCGGGTGGAGCGCCGCCTCCGCGACGAGGTCGTCGCCTGGATGACCCTCGTCGACCCCGGCGGCAGCCCGCAGCCCGCCCCCATCTGGTTCCTCTGGGACGGGGCGACGGCGCTGGTCAACAGCGACAGGAACGCCAAGCGGCTGACCCACCTGCGGCGCAACCCCAAGGTGGCCCTGCACCTGGACGGCGACGGCCGCGGCGGCGACATCGTCGTACTGACCGGCGAGGTCGTCGTCGACGCGACGGCCCCCGCGCCGCCCGACAACCAGCCCTACCTGGCCAAGTACGGCGAGCAGATCACCGGTGGGCTGTGGGGGACCGCCGAGGTGTTCGCCCAGACCTACAACGTCGCCCTGCGTTTCACCCCGCACCGCGTCCGCGGCCACTGACCCCCGTCGAGAACGACGTCGCTGTCGTTGGACCGGGCCAGAACGACGACGGGTTCGTTCTCGACGGGGGTCGGGCTAGTGGAAGACGACGGTCTTGTTGCCGTGCACCAGCACCCGGTCCTCGACGTGCCAGCGCAGGCCGCGGGCCAGCACCAGGCGCTCGATGTCGCGGCCGCGGCGGACCATGTCCGCCGCGGTGTCGCCGTGGTCGACGCGGATGACGTCCTGCTCGACGATCGGGCCGGCGTCCAGGTCCGGCGTCACGTAGTGGCAGGTGGCGCCGATCAGCTTGACGCCACGGGCGTAGGCCTGGTGGTAGGGCCGGGCGCCGACGAAGGACGGCAGGAAGCTGTGGTGGATGTTGAGCACCCGCCCGGCCCACCGCAGGCACAGCTCGGGCGGCAGGATCTGCATGAACCGGGCCAGCACCACGGCGTCGGGGTTGCCGGCGTCGACGACGTCGGCGACCCGCTGGAACGCGGCGGCCTTGCCCGCCGGGTCGCCGGTGGGGAACGGCACGTGGTGGAACGGCACGCCGTGGGCGCGGACGATGTCGCCCAGGTCGTCGTGGTTGCCGACGACGGCGGCCAGCCGGACGGGCAGCTCACCGGTCGCGACCCGGCCCAGCAGGTCGTGCAGGCAGTGGGCTTCGCGGCTGACCAGCAGCACCACCCGCTTGGGCACGCCGGTGTCGGTGACGGTCCAGGTGGCTCCGCCGAGCTCGTCGGCGATGGCGGCGAAGCGGCGCCGCAGCTCGGCGACGTCGTAGGGCAGCGAGGCCGCCCGCACGACCTGGCGGGTGAAGAACCAGCCGGTCTGCGGGTCGGAGTGGTAGCCGGCCTCGGTGATCCAGCCGCCGTCGGCGGCCAGGAAGGCGGAGATGCGGGCGACGATCCCGGTGGTGTCGGGGCAGCTGAGGGTGAGCACGTAACGGCGTTCGGTGGCGGGGTCCACCGCGAGATCGTGTCACCACCGGCCGGGGCGGCGCTGTGGCCTGCGCCGCACCCGGGCGTGCACTTCAGGTGGGACGCCGCGCGAGCCACTCCTCGGTGAACCCGGTCTCGGCGGCGAGCAGCTTCACCACCTGCTCGGCGATCATCGACTCGAGCTTCCCGCCGAGGAACGGCACGTTGACCGTGATCCGGGCGCGCACGGCGAACTCGCTGCCCGCCGCCGCGTCGGCCAGCCGCATGGCGCCGGTCGCGGCGACCGGCGTGCCGGGCACCCGCACGTCGACGTCGCCGCGGTAGCCGCCGATGTCGGTGTCGGGGCGCAGGCACTCGGCGCGCTCGATCATCAGGTCGCCGGGGATCAGCGTCTGCACCAACGGGGGGAGCAGTTGCCTGTCCAGCCCCTGCCGCAGCCGGTACCGCACGCCGTCGCCGTCGGGGGAGTGCTCCAGCAGCTCGGCGCCCTTGCCGCCCATCCGGGCCAGCCGGGCCCGCAGGTACTCGGGGTCGGCCATCACGGCGTACACGCGGTCCGCCGGGTACGGCGAGGTGGACCGGTGGTCGATCGGGCGGGGCATGGGCGGAGGCTACCGTTGGACCCCGTGCCGGTTCCCGACGTGGCGTCCGCCCTCGCCCCGCTGACCACCTTGCGCCTGGGCGGTCCCGCCCGCCGCGTCGTCGAGGCCACCAGCGCCGCGGCCGTCGTCGAGGCGGTGCGCGACGCCGACGCGGCCGGTGAGCCGCTGCTGCTGCTCGGCGGCGGGTCCAACGTCGTCGTCGCCGACGAGGGGTGGCCCGGCACCGTCGTGCGGGTGGCGAGCACCGGCCGCGAGGTCCTCCGCCGCCCGGACGGTTCGGTGCTGCTGACCGTCGAGGCGGGCGAGGAGTGGGACGACGTGGTGGCTGCCGCCGTCGCCGACGACCTGGGCGGGCTGGAGTGCCTGTCCGGCATCCCCGGCCGGACGGGCGCGACCCCGGTGCAGAACGTCGGGGCGTACGGGGTGGAGGTCGCCGACCTGCTGGTCGACGTCGACCTCTACGACCGGGGCGCCGGCGCCGTCCGCGCCCACGTGCCCGCCGCGGAGCTCGGCCTGGGCTACCGCACCAGCGTGCTCAAGGGCCGCGACGACGCGGTGGTGCTGCGGGTGCGGTTCGCGCTGCCCGGCGACGCGGCCAGCGCCCCGATCCGCTACCCGGAGCTGGCCCGCGCCCTGGGCGTCCAGCCCGGCGCGCGGGTGCCGGCCGCGGCGGCCCGGGGGGCCGTGCTGGGCCTGCGCCGGGGTAAGGGCATGGTGCTCGACGCCGACGACCACGACACCTGGAGCGCCGGGTCCTTCTTCACCAACCCGGTGCTGGCCGAGGCCGACGTGCCCGACGGCGCCCCGCGCTTCCCCGCCGGGCCGGGGATGGCGAAGGTACCCGCGGCGTGGTTGATCGAGCAGGCGGGCTTCCGCCGCGGCCACCCGGGTCCGGGTGGCCGCGCGGCCCGGTCCGGCCAGCACGTGCTCGCCCGCACCCACCGCGGCGGGGCCACGGCCGCCGACCTCCTGGCGCTGGCCAGGGAGGTGCGCGACGGTGTCCGGGAGGCGTTCGACATCACCCTGGGCGCCGAGCCGGTCCTGGTCGCCTGCGCCCTGTGACGGCGTAGCTTCGGGTGCGGGGGCAACCCCGGAGGGAACTGGACGTCCTATCACGTGCAGTCGCGTGGGGGGAGCCTGGGGGAGCGATGCGTCGGATCCTGTTGATCCTGGCCGTGGTGGTGATCGGCTCGCTGGGCGTGGTGACGGCCGCGTCGGGCGGCCAGTTGCCGACCGGGGGGCCGTCCGCGGCCCCGTCCGGGCCGGGCGAACCCGACGGGCGGGCCCCGGCCGCGCCGGCGGTGCTCGCGTACGCGCCGGCGGCGGGCGCGGCCGACAGCTCGCCAGCCGAGCCGGCCACGGTCTCGGTCACCGGCGGCACGCTGACCGACGTCACGCTGGAGAACGCCGAGGGTGAGGCCGTCGAGGGCGAGTTCAACGCCGAGCGCACCAGCTGGAGCACGACCGAGCCGCTGGGCTACGACGCCACCTACACCTGGTCCGGCACCGCCACCGGCGGCGACGGCGCCACGGTGCCGCTGGCCGGGTCGTTCGGCACGCTCACGCCGGAGAAGGTCGTCCGCGGCCAGATCAACATCGGCGACGACCGCACGGTCGGCGTGGCCGCGCCGATCCGCATCCAGTTCAACGACCACGTCGAGGACCGCGCCGCCGTCGAGAAGGCGCTGAAGGTCGAGACGTCCACGCCGGTCGAGGGCTCCTGGGGCTGGCTGCCCGACGAGGGCGGCGGCTCCCGGGTCGACTACCGGCCCAAGGAGTACTGGCCCGCCTACACCGACGTCACCGTCACCGCCGACCTCTACGGCGTGGCCTACGGCGACGGCCGCTACGGCGCCGCCGACGTCACCAGCTCCTTCCGGATCGGCCGCGAACAGATCGTCAAGGCCGACGCCGCGAGCTACCGGATGCTCGTCTTCCGCGACGGCCAGCAGGTCGCCGACTACCCGGCCAGCTACGGGCTCGACTCCGACCCCGACCGCAACACCCGCTCGGGCATCCACGTGGTCAGCGAGAAGTTCACCGACAAGCGGATGACCAGCGAGCGCTACGGCTACGACCTGATCGAGAAGTGGGCCGTGCGGATCAGCAACAACGGCGAGTTCGTGCACGCCAACCCGGCGTCGGCGGCCGCGCAGGGTTCGGCGAACGTCTCGCACGGCTGCATCAACCTCTCGACAGAGGACGCCAAGGCCTACTACGACACCGCGATCTACGGCGACCCCGTCGAGGTCAGCGGCACGGGCGTGGAGCTGAGCCCGCGCGACGGCGACATCGCGGACTGGACCTACTCCTGGGACGAGTGGACGCGGATGTCGGCGCTCTGACCGGTTTCCGGACCGCCCGGCCGGGGGTACGCCCCGGCCATGAGCACTCCGGAGGACCTGGCCGCGACCCGCGCCGAGCCGCTGCCCGAGGAGCGGGTCGCCGAGACCGGCGACGAGGACCGCGTCGCCGAGGCGAGCGAGATCCTGCGCGACTCCGAGGAGCGGGTCGCCGAGGTCCTGGACGGCAACGCCCCGGCCGACGCGGCCGACGAGCGCCGCACCAGCGAAGAGACCGCCGTCGAGCCCTGACCCGCCGCTGAGCGGCCGGCGCCCTCGCCCAACACGGCCGGCCCAGCGCCCCATTCGCCCGGCGCAAGCCGGGACGAGAGTCGCGCTCGTTCGAGAAGACGCAACGAGAGTCGCTCTCGCCCACCGGGACGCAACGAGAGCCGCTCTCGCGCGCCACGGAAGGCCTCTCCTCGGTGGCCCAGGCCTCGGTTCGCTTGAGCGAGCGGCGCTCTCGCCCGACCTGACCAGCCCACCGCGCTACTCGCTCGGCCGACCGCGCCACCCCTGGCCGAGCGACCGGCGCCCTGGGCCAACCGGCTTGGCCGGCCGCGCCGCTCGCTCGCCCGGCGAGGCGGTGCGCAGCGGCGGCGAGCCGTGCGCCCGGACCGGACGAGAGCGGCGCGCCGCCGTCAGGGCTCCCGGTGGGCCCGGGAGGCGTTGTACTGGGCCCGCGGCTTGATCACGATCTGGTCGAGGTTGACGTTGCTCGGCCGGGTGGCCGCGAAGGCGATCACGTCGGCGACGTCCTCGCCGGTCAGCGGCGTGATGCCGCGGTACACGGCGTCGGCGCGCTGCTGGTCGCCCTCGAACCTGACCAGCGAGAACTCCGTCTCCACCAGGCCGGGCAGGATCTCGGTGAGCCGCACCGGCTGGCCGAGCAGCTCGCCGCGCAGCGTGCGGTGCAGCATCGCCTGGGCGTGCTTGGCCCCGGTGTAGCCGGCGCCGTTGTCGTAGGGCTCCAGGGCCGCGATCGAGGTCACCGTGATGATGTGGCCGTCGCCGGAGGCCAGCAGGGCCGGCATCAGCGCCTTGGTGACCCGCAGGCTGCCGATGACGTTGGTCTCGTACATCCACCGCCAGTCGTCCTCGTCGGCCTCGATGACCGGCTCCAGGCCCTTCGCCCCGCCGGCGTTGTTGACCAGCAGCCGGCAGTCCGGGACGGCCGCCGCGAACGCGGTCACCGAGTCGATGTCGGTGACGTCCAGGCGCAGCGCCGTGCCCTCGATCTCGGCGGCGATCTCGGCGCACCGGTCGACCCGGCGGGCCCCCAGGACGACGTGGAAGCCGGCCGCGGCCAGTGCGCGGGCGGTGGCGGCTCCGATGCCGGAGCTGGCCCCGGTGACGACGGCGGTGGGACGGTCGGTCATGCGTGGAGCCTATGCGCCGCCGCGGACGGTCAATCCAGCCCGTCCTGGGCGGTGCGCGAGCCGCGCCGGACGGCGGCGCGCTGCCAGCGGTAGATGCCGTAGCCGAGGCCGCCGACCGCCGTACCGGTGAGGCAGGTGGTGAACAGCACGTCGAGCGGGCGGCCCGTGGTCAGCGACACGACGAGCACGACGATCGTGGCCAGCGCCCAGGCGATGCTGCCGACCAGGGCGATCAGGCCGGGGCGGTTGAGCCCCGGCGACAGCGGCGGCGGATCCTGCACGGGACCAGCCTAGGCCCTGGCCTCCTGACCAGGTGCGCCGAGACGCCCTTGCGCACGGAGCGAGGTAAGGCTAACCTTCGTCTCGTCGCTTCGTGGTGGGAGCGGCGCGTCAGTTCGGGAAACGGAACGGGGTCCCGGCCGGTCGGCCGGGACCCCGTTCCGCGTCCGGGGCGCCCCTCAGGGCGCCGCGTAGATGCGCACCCAGTCGACCTCCATCTGGACCTCCGCCGGGGTGGTGGTGGCCGGGGCGGGCGTCCAGCCGTCCTCGGACGGCCCGATGTCCTGCTGGATCGTCAGCCGCATGGGCCCGGTGGGGATCTTCTGCGGATCGGTCGTGCGGAAGACCTCCTGCCCGTCGACGAACCCGGCGACGTGGTCGGGGGCCCACTCCACGGCGTAGGTGTGCCAGCCGGTGAAGTCGCCCTCCACGGCCACGCCGTCCTGCGAGTTCTGGGCCCCGTAGTGCACGACGAAGTTGGTCTCGCTGCGGTCGGGGTGCGGCGTGTCCAGGAAGTCGATCTCGCCGCCGATCGGCCAGTCCTCACCGTCGGGCCAGAGCAGGATCGCCGGCCGGTAGCCCGCCCCGGCCTCGGTGCGCGCCCGCACCTCCCAGCGCCCGTAGGTCTGCCCGGGCTGCCAGCCCATGCCGCCCGAGGTGAGGCCGCGGCTGGTGACCTTCAGCGTGCCGCCGGAGACGGTCAGGTTGGACGCGGAGCGCTGCCCGACCGCACCGGCCGCCCCACCCTCGTACGGCTGCCAGGTGAGCGGGTTGAGCGCCGTGCCGTCGAACTCGTCGGCCTGCAGGAGCGGCCAGCTGTACCGGGCCGCCGCCTCGGTGCCCGCGGGGATCGTCGGGTCGAGCTCGAACCGGCCGCCGGGCAGCGCCGTCGCCGCGTAGTCCGCCCGGTCGCCGGTGTCGGACCGGGCCGAGTCCGCGGTCTGGGCGCGGTCGACGGCCGCGCTGGTCCGCGGCGCGGGGTCCGGCCAGAACCCCACGACCAGGAACAGCGCCAGCCCCAGCCCCAGCACGATGGTGAGCAGCAGCGTGAGGATGATCGTGCCCCAACGCGGTGGTCGTGGCTCCGCGTACGGGTGGACTACCGCGAGTTCGTGGGTGTCGGGCACGCAGGCACCCTAAGGTCGCGGCGTCGGCGCGGGGCCGCCGATGCGGCGAGCCGCACCGGCGTGCGGCCAGCGCCAGTGCCAGATCGGTCGGGCGGCGGCGCGCGGCGACGACGCGCCGCGGGGGCCGCCGTTCCCGGCGGCATCCGCGCCGCTGATCGCACTGGGCGTGTCCCGCGTGGCGCAGCTCGCCGCGGTGGTGTCAGCGGTCGCCGCGGTCCTCGCGGTCGTCGCGATCGGTCCCGCTCCCGCTGTCGAGCGGGTACTGCATCACCCAGTCGACCTCCATCCGCGACTCCCGCGAGCGCTCGTCCTCGCTGTCGGGGAACCAGTCGAGCTGGACGGCCAGGTGCATCGGGCCGGGCGGGAAGATCTCCTGCTCGGTGGTGCTGAACCACTCCTCGCCGTCGAGGTACGCGGTGATCGACTCCGGGGTCCACTCCAGCGCCCAGTTGTGCCAGGTGGTGGCGTCCACCTCGACCTCGCCGCTGATCTGCGAGTTGTCCGCGCCGTAGTGCAGGAACAGGTTCGTGGTCTGCCGGTCGCCGTCGAGCATCTCCATGAAGTCGATCTCGCCGCCGATCGGGAAGTTCTCCGCGTCCGGCCAGAGCAGCAGCAGCGCGTGGTAGGCGTCGTCGGCCTCCGGGGCGCGGACGCGGCCCTCCCACCGTCCGTACTTCTGGCCGTCGCCCCACGACATGCCCGCGGTGGTGCCGTCCGGGCTGCCGGTGATGATCAGCCGCCCGTCCTCGACGGTCGCCGCCTCCGGGGAGCGCACGCCGTTGCCCTGGTGGCCGGGGCTGTCGTAGACGTTCCAGTCCTCGCCGAGGCCGTCGGTGAAGTGGTCGACGCGGTTCGGCCGTCCCCAGCCGTGCGTGGCGGCGGCGCTGGTGGCGAACCCGGCCGGGGCGTCGTCGTCGGCGGCGTCGTCGGCGGTCCGGTCCTCCCGCGGCGCCTGCTCGGTCTGCACGGCCACGGGGGGCGACTCCGTGGGCCCGGTGTCGCTCAGCGCGGGTGTGCCCAGGACCACCATCAGGCCCAGCCCGGTGGACAGGAAGCGGCGCAGCAGGTCCTCGAGTTCGTCGCGGGTCATCTCGGCTCCAGTCGGTGCTCTCCTGCGGAGAGGTCGGGTGCGGCGGTCGACTCGGCGGCGACCAGCCAGGTGTCGTCGGGTTGCCGGGCCAGCACGACGTGCCGGACCAGGTGCTCGGTGGCGACCGGTCCGCCGCGCGGGCCGGTCGTGGTCTCGATCTCGGCCCGGTAGCCGCGCCGGAGCACGGGGTCCTCGTCGGTCCCGTGCCCGTGGCCCGCCCCCTCGCCGTGGGCCACCGCGACGAGGTCGAGCGCGGTCACCGAGGCGGTGCGCTCCGCGCCGGCCGGCGGCGGGTCGAGCACCAGCACGCCGACGTCGGCGGGCGGGCTGCCGGGTGCGGCGTAGGCGGCGGCGCGCAGGTTGGTGCGCCCGGCGTCGTCGGGGCGGGCGGAGTGCGCGGCGCTCAGGTAGGCGCGGGCGACCGCGACGGGGTCGGTCGGGTCGACGTCGGGGTCGGTCGCCGGGGGCGGTGCCCCGCGGTCGACCGGGCGGGCGTCGAGCGCGAGCCGGTCGTCGGCGCTGAGCACGGCCCCGGGCGGTGGTTCCCCGGACGGCGGCACGCGGTCGGAGCCACCGCCCAGCTGCGCCACGCCGAGCACGGCGAGGACGGCGGCGAGGGTGGCCAGGACGGCGAGGGTCGGGCGGATGCGGCGCACGGCGTCACTCCCGGAAGCTGACGTGGACGTGGTCGTAGTGGCCGCCGGTGGCGTCGCGGACGTCGTAGACCCCGCCGCCGGTGTAGCGCCGGCCCCAGCCGTTCTGGTCGCGCACGCCCGGGTCCCAGTAGCGGCCCTGCCAGATCAGGTACCTGACCTCCAGCGCGTCGGCGTTGTCGCGCAGCCAGTTCGCCACGCGCCAGCCGCTGTCGAGCGCGGCGCCCTTCGCGAACCGGCCCTGCTCCCCGGTGAACAGGTCGCAGGCCCGCCCGCGCGGGTGGTCGCTACGGGGGTTCCAGGCGTGCGCGTCCCAGCAGCCGGCCGAGCGGATCGACGGCCCGTCCTCCCAGCCGCCGAACGCGTCGGCGACCTCGTCGAAGCCGTGCCGGGTGGCGCCGGTCAGGCAGTCGCCGCCGGTCGGGTCGGAGCGGGTGCAGCCGGTGGCGCCGCCGGTCCAGGCGGCCGGGGTGCCGGGACGGCCGGTGACCGCCGCGACGGCGTCGGCGTCGGCGGCGGTGGGGGCGCCGCCCGGGGCGGGGGTCGGCGCGGCGAACCGGTCGAGGTTGGCGTGCACGGCGGCCAGGTAGCGGTGCACGACCTGGGCGCAGCGCTGCGGGCAGTCGGCCTCACCGGGTTCCGGGACGCCGGTCGCGCTGCCGGTCACCCGGGCGCACCCGGCGATGTGGCAGACCAGCATCGCGTCGAGCGGGGCCGTGGGCTTGCCGGTCTCCTCCAGGTGGGTGCTGACCGCCCGCAGGTTCGCGCAGGCCCAGCCGACGCCCACCCGCAGGTGCGCCGCGGCGGTGGTGACCTCGGACCCGGGCGGCGGCGGATCGGCAGGCCACGGCGCCCCGCCCGCGGCGGTCCACGTGCGCTGGTCGAGCTGCAGCAGCCCGGCCGGGGCGCCCGGGCGGTCGCCTGCCAGCCCGGCGTCCCAGCCCGATTCGGCCTGCACCTGGGCCACCACCCACACCGGGGGCAGCTCGGGGCACTCCGTCGCGGTGATCTCGGTGATCAGCGGCAGCGCGTCGCGGGCCGGGGCGGGCACGACGGTGGCCTCGACCCCGGAGACGACGTCGGCGGCGGGCGCCGCCACCGCCGGGACCGGCCCGAGCAGCAGCGCCACCAGCAGGGCGACGACCAGGGCCGGCGCCGCGGGCCGCGCGCCGCGGATGCGGAGTTCCACGGCTCACCCCGCCCGTCCCCGGGCCGCGGCGCGGCGGTCGGCGGCGACGTTGCGCGCCTCGATGGTCTCGTCGTCCTCGTCGCGGGTGGCGCGAGGGGGGCGGGGCGGGGCGGAGCGGACGTCGGTGAGTCGGCGGGGTGGGCGGGTGGTCCGAGCGGGCCCGACCGGTCGGGATGCGCGCTCACCGGCGGGAGCGGTTCGCGGGGTCGGGGTCGCGGCGGTGGGTTCGGGGTCGGTCGAGGGGCGGCGGACCGGGGGAACAGGGGGGACCGGGGCGCAGGGGGCGGAGTCGGGCAGGCGGTGCCGGGCGGGGGCGGCCGCGGGCCTGGGCGACCCGGCGGACTCCGCGGGCCCGACGACGGCGGCGGGCCGCACGGGGGGCGGTGGCGTCGGCCGGTGCGTGCCCCGCCACGGGTCGGCCGCGCGCGGGCGGATCACCATCGGGGGTGCGCTCGCGGCCAGCACGCCGCCGCTGAGCAGCGCCGAGACCAGGGCGCGCAGCGCCTCCGCGTAGGACTGCAGGGGGGCGGTCAGCCGGTCGGCGGGGATGCCGAGCACGTCGCCGGCCTCCGCCGCCCAGTCGTCGATGCGGGGCAGGTCGACCACCGCGCAGTACCGGGTGCGGATCGCGGGCGGCAGGGGCGCGGCGAGGGGCCCGCCGGTGACGACCAGCACCGGGCGCGGCCCGGAGCCGGGGCAGGCCACCACCGCCGCCGCGCGCAGGGACTCCTCGGTGGCGGCGCAGACGACGACGTCGGCCTCCCGGCTGAGCACGCCGCCGTCGCGGGCGTGCAGCGCGGCCGCCAGCGTGCTCGTCCCGACGCCGGTGTCGATGCCGGTGACCAGCGGGGTGCGGGTGGCGGTGGCGGTGGTCATCGGGTGGCCCCGGCGGTGGGTTCGGCGGCGACCGCGGTGGTGGTCCCGGACGTGGGCTCGGCGGGCGGCTCGTCGTCGTCGAGGGCGTGGTCCTCGGGGGCGGGCGCGGGCCGCGCCGGGGCCGCGCCCGGCAGCGGCAGGTCGGCGCCGATCAGCTCCTCCCACGCGTCGACCAGGAGCCGGTCGCCGTCCAGCACCACGGGCACGGTGAGCCGCACCCAGCAGGACGCCATACCGCGCCAGCCGGGTGCGGTGGGCGCCGGGGCCGCGGCCGGGACGCCACCGACCTCGGCGGGCGCGTCGTGCTCCGGCGCGCCCGCCGCGCGCTCGGCCCCGACGGGCCGGTACGGCGTGACGCGCACCCGGACGTCGACGAGCACGCGGCCCTCGCCGTCCGGGCGGACCCGGCCGGGCAGCACGAACTCGGCGCGCTGGCGGCCGCGGCCCGACCAGCCCAGGCGGGTGGGGTCGGTGCCGGTGGCCGGCAGGTAGTCGGCGAGAACGCGGCCGCGGCGGGCCGGGTCGTCCTCGTCCCAGGACAGGTAGTCGGCGGCGAAGGCGCCGGCCAGCGCGGTGGCGTCGGCGCGGTCGGGGTAGGGGACGGGGCCGCCCGGACCGGCGCCGGTCCGCGAGCCCGCGGCCGGACCGGCCACCGGGGGGTAGCCGAAGGGGTTGGTCGGCGGGTCGCCGGGGTAGCGGCGCCGCGGCGCGGAGGGGGTGCGGGCGGGCGGAGGGGGACCGCCGAACGGGCCGGCGGCGGCACCGTCGGACCCGGCGGGCCGGGAGACGGCGGGGAACAGGCCCGTGCCGGGGCCCGCGGCGGGGAACATCCCGGTCGCGGGTCCGCCGGGCGGGGGTGGCGGCGGGCCGGCCGAGGTCGGAGACCAGCGCGGCGGGGCGGGGGCGGGGGTGGACTCGGGGGGTCGGCCGAACAGCCGGAAGCGGGACACGGCGCTCACCGCGGGGAGATCGGGGTCGGTGCGGGTCGCTGAGGCATGGGTCTCTCCCGTCGACGGGCGTGCGGGGGCCGCGCCCGACCGTGCGGTGGGGCGCCTGCGGTGCTGGCGGCGGGCCGGCGGCCCGGCGTCCGTGCGGGCCTGCTCCGGCGGGAACGGGATCGACTGTAGGTAGGGCCGGCGGCCCGGCGGGGCCGAACGGGAGATCGCTTTGCGATCGTGAACGCCGCCCGGCTCAGCCGCCGCCCGGCGCCCCGACGTCGTGGGTCGCCAGCCGGAAGCCGCTGACCAGCAGCAGGACCCCCGTCGCGGCGATGCCGGCCACGCCCACCCACAGCGCGGTCCGCAGGCCGGCCGAGTCGGCGAGCAGCCCGCCGAGCGGCGCCCCGACGACGACCATCGCGCGGTTGAACGAGCGGATGGTGGCGTTCATCCGGCCCTGCAGCCGGTCGGGCGTGAGTGCCTGCCGGTACGACAGCGTGATCGGGTTCTCCAGGCCCATCCCGAGCCCGTACAGCAGCTGCCCGCCGGCCGCGAGCACCACCACCACGGGCCCGTCGTGGGCCCCGGCCAGCGCGATGACGGCGAAGCCCACCGCTTCGAGCAGCCAGCACGCGGTCACCACGGCCGGGATCCCGATCAGCCCGCCCACCCGCTCCGACGCCGAGCTGCCGGCCAGCGCGCCCACGCCGGCCAGCGCGAAGGTCGCGCCCAGGCCAACCGCGTCCAGCCGCAGCTCGAGCAGGGCGTAGGGCACGTAGGTGGCGTTCAGGACGGCGTGGAACAGGAACCAGCCGTGCGTGCCCAGCGCCAACGGGCGCAGGGTCGGGTGCCGGTAGACCCAGCCCACGCCCTCGCGCAGCTCGGCCACGACCGACCGGCGCTCCCGCTCCGGCACCGGGTCGTCGGCCGGGGTGAGCGCGGTGAGCACGCCGGACACGGCGTAGCTCAGCGCGTCGACCAGGATCGTGACCGGGGCGCCGATGGCGGCGACCAGCCCGCCCCCGACCAGCGGACCGCTGGTCTGGGCGACCGCGTCGCTCTGGTCCAGCCGGACGTTGGCCCGGTGCAGCTGCTCGCGCGCCACCAGCCGGGGCAGGAACGACTGGTGCGCGGCCGCGTTGAGCACCGACAGCAGCCCGAACACCAGCATGACGGCGACCAGCACCGGCACGTCCAGCCACCCGAGGGCCCACAGCGCCGGGACGCAGCCCAGCGCGACCGCCCGGCCGAGGTCGGTGGCCACGAGCAGCGGCTTGCGCCGGATGCGATCGGCCAGCACGCCGACGAACAGCCCCACCGCCAGGTACGGCAGCATCGTGGCGCCCTGCACCAGTCCCACGTCGGCGGCCGAGCCGCCGAGGTCGACCACGACCAGCACGCCGATCGCGACCGTGCTGATCCGCGTCCCGAGGTCGGAGACGGTCGAGGCGACCCAGAACCGGCGGAAGCCCGGCTGCCGTCGCAACTGCGGGAGGGCGGTCATCCGCTCAGCCGGGCAGGGCCCAGGTGTGCACCGGCGCGTTGGCCTCAGAGGACTCCAGGTAGCGATCGAGCATCCCGCGCAGCGCGCGCTGCCGGTCGGCGCCGCGGGCCTCCAGCGCGGCGACCGCGTCGACCTGCCACGAGGCGCCCGTGCGCCGCAGCGCGCACCGCTGCTCGATGACCGACAGGTAGCGGTCGATCACCGGGGCGGTGACGCCGAAGCGGGCCAGGCCCTCGGCCGCCTGGGGCAGCAGCTTGCGCAGCACCAGCTCGTCGGGGCGGATCCAGCCCGAGCCCGGCCAGTACAGCGGCCCCTCCAGCCCGTGCCGGGCGGCGGTGGTGAAGTTCTCCTCCACGGCCTCGAACGACATCGTGCTCCACAGCGGGCGCTCGGCGTCGGTCAGCGCGCGCAGCAGGCCGTAGAAGAACAGCGCATTGGCCACCATGTCGACGGCCGTGGGCCCCGCGGGCAGCACCCGGTTCTCCAGCCGCACGTGCGGCTCGCCGTTGGCGATGTCGTACACGGGGCGGTTCCACCGCCAGATCGTGCCGTTGTGCAGCTTGAGCTCGTCGAGGTCGGGCACCCGGCCCGCGGACAGGTCGGCGTGCGGGTCGGTGTCCTCGGTGACCGGCATCAGCGCCGGGAAGTAGCGGCTGTTCTCCTCGAACAGGTCCAGGATCGAGGTGATCCAGCGCTCGCCGAACCACACCCGCGGGCGCACCCCCTGGTTGCGCAGCTCCGGCGTGCGGACGTCGCAGGACTGCTCGAACAGCGGGATCCGGGTCTCCGCCCACAGCCGCGCGCCCAGCAGGAACGGCGAGTTCGCGCCCACCGCGAGCTGCACGCCGGCGATGCACTGGGCGGCGTTCCAGTACCCGCCGAACTCGTCGGGGTGGACCTGCAGGTGCAGCTGCATCGACGTGCAGGCCGCCTCCGGGGCGATCGAGTCGAAGTCGGCGCTGAGGCGATCGGGGGCGAGGTCGTGGCGCCCGGACGGGTCGTCGCCGGTGATGTCGAGCCGGATCGGCTCCCCCCGCTGGCCGAGCATCTGCTCGTTGAGCACCCGGTAGCGCTCGTCGGGCGACAGCGAGTCGAGCACGAGGTCGGCGCGGCGCAGGGTGGGGAGGATGCCGATCACGGCGAGGCGGGACCCGCAATCGCGGGCCTTGGCCCCGGCGACCGCGAGCTCGTCGAGCAGCTGGTGCTCCAGGTGGCGCCACTGGTCGCCGGGCAGCGGGCGCGGCGGCAGGTTCAGCTCCATGTTCCAGCGGCCCAGCTCGGACTGGAACTCCGAGGCGCCGATGGCCTCCAGGACGGCCTTCCCGGACAGGGACGGGGCCAGCGCGTCGTCGACGAGGTTGAGCTCGACCTCGATCCCGGTCATCGGCTCGTCGCGCGCGAACGGGTGACTGCGCAGCATCTCGGTGAGCGCTTCGAGGCAGCTCTGCACCTTCGCCCGGTACTGCTGGCGGTCCCGTCGACTGAACGTGCGTCGGTCGACGTCCTGGCCCATACGCGCCTTGCCCTCCCTGGTCCCGGGCCGACACCCCGGGGGCCGGCCCACTGCCGCCCACTGTGACACCGAGATCGTGGCACTGGCGGGCGGTGAACTGCAGCGGAGCGACGGACCCGAGCGGCTGTCAACCGTGACACAACCGTGATCCAACCGCTACGGCCGACCGGATGACCGCCGCGGCCGCGCTGGTGGGGCCTGGAACGATCCCCGCTCGTGGCCTCCCTGATCCCGGTCGCCGAGGCGGCGGACCCCCGTCTCGACGACTTCCGCGACCTCACCACCGCCGATCGCCGACCTGACCGTCCGGGTGGGCGCGGGCTGGTCATCGCCGAGGGCGTCGTCGTGGTGCAGCGCTTGGTCGCCTCGCCGTTCCCGGTGCGGTCGCTGCTCGGGGTCGCCCGCCGGTTCGACGAGCTCGGGCCCGACCTCGCCGGGCTCGACGTCCCCGCCTACGTCACCGACGCCGCCACCATGGCCGAGGTCGTCGGGTTCCACCTCAACCGCGGCGTCCTCGCCGTGGCCGACCGGGCGCCCCGCCCCGACCTCGACGACCTGCTGCGCGACGCGCGGCTGCTGGCGGTGCTGGAGGGCGTCAACGACCACGAGAACCTGGGCTCGCTGTTCCGCAACGCCGCCGCGCTCGGCGTCGACGGCGTGCTGCTGGGGCCGCGCTGCGCGGACCCGCTGTACCGGCGCAGCGTGCGGGTGTCGATGGGGCACGTGCTGCGGGTGCCGTTCGCCGAGCTGCCCGGGGCGTGGCCGGGCTCGCTGGACCGGCTGCGCGCGGCCGGGCTGCGGGTGGCCGCGCTGACCCCGGCACCGGACGCGGTGCCGCTGTCCCGGGCGGGCCTGGCCGGGGAGCGCGTGGCGCTGCTGCTCGGCGCGGAGGGGCCGGGGCTGTCCGCGGAGGCGCTCGCCGCCGCCGATCTGCGGGTGCGCATCCCGATGGCCTCCGGGGTCGACTCGCTCAACGTGGCGACGGCCGCGGCCGTCGCGTTCCATTCCGTGGGACACCCGTAGGCTTGTGCGCCGAGCGCAACGGTCGGGGCCGACCGTGAGACGCGCGGCCCACGGGGGACGGGTTGGAACTGGGGGACCGGCAGCCGGGGGATGCCCCGCTGCCCGAGGAGCTGCAGGACGCGGTCCGCGAGTGGTCGGCGCTCGCCCTGCTCACGGCCAGGTCCGGCGGACCGACCGAGAAGGCGCTGGTGCGCAGGCGGGGCCTGCAGCTGGCCGGGCGGGTGGCCGACGTGCTGGGTCGGCCCGTCGAGTTCACCGACCCGAGCACCGGTGAGATCGAGTCGGTGCGGGTGGGCGGCCCGGCCCCGCGGCTGGCCGCGCACCCGCCCGGCCCCACGCCGTGGGCCACCGGGCTGACCATCTCGGCGTTCTTCGCGATCGTGGTCACCATCGCCGACGTGGCGCTGAGCAGGGCGTTCGCCGAGGCGTTCGGGCTGCTGTGGGTGCCGGCGAACCTGCTCGTCGGGCTGGGGCTCTCGCCGTCGCTATACCTGCTGCGCCGGGTGCCGTTCTGGCGCTGGCCGGCGATCGGGACCGCCGTCGGCCTCGTCGCCGCCTGGGTGGTCCTGCTGCTGGGGCTGCTGGGCTGACGCCGCGGACGGGGCGGGTCAGTGCTGGCCGCGGACGCCGAGCAGGACCTCGTCCCAGGACGGCATGACCGGCTTGCCCTTCTTGGTGCGGCGGGCCGGGGGTCGGGGCTTCTCGGCGGCCGGCTCGGCGGCCTTCTCCGGCTCCGGCGCGGCGGGCTCGGGCTCCGGCTGCGACGGGGCCTCGGCCGCGGGTGCGGCCGGGGTCTCGGCGGCCGGGATCTGCGGGGCGGGCTCGGGCTCGACGGCGGGCTGGGCGGCGACCGGCTCGGCGGCGACCGGCTCCGGCTCGACGGCGGCGGTGGGCTCGGGTGCGGTGGGCTCGGGTGCGGTGGGCTCGGGTGCGACGGACTCGGGCTCCGGGCGCGGTGCCTCCTCGGCGACGGCCGGCTCCGGGGCGGGCGCCTCGGGCACGTCCTCGACCGGCGGGGCCGCGGCGGCCTCGGCCGGCGCCTCGGGGGCCTCGACCGGCGCCTCGGGGGCCTCCTCGACGACCTCCTCGACGACGTCGACGGGCTCCGGCTCGGGCTCGGGGGTCGGCTCGGGGGTGACCGGCGGCGGGGCCGGGCGCTCGTGGCGCTCCACCGGGTTCTGCGGGGCGCGCCGCTGCTCGACCGGGCGCTCGGCGGGGCGCTCGGGCGCGCGCGGCGGGGCGGCGTAGCCCTGCGCGGCGCCGTACTCGCCCGGGTGCGGCTCCGGACGCGCCTCCTCCGGGGCCTGGCGCTGAGCGGGCGGCGCGGGGCGCCACGGCTCGGGGGCCGTGCGGGTGGGGGTGCGATCGTAGGCGGGGTAGGCGGGCTCGGGACCGCGCCGGTCGGACCCGGAGGCGGCCGCGCGCAGCTCGGGCACCGGCGCCGGGGCGGGGCCGGTGTCGTCGGGGCGGCCGATGTCGATGACCGGGCCGACCGGCCGCAGCGGGCGCGCGGGCAGGCCCTCCACCAGGTCGAACGCGTTCTCGTCGATGGCGGTCACGGTGCCGCCGTTGGCGCCGGGCTGGAACGTCCAGTGGGCGCGGATGTCGGAGTGGCCGGCGTGCCAGGACAGGCAGACGACCCACTTGCCGTCCTCGCCCTTCCAGGAGTCCCACTCGAAGTCGGCGTACTCCTGGCCGCGCAGCCCGAAGGTGTGCGCGACGACGTCGCCGAGCATGCGGGAGTCGGGGCCGTCGGCGCGGACCGGGTGCGCCCGCTGGGCGACCTCGGCCGTGCGCGAGCGCTCCAGCAGGACCGGGTAGGCGAAGCGCTCGATCTTCTGCAGGGCGACCCCGGCCATCGCGGCCACCTGCTCCACGGACGCTCCGGCGCGGATGCGGGCCTGGATCTCTCGTGGGCGCAACTGGCTCTCCACCTCTACCGCGATCTGTCCGAGACGGGTGAGGTCACCACGGGCGGCCGCACGCAGCTTCTCGTCGGCTGGAACCGTGTAGCGCTCGCGCCGGTCCGCGTCCTCGAGCACGACGGCGAACTCCCCGTCCTGCTCGAGGATCCCGACGACCCGAAGCGCCCGCATCGGTCGGCCTCCCCGCTGTCTCTCCCCGTCCGGGTGACGGTAGTTGCCGGATCGCAACCCACGACGGAGGCGCGCCGGACCCGAAAGGCCGGTTCCGCCGCGATGATGCGCCCGACCGTCGAGCGGGCTGTGCTCCTCCGTGCGCGCAGCGTTCCATGTCGATCACCGGAACGCGCGCCACGATGCCGGACCGTGATCCGCCCCGCCCGCCCTCCGGACCCCGACCCCGGTTCAGGAAAGCCACGATGCTGAACCCTGCGGGCGGCATCGTGGCTTTCCTGAACTCCGGCGGGGGGCGTCAGGAGTCAGGACTGGCGCTCGACGACCCAGTCGATGCAGGCGGTGAGGGCCCGCACGTCGGCCGGGTCGACGGCCGGGAACATGCCGATGCGCAGCTGGTTGCGGCCCAGCTTGCGGTAGGGCTCGGTGTCGACGACGCCGTTGGCGCGCAGGGTGGCGGCCACGGCCGCGGCGTCCACCGAGTCGTCGAAGTCGATGGTGCCCACGACCTGCGAGCGGTGCGCCGGGTCGGCGACGAACGGCGTGGCGAACCCGCTGGCCTCCGCCCACGCGTACAGGTGGCCGGAGGACTCCGCGGTGCGGGCGACGCAGGCGTCCAGCCCACCGAGGCCCAGCATCCAGTCGACCTGCTCGGCCATCAGGAACAGCGTGGCCACGGCCGGGGTGTTGTAGGTCTGGTCCTTGGCCGAGTTGTCGACGGCGGTGGCCAGCGACAGGAACGGCGGGATCCACCGGTCGCCCGCGGCCAGCTCGGCGACGCGCTCCAGCGCGGCCGGGCTCATCAGCGCGACCCACAGCCCGCCGTCGGCGGCGAAGCCCTTCTGCGGGGCGAAGTAGTAGGTGTCGGCCTGGGTCGGGTCCAGCGGGAGGCCGCCGGCGCCGGAGGTGGCGTCGACGACGACGAGCTGGCCGTCGGTGGCGTCGGCCGGGCGCACCACGGGCACGGCGACGCCGGTGGAGGTCTCGTTGTGGGCCCAGGCGATGAGGTCGCACGTCGGCTCGGCCCGGGGGGTGGGCGCGGTGCCCGGCTCCGCCGTGACCACGACCGGGTCGGCCAGGAAGGGCGCGCCCTTCGTGGACTCGGCGAACTTCGCCGAGAACTCGCCGTAGGCCAGGTGCAGGGCGCGCTCGCGGACCAGGCCGAAGGCCGCGGCGTCCCAGAAGGCGGTGGACCCGCCGTTGCCCAGCACGACCTGGTGGCCGTCGGGCAGCGAGAACAGCTCGGACAGCCCCGACCGCAGGCGCCCCACCAGCGACTTCACCGGCTTCTGCCGGTGCGAGGTGCCCATCAGGGCCGCGCCTGCCCCGGACAGCGCGGTGAGCTGCTCGGGGCGGACCTTGGACGGGCCGCAGCCGAAGCGGCCGTCGGCGGGCAGGAGGTCGGCGGGGATCTGGAGGTCGGTCGCGGTCGAAGCGGTCACGCCCTCCAGTCTCCTCTGCTGCCCCCGGCGGGGGAGCACCTGACCCCGTTCAGCTGAGCAGCCCCCGGTCGCGGGCGATGGTGACCGCGGCCGTGCGGTCGGACACGTCGAGCTTGCTGAAGGTGCGCAGCAGGTGCGTCTTCACGGTGGCCTCGGTGATGTGCAGCTCGCGGCCGATCTCGGCGTTGGTGCGGCCCACCGCGACCAGCCCCAGCACCTGGACCTCGCGCGGCGAGAGCGACTCCGGCTGCGGTCCGCGCATCCGGCTGACCAGCCGGGCGGCCACCGAGGGCGTGAGCACCGTCTCGCCGCGGGCGGCGGCCCGGATCGCCGAGGTCAGCTCGGCCTGCGAGCAGTCCTTGAGCAGGTAGCCCGCCGCGCCCGCCTCGACGGCGCGCAGGATGTCGGCGTCGGTGTCGTAGGTGGTCAGCACGACCACGTGGGTGCCGGGGTGCTGCTTGCTGATGGCGGTGGTGGCGGCGACGCCGTCGCCGCCGGGCATCCGCAGGTCCATCAGCACGACGTCGGGGCTGTGCGCGCCGACCATGGCCACCGCCTCCGGGCCGGAGCCCGCCTCGCCGACGACGTCCAGGTCGGGCTCGGCGGCCAGCATGCCGCGCAGGCCCTGCCGGACGATGACGTGGTCGTCGACGACCAGTACGCCGATCACTGGATCTCCTGGGGGGTTCGGGCGGTGGGGACGGTGACGGTGACGGTGGTGCCCGACGGCCCGGAGTCGACGTCGACGGCGCCGGTGAGCCGTTCGACCCGGCCGCGCAGGATCCGCAGCCCGAAGCTGGTGTCGTCCACGTCGTCGGGGTCGAAGCCGGGGCCGTCGTCGCTGACCGCGAGGGCGACGGCGTCCGGGTCGGTGTAGTCGAGGTCGACTTCGACGCGGCCGGCGCCGGCGTGCTTGCGCGCGTTGGCCAGCAGCTCCTGGGCGGCGCGCAGCAGCACGATCTCGGTCTCCGCGGAGACCTTGCGGGGGGTGCTGTGGACGGTGTGCCGCGCCGGTGAGCCGGTCTCCTCGGCGTAGCGGTCGGCGGTTCGCCCGACGGCGTCGGCGAGCGAGCGCGCGGCGGCCTCGCCGGGCGCGCCCGCCGCCACGAGCCGGCGGGCCTCCTGCAGGTTCTCGCGTGCGGCGCGGACGGCGAGCTCGACGTGGCGGCGGGAGCTGTCCGGGTCGGTCGCGAACTGGGCCTGCGCGGCCTGCAGCAGGGTGACGATGCTGGTGAAGCCCTGGGCCAGGGTGTCGTGGATCTCCCCGGCCAGCCGCTCGCGCTCGGCGGCCGCGCCCGCCACGTGCGACAGCTCGGCGACCTGGGCCTGGCTGGCCTCCAGCTCGGCGATCAGCGCGGCGCGGCGCTCGCTCTCGTCGGCGAGCCGGGTGATGAAGACGCCGACCAGGATCCCGAACAGGGACATGAACACGGCCTGCGGGGGGAACAGCTCGCCGATCAGGCCCTTGCCCCGGAACACCGCCCCGGCCAGCGGCCCCAGCACCGTGAGCGCCACGACCGCGCCGATCGCCGGGCCGAGCGGGAGCAGCCAGAACAGCTGGGAGTAGACGATGAAGGCCGCCCAGCTGGCCGAGTCGGCCAGCGCGGTGGCGGCCACCATCCCGACGCCGAGCGCCGCGCACAGGGCCAGCCGTCCCGCGGTGAAGGGTCGGGCGTCGGGGGACAGCGCCATCCGCCGCCCGGCCAGCGGCCAGGACAGGGCCATCCCGACGACGATCGCCATCGCCGCGAACCGGGCGGCGGGCGCCACGTCCTCCAGGGCGATGAGCGCGCAGGTGAACACCGTCGCGGCGGCGAAGAACAGGTCCCAGAGCCAGAAGCTCAGCAGCGGGCCGCCCGTCCCCGTCCGGTCCGCGCCCACCTTCGCCCCCACCCCGCTCACCCGTCCTGGCCCCGCCGCCACCGGAAGGTGGTCAGGCACAGCACCAGCCCGATCACGCACCAGGCGCCCAGCACCAGCGCGACCCGGTCGAGCTCCCACGTCCCGGCGGGCTCGTACGCGGCCATGCTGTCGGGCAGGAACACCGAGCGGAAGCCCTGGGCCATCCACTTGACCGGGAAGAACGAGGCGGTCGTCACCAGCCCGTCGGGCAGCGCGGTGATCGGGGTGACGAACACCCCGGAGACGAACTGCAGCGCCAGGTAGGGGATCTGGGTGATGGCGTTCGCGCTGCGCGCGTTGCGCGCGGTGCTGGAGATCGCGATGCCCAGCAGCGAGCAGGACGTCACGCCGAGCGCGAACACCCAGCCGAAGGTCAGCCAGTCGCCGACGGTCGCCGGGAGGGTCAGGCCGAACAGGGCCATCGCGACCGCGAGCATGAGCGCGATCTGGGCCACCGTCGTCACCGCGACGAGCACGATCTTGCCGATGAAGTAGGCCGCGGCCGGCATCGGCGTGCCGCGCAGCCGCTTGAGGGTGCCGTCGTCGCGGTCGCCAGCGATGTCGGTGCCCAGGCTGACGAACGTGGTCGACATGATCCCGGCGGCGATCATCCCGGCCGCGAGCACCTGGGAGGACGTGACGCCCGCCGGCTCGCCGTGGTCGCCGAACACCGAGCCCAGCAGCACCATCAGCACGGTCGGCAGCGAGAAGGTGAACACCACCGCCTCGCGGCTGCGGAAGAACCGCTTGACCTCCAGCGCCCCGCGGGCCAGGCCGAGCGGGAGGGCGGAGGGCAGCGGGGCGAGCCCGGCCGCGGTCATCGCGCACCCCCGGCGGCGGCGAGCTCGACGGGGGCCTGCCCGGTCGCGAGCAGCTCCAGGTAGACGTCCTCCAGGCTGGGTCGGCGCACCGCGAGCCCGGGCACCTCGCCGCCGAACCGGGCGGCCAGCCGGGCCACCAGCGCGGCCGGCGCGTCGGTCGACTCCGACCGGGGCGCGCCGCCCTCGAGCCAGTCCACGGTGGCCGGCCGGTGCCGGCGCCCGCCGAGCGTGGCCGGCGTGGCGTCGGCGACGATCCGCCCGCCGGTGATGACGGCGAGCCGGTCGGCGAGCACCTCGGCCTCCTCCAGGTAGTGGGTGGTCAGCAGGATCGTGGTGCCCTCCGCGGCCAGCGCCCGGACCAGCTGCCAGAAGTCGCGGCGGGCCTGCGGGTCGAACCCGGTCGTCGGCTCGTCGAGGAACAGCAGCTCCGGGCGGCCGACGATGCCCAGCGCCACGTCCACGCGGCGGCGCTGCCCGCCCGACAGCTGCCCGACCAGCTGCCGCACGCCGCCCAGCCCGACCAGCTCCAGCACGTCGTCCGGGTCGCGCGGGTCGGGGTAGTAGCCGGCGAAGTGGCGCACCGCCTCGGCCGGGGTCAGGTCGAGCAGGTCGGTGGCGGTCTGGGCGACCACCCCGATCCGGACCCGCCAGTCGCGCCCGGCCCGGCCGGGGTCGGTGCCCAGCACCGCCACCTCGCCGCCGTCGCGGTGCCGGTATCCCTCCAGGATCTCCACGACGGTCGTCTTGCCCGCCCCGTTGGGGCCGAGCACGGCCACCACCTCGCCGTGCTCGACGTCGAGGTCGATGCCGTCCACGGCGGGCCGGGCCGCCCCGGGGTAGTGCTTGCGCAACCCCCGCACCCTGATCGCTGTTGTGGTCATGGGAGCAGCCTGCGCGGCCCCGGGACGTGCCGGGACGAACGGACGACGGGAACCGCCGTCGGCCGTTCGACGGACACCCGTACGCTCCGGGGCCATGTCCGCTCCAGCGACGAGCCCCGCGCCACCGAAGAACCCGCTGCTCGGCGTGCGCACCCGGCTGGTGCTCGCCAGCGCGTTGATGCTGTTCGTCGAGCTCGCGCTGATCCGCTGGACCGGCTCCAACGTGGTCCACCTGAGCTACTTCTCGAACTTCGTGCTGCTCGGGTCGTTCCTCGGGATCGGGCTGGGCTTCCTGCGCGCAGACCGGGCGAGGGTGCGGCCGTTCTACTCGCCGATCACGCTCGGCGTGCTCGTGCTGTTCATCATGACGTTCCCGGTGACGGTCGACCGCGGCCAGGACGACTCGGTCATCTACTTCACCAGCCTGTTCACCACCGGCCCGCCCACCTGGGTGGTGCTGCCGATCGTGTTCGCCGCCGCCGCGGTGATCACCGCCGGGCCCGCCGAGCTGGTCGGCCAGTGCTTCACCAAGCTGCCCCGGCTCACCGCCTACCGGTTCGACCTCATCGGCAGCCTGATCGGCATCGTGGCGTTCACCGGCCTGTCGTTCCTGGGCGCCCCGCCGATGTGGTGGGGGCTGATCGTCGCGGTGCTGTTCGGCGTGCTGCTGGTCCCGGCGCCGACCCGCTCCGGGGTGGCGCTGGGCGTGGTGCTGGTCGCCGTGCCGTCGGTGCTGATGGTCGCCGAGCTGCGCACCGAGTCGATGACGCCGGGGGCCACCTGGTCGCCGTACTACAAGATCCAGGCCGGGGAGCGCGTCGTGAACGGCGTGCCGATCGTCGACATCGCGGCCAACGGCGTCCCCCACCAGCAGGCCATCCCGGCCGCGGCCCGGGTGCAGTTCGAGCCGCAGTACGCGCTGCCCTACGAGCGCGCCGTCGGGCAGAGCCTCGGTGACGTCCTGATCATCGGGGCGGGCAGCGGCACCGACGTGGCCATCGCGCTGGCCAACGGCGCCGAGCACGTCGACGCCGTCGAGATCGACCCGGGGCTGCTGCAGGTCGGCCGCGAGAAGCACCCCGACCGCCCCTACGACGACCCGCGGGTGACCGTGCACGTCGACGACGGCCGGGCGTTCCTGTCGCGCACCGACCGGACCTACGACCGCATCCTCTTCGCGCTGCCCGACTCGCTGACCCTCGTGCAGGGCGCCAGCTCGCTGCGCCTGGAGAGCTACCTGTTCACCGAGGAGGCCTTCGCCTCCGCGCGCGAGCACCTCAACCCCGGCGGCGCGCTCGCGATGTACAACTACTACCGCGAGGGCTGGCTGATCGACCGGCTCGCGCTCACCGCGGAGACCGTCTTCGGGCACCAGCCCTGCGTCGACGTCGTCGGCGGCGAGCTGGGCCAGGCCGTCATCACCACCGGGCTCACCCCGGCCGACCAGTCCTGCGGCCCGCAGTGGGCGGGCGCCACCGAGGACACCCCGGCCCCGGCCACCGACGCGCGGCCGTTCCTGTACCTGTTCGGCGCCACCATCCCGTCGCTGTACCTGGTCACCATCGGCCTGATCCTGGCCTTCAGCGTGGCCGCGGTGGCGCTGGTCGGGCGGGGCAGGCGCGAGCCGGGCGGCGAGCGGCCGGTGGGCACCTACCGCCGGATGCGGCCCTACGCCGACCTGTTCCTGCTCGGGGCCGGGTTCCTGCTGCTGCAGACCAAGTCCATCGCCGGGTTCGCGCTGCTGTTCGGCACCACGTGGGTGGTCAACTCGATCGTCTCGGCCGGCGTGCTGATCGCCGTGCTGGCCGCCGTGGAGATCACCCGCCGGTTCCGCACGCCCCCGCTGAAGATCATGTACGCGGTGCTGTTCGGTGGGCTGGCCCTGAGCTGGCTGATCCCCGAGTCCTGGCTGCTGGCGCTGCCGGTGCCGGTCCGGCTGGTGGTCGCGGTGGTGATCGCGTTCCTGCCGATCTTCGCCGCGAACGTGGTGTTCGCGAAGCGCTTCACCGACACCACCGACCCCACCGGCGCCTTCGGGGCCAACCTGCTGGGCGCGATGGTCGGCGGGTGCCTCGAGTACACGGCGCTGCTCGTCGGGTTCCCGGGGCTGCTGCTGGTGGCCGCGGCGCTGTACGTGGGGGCGTTCCTGCTGGCCCCGAAGGGGTCGTTGAGCGGTGACTCGCCCGCTCCCGTCGAGGAGCAGGCGCCGGTCGCCCACGAGCGGGACGACCCCGAGGACGCCGGCGTGGGCGCGGCGGCCGGGCACGACGGGGGCCAGTCCGAGAGCAAGGCCTGAACCGCGCTCAGCGCTCCGGTGCCGGGGCGACCGGAGCGGGTCGGTCCGCCGACGACGCTCCGGCCCGTCCCCGCCACCAGCGGCGCGACGCCAGCGCGGCCAGCCCGGCGCCCGCGGTGTTGAGCAGCACGTCGTCCACGGAGGACACCCGGTCGAGCTGCAGGGCGTACTGCGCGATCTCGATCAGCGCCGAGCAGGCCCCCGCGAGGGCCAGGACCCGCGGCAGCGCCGCCAGCGCCGCGAACCGCAGCGGGGCGAAGGCCCCCAGCGCCGCGAACACCAGCAGGTTGCCGACGATCTGGCCCGGGTCCATCGTGAGCAGGTCCTGCAGCGGCACCAGGATCACCCGGGAGGGCACCTCACCCGCCCGGCTGCCCGGGAACGTGGTCATCAGGACCCACGGCACCGTCCCGTAGACGATGCCGACCTCGGCCAGCGACCTGCGCCATGCCCACCCCCGCGTGGCGCCGGTGGCCCTCCGGTGGCGGGCCAACGCCCACACCGCCAGGGCGGCCAGCGGCAGCCCGGCCACCGTCGTGAGCACCACGCCGGTCTCGGTGAAGACCCACTCGTGCCATCCCCTGGTCACGCTCGCCCCACTACGCCGCAGTCCATGCCCCCAGTGAAGTCGGCCCGGCGTTGCCGGTACGTATGCGTTTTCCGATACGCCGACGGTATGCGCCCGCGGGCCGCGGTTCACGGCCCGCCGGACCGGGCGGGGGTTCCCTGCGGCGGCACCGTGGGGCAAGCTGAGTCTCGTGAGAGAACCCAGCGTGCTGCGGCGCATCCACCCGGCCTGGTGGGTCGCAGCGGTGACCTTCCTGGCCCTGGTCGGGGCCGCGGGCTTCCGGGCCGTGCCCGGCGTGCTCATGGAGCCGCTGCACACCGAGTTCGGGTGGTCGATCTCGACGATCTCGGCCGCGGTGGCGGTCAAGATGGCCCTCTACGGCCTGACGGCGCCGTTCGCGGCCGCGCTGATGGAGCGGTTCGGCATCCGCAAGGTCGTGACGGCCGCGCTGCTGGTCGTGGCCACCGGCAGCGGCCTGACGGTGTTCATGACGGCCAGCTGGCAGCTCATCCTGTGCTGGGGCGTGCTGGTCGGGCTGGGGACCGGGTCGATGGCGCTGGCGCTGGTCGCGACGGTCACCGGGCGCTGGTTCGAGGCCCGGCGCGGGCTGGTGTCGGGAGTGCTCACCGCGGGCGGGGCGGCGGGGGCGCTGGTGTTCCTGCCGCTGGTGGCCGTGATCTCGGAGGGCTACGGGTGGCGTCCGGCCTCGCTCGGGGTCGCGGGGGCGGCGCTGGCCGTGGCGCCGTTCGTGCTGTGGCTGCTCCGCGACAAGCCGTCCGACCTGGGGGTGCTGCCCTACGGTGCGGTGATGCCGGAGCCGTCGGCGGCGGCCGCCGGGGTGGTGCCGGTGGCGGCGCCGAAGGTGGGCCCGGCGCGGCTGGCGCTGCGGGCGCTGGGCACGGCCGGGCGCACCCGGCCGTTCTGGTACCTCGCCGTCGGCATGATGATCTGCGGGGCCACCACGATGGGGCTGATCCAGCCGCACTTCATCCCGGCCGCGCACGACCACGGCATGCCGCAGACGGTGGCCGCGGGGCTGCTGGCCCTGGTCGGGCTGTTCGACATCGTGGGCACCATCGCCTCGGGCTGGCTGACCGACCGCATCGACCCGCGCTACCTGCTGCTGGCCTACTACGTGCTGCGCGGCCTCTCGCTGATGGCGCTGCCGGTGCTGTTCGGGCCGGACATCGAGCTGCACATGGTGGCGTTCATCGTGTTCTACGGCCTGGACTGGGTGGCCACCATCCCGCCCACGATGGCGCTGTGCCGGGAGATCTTCGGCGGGCTCGCACCGGTGGTGTTCGGCTGGGTGTTCGCCAGCCACCAGGTCGGCGCGGCGCTGATGGCGCTGGGCGCCGGCATCGTCCGCGACGAGCTGGACGCCTACGACATCGCCTGGTACATCGGCGGCGGGTTGGCCGTGGTCGCCGGGTTCCTGTCGCTGCTGGTCAAGCGGGCGCCGATCGCCGCTCCCGCCGCCGGGCCGCCGCTGGCCACGAAGGCGTAGCAGCCGTCGGGGACGACGTCGTCGTGATCGACGGGGCGATCCGGTGACGACGCCGTCCTCGACGGGCCGGGGTCAGCTGCGGGCGATCTCCGTCCAGCCCTCGACCCGCTCGGGGCGGCGCGGGCCGGGGCCGATGTACTGGGCCGACGGGCGGACCAGCTTGTTCTCCCGCTTCTGCTCCATGATGTGCGCCGACCAGCCCGCCGTGCGGGCGCTGGTGAACATGGCCGGCATCATGTGCGGCGGCACCTCGGCGAAGTCGAGGATCACCGCGGCCCAGAACTCGACGTTGGTCTCGATCGGGTGGTCCGGGCGGCGCTCGCGCAGCAGGGCCAGCGCGGCCTGCTCCAGCGCGACGGCCACCTCGTAGCGCGGCGCGTTCAGCTCCTGGCAGGTGCGGCGCAGCACGCGGGCGCGCGGGTCCTCGGCCCGGTAGACGCGGTGGCCGAAGCCCATCAGCTTCTGCTTGTCGTCGAGGATGCCGCGGACCAACGCCTCCGGGTCGCCGGTGCGCTCGGTCTGCTCCAGCATCGGCAGCACGCGGGCCGGTGCGCCGCCGTGCAGCGGGCCGGACATGGCGCCGATCGCGCCCGACATCGCCGCCGCGACGTCCGCGCCGGTGGAGGCGATGACCCGGGCGGTGAAGGTGGAGGCGTTCATGCCGTGCTCGGCGGCCGACACCCAGTAGGCGTCCACGGCCTTGACGTGGGCCGGGTCGGGCTCGCCGCGCCAGCGGGTCATGAACCGCTCGGTGATCGTCGAGCACTCGTCGATGCGGCGCTGGGGCACGGCGGGCACGCCGATCCCGCGCGCGGACTGCGCGACGTAGGACAGCGCCATGACCGAGGCCCTGGCCAGCTGGTCGCGGGCCTCGTCGTCGTCGATGTCGAGCAGCGGCCGGTAGCCCCAGTACGGCGCGAGCATGGCCAGCGCGGCCTGCACGTCGACGCGGACGTCGCCGGTGTGCACCGGGATCGGGAACGGCTCGGCGGGCGGCAGGCCCGGCCCGAACCGGCCGTCGACCAGCAGCGCCCAGACGTTGCCGAAGCTGACCGCGCCGACGAGGTCCTCGATGTCGACGCCGCGGTAGCGCAGCGCGCCGCCGTCCTTGTCCGGCTCGGCGATCTCGGTGCGGAAGGCGACGTGGCCCTCCAGACCCGACTTGAACCCGGGTGGGGGCGGGGGCACCGCCGGTGCCTCCGGCGCGGTCGGCGCCGTCCCTGCATTCTCCGTGATCGGTGCAGTGGACACCTGTGTCCTCCTCATCGTGGTCCCCGACAGGCGCCGGCCGGGCCGCCGGTGGCGGACCACGACCGGAGGTTGCGCCCGCCGCCTGCGCCGGTTGCGGCTGCGGCCTCGGGCTGGCCACGGGCGCCGTGAGATGCACGCGGTTGGCGCCAATCTGCCCGCGCGGGTGTCCCGTGGCAACGGGGCATGCGGGTGGGATCGGTCACCGACGTTGTCCACCGCGTGGCCACCCCCCTACCGTGGCCGGGGTGGACAGCGTCGCCGCGGGGGAGCCGGGCACCGACCAGGGGCTGGCCGCGATGCGGGTCGACTACGAGACCGCGGGCCTGGACGTCGACGACCTCGCCCCCACCTGGCACGAGCAGCTGGCCGCCTGGTTCGCCGAGGCCGTGGCCGCCGACGTGGTGGAGCCCAACGCGATGGTGCTGGCCACGGCGGGCACCGACGGCAGGCCGTCCTCGCGGACGGTGCTGTGCAAGGGCTTCGACGCCCGCGGCGTGGCCTTCTACACCAACTACACCTCGGCCAAGAGCCACGACATCCGCTCCACCCGCTACGCCTCGGCCACGTTCCCCTGGTACGCCCTGCACCGGCAGGTGACGGTGCGCGGGATCGTCGAGACGGTCGACCTGGACGAGGTGCTGGCCTACTGGTCGAGCCGGCCGCGGGGCGCGCAGCTGGGGGCGTGGGCGTCGGCGCAGTCGGCGGTGGTGCGCGACCGCCGCGTCCTGGACGACGCGCTGGCCGCCGTCACCCAACGCTTCGAGGGCCAGGACGAGGTGCCGCTGCCCGGTCACTGGGGCGGCTGGCGGATCGCGCCCGACCAGGTCGAGTTCTGGCAGGGCCGCTCGGACCGGATGCACGACCGGCTGCGCTACGACATCAACCGCCTCGACCGGACGTGGGCGGTGCAGCGCCTGGCGCCGTGAGTCAGTCGCGCACCCGCAGCTCCAGCACCCGGGCCCCGGCGGCCCACGCCGCGCGCAGGTCGTCGGGGTCGGGGTTGCCGGCGGCGTCGAGACCGAGCCCGTTGAACTTCGCGAACTGGTGGTTGTCGCGGGCGATGACGTCGTAGAGCCGCACGACGTCGGCCTCCTCGGTGTGCACGCGGACGTCGGCCCGCCTGAGCCTGCCCAGGTAGCGGACCTCGACGGGCTCGCCGGTGCGCAGGTTGCGGCCCCAGGCGAACGAGGTGCCGATCAGCAGCGCGCCCTCGTGCCGGGTGAAGGCGACGGGGACGGCGAACCGGCGGCCGGACTTGCGCCCGACGACGTGCACGGTGACCAGGCGCTGCCCGATGCCCCGGGACACCAGGGGCGTGGCCAGCAGGGCGCGCACGATGCGGTTGGCCACGCCCTGGAAGCGCATGGGGCGGGCGTGCGGCGCGGTGCCGGGGCTCTGCTGGGTCACGACGGCCCTCCTGGGGCATTGTTGTCCGGGTTGCGGCAACGATAGCATGGAGTCCGTAAATTATGAGTTCCGTATCATCTGGCCGGGACGACGCCCGCCGGGCGCCGGCCGCCGCCGTCCGCGACGGGCTGCGTGCCGCGAACGCCCAGCTCTCGGTGCTCGACCAGGTCGTGAGCGCCCGGCTCGACATGCGCAACTCCGACCGCGTCTGCCTCGACCTCATCGCCCGCCACGGCCCCATCGGCCCCAGCGAACTGGCCCGGCTCGCCGGCGTGCACCCGGCCACCATGACCGGCGTCATCGACCGGCTCCAGCGCGCCGGGTGGGTCGTCCGCGAACGCGACCCCGAGGCCGCCGACCGCCGCGGCGTCGCCGTGCGGGTGCGGCGCGACCGCGCCGGCGAGGTCCACCGCCTCTACGGCGGCATGCGGTCGGCGCTGGATGAGATCTGCGCGGGGTACAGCGCCGCGGAGCTGGAGCTGATCGTCGACTTCCTGGGCAAGGTGTCGGCGGCCGGGCAGGCGGCGGCCCAGGAGCTGGCCGACCAGTGATCACCACAGGCCCCAGCGCGGGCGGATGAGCAGGACGGCCAGCCGGTCGGGCCGCCGGCGCATCAGGACCCGCACCTCCGGAGCCGCGCAGGCGGTGCGGATGTTCGGGACCGCGTCGTACAGGTCCTCGAACGTCACCCCGGCCCGCAGCTTCACCTCCACCAGCACGGCGTACGGCCCCGCGGGCAGCGCCCACAGCACCCACGGCAGGCGGCCCCGCAGGTCGACGGCGCAGGCCTCGGTCAGCGCGGAGCGGACGCGGTGCGGCAGCACCACCAGCTGGTAGGCGCGGATGACCCCGTGCCGGACGCCGGGAACCGCGGCGATGAGGACGCCCCCGACGGCCGCGAGCAGCCCGCTGATCCACGGCCCGGCGGAGTCGACGGCGAGCGCCCCCGACACGACAGTCGTCAGCTCGACCCGCCCCCGGACGAGCCACCGGACCAGGCCGACGCGGCGCGGACGCCGGGACCGGTGGTCGTCCCTCATCACGACCGCCTCGAGTTGGGCGGGATCGGCTCGAGCCCGACCTGGTCCCACCGGGCGTCGCGGTAGGTGCGGGTGAACGGGTGCGGGCGGGTGATCCGCCAGCCGCGGACGAGGGCGGCGAGGTCGTCGTCGGCGAAGATCCGGTCCTCGACGGCGACGATCTTGGCAGTAGCCCGTTTTGCAATTGCGTGGAGGAGAGTACGGTGTGACATGCTCTGGCCCCTGTCCTGTGTTAGCGCGCGGGAGGGTGTGTTGAGCGACATCCGCAGGCGGTGTTAGCGCACCGGTCCGCGGATCACAGCGAGTACGTGCATTTGCATGTGCTCGTGTAGGAAGGGCGTCGGCGGATCAGGCCGGCGCCCTTCTTGCGTTGTGGCGGCTCTTGGCGACCACCTCGCCTTCGTATCGGCTTCGTCGCGAACCGATCATTCCGGTCCGACGGACGAGTCAACCTGCGGGCTTGCGCTATGGTCATCAGTGTGAACGGAATATTCCATCAAGGCAAGGTGGGCGGGGGGAAGTGAGGACCAGCGCGTGGGTCCGGAGGGAACGATGATCACCGATCCGGGAACGAACCCGACGGTGGCTCGGCGGGCGCTGGCCGTCTACTTCCGCAGGCTCCGCGAGCAGCGAGGGCTCAACCTGGCAGAACTCGCTCACTTGCTCGGTGTGCAGCAGAGCCAGGCCTCGCGGCTGGACACCGGCTCGCGCGGGCTGCGGCGGGTCGACGTCGAGCGGCTCTGCGACTGGTACGGCGTCGGGCAGGGGGAGCGGCACCGTCTCCTGGCACTTTCCGATGAGGCCCGCCGCCGGGCGTGGTGGCAGAAGTACGATCTGGCCGACTCCTATCGCACCCTCATTGGTTTCGAGCAGGTCGCCGAGTCCATCAGTGAGTACTGCGTCGGAGTGGTGCCTGGATTGCTGCAGACCGAGCGCTATGCCATTGCTGCTGTGGCGGCGAGCGGAAGTGGACGGACACTGCAGCGCGCAGCTCAGGCGGTGGAGGTACGCATGCGTCGCCAAGTGATCCTGGAGCGGCCCGTTCCGCCGCACTACTCGGTCGTCATCGATGAGGCCGTGTTGGCGCGCGGCGCCGGGGGGGTCGAGGTGATGCGCGAGCAGATGGAACGACTGCTGTCGTTCTGCGAACGCCCCAGGACGTCCATCCAGGTGCTGCCGTTCCGTGCCGGGATCTACCCTCCGGGTTCGGCCCAGTTCATCATCCTCGAGCTCGGATCGCAGCTACCCGACGTGTACTACTCCGAGGACCAGCTCGACGCCGTCGATTCGAGTGACGACAAGGACCTCGAAGAGGCACGTGCCCTCTGGGACCGGCTCCGGCGCCTGGCTCTGGACCCAGCTCAGAGTTCGGAACTCATCCGGCGGCACATGGGTCAGCTCTAGCGGGGATCAGGGCGCCAGGAGATCGTCGAACTCATGCCGGCGCACACCTTCAAAGAAGGCTGCCATTTCTTGGGGAGTGCAGGAAATTACGATCTCCGGGCAACGTGAATTTCGGACGAGGACTTCGCCGTCGTGGGTGGCGAACTCGACGCAGGCGCCGTTGCCGATGCTGGCAGTGGACTTGGTCCACTGAAGGTCGGCGTCGGGCATCCCTGTCTCCTCGTATCAAGCTCGTTTCCGCCATGCTGCGGGCTCCACCATGCCACCAGTGCAGCTGAATGCCAAGGCCGGGCCCGGCATCACATCTGCCCAGATTCCTCGATGATCTGACCAAAATGGACGATCGTGACGGGCCCTGCTTCCGGGCGAGAGCTGATCACTGATCGAGCAGGTGGTCGAACTCGCCCTTGCGGGCTCCGTCCAAAAAGGCGCGGAGTTCGGCCACGGTGTACATCAGCGGCGGTGTGCCGGGGTTCTTTGAATCGCGCAATGCGATCATTCCGTTGATCTTGGCGAGCTCGACGCAGGCGCCGTTGCCATAGCTAGCACTGGCCTTGATCCAGTCCAGCTGGTCCTTCGGCGACGGCGCCATGTCCATTCCGGTCCTTCCTTGGCCCGGCTGGGGTGGCGGCGAAAGGATCGACGTCCACGTCGAGACGGGCACGGCATGTGGGGAGCTGCTGCGCCGTCCGGCGGACGACATTGCGACCGAAGCGCGTACTGCGGCCGGGCGAACGGTCCATCGTCGGGTGTGGCCGCGAGCTGAAGCCACATCCCCCTCACGGACGTAGACGTCTCACGGGTCATGACGTTGAGTAACGGATCGGCATCGATGCGGGAGGTGTCGTCACCGGGTCGGCTGCGGGCGACGTCACGCGTCTCGGCGGGCTGCTCTCGCAGTGAAGGTGGCAGGCTGGTTAGCCGTGACAACGACCGGTCCGGAACCCGCACGCCCTGATCAGGTCGGCCGCACGGCCCCGCCGGGACCTGAACGCCCGACGCAACCCGTCACCCGCCGGATCGCCCGCGCAGTGCGCGGTGCCCTCGCCGACACCACCCCGCTGAAGACCCCGGCCTACCGCAGGCTCTGGTTCGCGGGGATGGTCACGGTGGTCGGGGCGCAGCTGTCGGTGGTGGCCGTGCCCGCGCAGATCTACGAGCTCACCGGGTCGTCGGCCTACGTCGGGCTCACCGGGCTGTTCGGGTTGGTGCCGTTGGTGGTGTTCGGGTTGTGGGGTGGGGCCATCGCCGACGCGGTCGACCGGCGCACCCTGCTGCTGGTCACCGGGACCGGGATCGCGCTGTCGTCGCTGGCGCTGTGGGTCACCGCGGCCAGCGGGGTCGGTGGGGTGTGGGTGGTGCTGTCGCTGTTCTCGGTGCAGACCGCGTTCCTGGCGGTCAACCAGCCCACCCGCAACGCCGTGCTGCCGCGGATCCTGCGGATCGAGGAGATCCCGGCGGCGAACGCGCTGAACATGACGGTGTTCCAGGCCGGGGCGATCGCGGGGCCGCTGCTGGCCGGGGTGCTGATCCCGGTGATCGGGTTGCCGACGCTGTACCTGGCCGACTCCGTCCTGCTGCTGGCCACCCTGTGGGCCACCTGGCGGCTGCCGGTCATGCCGCCGGACCCGGGGGTGGACGGGATGCGGCGCCGGGCCGGTCTGCGCGAGGTGGCCGCCGGGTTCCGCTACGCGCTGCTGCACAAGGTGCTGCTGGTGTCGTTCCTGATCGACGTGGTGGCGATGGGCTTCGGGATGCCGCGCGTGGTGTTCCCGCAGATGGCCCAGGAGACCTTCGGCGACCCGCCCGGCGGCGGGATCGCCTACGGCCTGCTGTTCGCCGCGATCCCGATCGGGATGGTGCTGGCCGGGGTCTTCTCCGGGCGGTTGACGGGCGTGCGGCGCCAGGGGGTCGCGGTCACCGTCTCGATCTGCGTCTGGGGCGTGGGCGTGGCGCTGTTCGGGCTCACCGGCTCGCTGTGGCTGGCGGTGCTGTTCCTGGCCGTGGCCGGCGCGGGCGACCTGGTCAGCTCGATGTACCGCAACTCGATGCTGCAGGTCGTGGCCACCGACGAGATGCGCGGGCGGATGCAGGGGCTGTTCATCGTGGTGGTGGCGGGCGGCCCGCGGCTGGCCGACCTGTGGCACGGGCCCGCGGCCGACTGGGCGGGTCCCGGGCTCGCCGCGACGATCGGCGGCGTGGCGGTCGTGGTGGTGTCGGTGATCGTCGTGCTGGCGTTCCCGGTGTTCTGGCGGTACCGGGCGCCCGTCGCCAGCCGGGCCTGAGCACGCGGCTGATCGGCCCGGTCGAGCCGTCGTCGACATCCACCTGATCAGAAGATGACGAACGGCGTGACGGGGTTCACCATCTGCGCATGGCGGACACCAGCACGGCACCACCGCAGCCGGCGCTCAAGCGGGCCATCGGTCCGAAGCTGCTGCTGTTCTTCGTGATCGGCGACATCCTCGGCACCGGCATCTACGCCCTGACCGGATCGGTCTCGGCCGAGATCGGCGGGGCGCTGTGGCTGCCGTTCCTGCTGGCGTTCGTGGTCGCCTTCCTGACCGCGTTCAGCTACCTCGAACTGGTCGGCAAGTACCCGCGGGCCGCGGGCGCGGCGCTCTACACGCACAAGGCGTTCGGGATCAACTTCCTGACCTTCATGGTCACCTTCACGGTCATGTCCTCCGGGGTGACCTCGGCGGCGACCGCGGCCAAGGCGTTCGGCGACACCTACCTGCGCCAGTTCATCGAGCTGCCGACGTGGGCGGTGGCCGCGGTGTTCATCGCCGGCCTCGCGTTGATCAACTTCCGGGGCGTCGGCGAGTCGGTCAAGGCCAACGTGGTGCTGACCTGCATCGAGCTGTCCGGCCTGCTGCTCATCATCGGGGTCGGGGTGTACGCGGTCATGCAGGGCCAGGGCGAGCCCACCCGGCTGATCGAGATCGACACCGGCGACTCGACGGCGTTCCTGGCCATCACCGCGGCCACGTCGCTGGCGTTCTTCGCGATGGTCGGCTTCGAGGACTCGGTGAACATGGCCGAGGAGTGCCACGACCCGCCGCGGATCTTCCCGAGGGCGATGCTGCTCGGGATGGGCATCGCCGGGCTGATCTACGTGGTGGTCGCGGTGCTGTCCTCGCTGCTGGTGCCCGCTGAGGACCTCGCCGCGGCCAAGAGCGACGCGCTGTTCCGGGTGCTGGAGGCGGGTGCGCCGGGCTTCCCGCTCGGCGTGTTCGCGGTGATCGGGCTGTTCGCGGTGGTCAACTCGGCGCTGATCAACATGCTGATGGCCAGCCGGCTGCTCTACGGCATGTCCAACGAGCGGGTCATCCCGAGCGTGTTCGGCCGGGTGCACGCCGGGCGCCGCACCCCGTGGGTGTCCATCGTGTTCACCAGCGCGATCGCCGTCATCCTGGTCGCCACGGCCGACATCTCGCTGCTCGGCGGCACCACGGCGCTGCTGCTGCTGGCGGTGTTCACCATCGTCAACATCGCGGTGCTGGTGCTGCGCAAGGACGAGGTCGAGCACGAGCACTTCACGGCCCCGTCCTGGACGCCGTGGCTGGGCATCGTGCTGTGCGGCTTCCTGGCGACCCCGCTGTCGGGCCGGCCGCTGCAGCAGTTCCTGGTGGCCGGCTACCTGCTGCTGGCCGGCGTGGTGCTCTGGGTGATCAACTACTACGTCGTCGGCAAGGTCGAGGTGGACGCGGAGCGGTTGGGCAAGTCGTGACCGGCACGCGCAGCCGATCGTGTCGCGACGCGTCGCCCTAGATCACACGGTTCGTCCGGCGCGTCCCACGTCCCGCGCACTAGCGTGGCAGGTCACCACAGGAAAACGGGACAACGAACCGAGTGCGAGGGAACCTCCACATGGCCGACGACACCAAGACCGCCGTGTTGCACCACCCCGGCGGCGAGCACGAGATGGCGATCAGCCCCGCCACCGAGGGAGCGTCCGCCTTCGACATCAGCAAACTGCTGCCGTCCACCGGGCTGGTCACGCTGGACTCCGGATTCGGCAACACGGCGTCGTGCAAGTCCGAGATCACCTACATCGACGGCGACGCGGGCATCCTGCGCTACCGCGGCTACCCCATCGACGACCTGGCCGAGAAGAGCACCTTCCTGGAGACCAGCTACCTGCTCATCTACGGCGAGCTCCCCAGCGAGGACCAGCTCGCCGACTTCAGCAACAAGATCAGCCGGCACACGCTGCTGCACGAGGACCTGAAGCGGTTCTTCGAGGGCTTCCCGCGCGACGCGCACCCGATGCCGGTGCTGTCCAGCGCGGTCAGCGCGCTGTCGACCTTCTACCAGGACGCGCTCGACCCGTTCAACCACGACGCGGTCGAGCTGTCCACCGTCCGGCTGCTGGCGAAGCTGCCGACGATCGCGGCCTATGCCTACAAGAAGTCGGTGGGCCAGCCGTTCCTCTACCCGGACAACTCGCTGGGCCTGGTGGAGAACTTCCTGCGGATGACCTTCGGGTTCCCCGCCGAGCCCTACGAGGTCGACCCGGCCTTCGCCAAGGCGCTGGACACGCTGCTGATCCTGCACGCCGACCACGAGCAGAACTGCTCGACCTCGACCGTGCGGCTGGTCGGCTCGTCGCAGGCCAACCTGTTCGCCAGCGTGTCGGCCGGCATCAACGCGCTGTTCGGGCCGCTGCACGGCGGGGCGAACCAGGCCGTGCTGGAGATGCTGCAGAAGATCCAGGTCGAGGAGAACGGCGACGTCGAGTCGTTCGTGAAGCGGGTCAAGAACAAGGAGGACAAGGGCGCCCGGCTGATGGGCTTCGGGCACCGCGTCTACAAGAACTACGACCCGCGGGCGAAGATCGTCAAGCAGAGCGCGGACGAGATCCTGAGCAAGCTGGGCGTCACCGACCCGCTGCTGGACATCGCCAAGGCGCTGGAGGAGAAGGCGCTCGCCGACGACTACTTCATCGAGCGCAAGCTCTACCCCAACGTCGACTTCTACACCGGCGTGATCTACCGGGCGATGGGCTTCCCGACCAAGATGTTCACGGTGCTGTTCGCGCTGGGCAGGCTGCCGGGCTGGATCGCGCACTGGCGGGAGATGATCAACGATCCGACCACCAAGATCGGGCGCCCGCGCCAGGTCTACACCGGCGCGACCGAGCGCTCGTACGTGCCGATGGGTGATCGCTGACCCGTCGGGTTCGGCGCGCGGCACTCGTCCGGTCGCACTAACGTCGCCGCATGGCTGAACGCGCCCGGTCGGCGGTGGTCTGGTTCCGGCGGGATCTGCGGGTCGGCGACCAGCCGACCTTCCTGGCCGCGGCCGACGCCGCCGACCGCGCGCTCGCGCTCTTCGTGCTCGACCCGGCGCTCACCGGGCCGTCGGGAGGGGCGCGGCTGACGTTCCTGTACCGCGCGCTGCGCTCGCTCGACGCGGCGCTGGGCGGGCGGCTGATGGTGGTCCGGGGCGATCCCGCGGACGTGGTGCCGCGGGTCGCCGCCGCCGTCGACGCCGCCTCGGTGCACGTCGCGGCCGACTTCGGGCCCTACGGCAGGCGCCGCGACGAGGCCGTGGAGAAGGCGCTGGTCGACGCCGGGCGCGCACTGGTGCGCACCGGGTCGCCGTACGCCGTCGCGCCCGGGCGCGTGCGCAAGGCCGACGGCGAGCCGTTCCGGGTGTTCACGCCGTTCCGCCGGGCCTGGCTCGAGCACGGGTGGCGCGCACCGGCCGACACGTCCGCGGGCACCGTCGACTGGCTCGACCCGGACGGCGGCTCCTCGGCCGTGCCCGTCCCCGACGACGAGCGGGTGCCCGCGGAGCTGCCCGAGGCCTCCGAGGCGGCGGCGCTGCGGCAGTGGGAGGCGTTCCTGTCCGACGCCGTCGACCGCTACGGCGACGACCGCAACCGCCCCGACGTCGAGGGCACGTCGCGGATGTCGGTGTACCTGAAGTACGGGCTGGTGCACCCGCGCACGCTGCTCGCCGACGTGGCCCGGAAGCGGGGGGAGTCGAGCGAGGTCTACCGCAGCGAGCTCGCCTGGCGCGACTTCTACGCCGACGTGCTGTTCCACCGGCCCGACTCGGCGAGGCAGAACTACGACAAGGCCTTCGACGCGCTGCCGCTGGCCTCCGGTGGAGATGCTGTCGCCGCGTTCGACCGCTGGCGCGAGGGGCGCACCGGCTTCCCGATCGTCGACGCCGGGATGCGCCAGCTGCGCGAGCAGGCCTGGATGCACAACCGGGCCCGGATGATCACCGCCAGCTTCCTGGTCAAGGACCTGCACCTGCCGTGGTGGTGGGGCGCGCGGCACTTCATGGCCCTGCTGGTGGACGGCGACCTGGCCTCCAACCAGCACGGCTGGCAGTGGACCGCGGGCACCGGCACGGACGCCGCGCCCTACTTCCGGGTGTTCAACCCGATCACCCAGGGGCAGCGGTTCGACCCCGACGGCGACTACGTGCGCCGGTTCGTGCCCGAGCTGCGGGGTGTCGCAGGCAAGGCCGTGCACACGCCGTGGGAGCTGCCCGACGGGCCGCCCGAGGGCTACCCCGAGCCGATTGTCGACCACGAGGCCGAACGGCAGGAGGCGCTGCAGCGCTACGAACGGGTCAAGGCCGCCCGCCGGTGACCGCACGCGGCGCGCCGTCCGCGGGTGACGGGTCGGCTGCGGTGCGCGGCCGGGTTAGTCTCGGGCCCATGGCAGAGGACTCGTCGTCGCCCCGCCTGCGCTGGCTGCTGCTGCTCCTGCTGCTGGGCGGCGTGGTGTACGTCGCGCGGTCGCGCCCGGCGGTGGAGAGCACGCCCGCGCCCACGCCGGAGCCGCCGCGCCCGCTGCTCCTGCCGGACGGGCCGCAGCCGCGCCCGGTGGCGCAGCGGCGGACCGCCGAGCCCGCGGCGGCGCAGGCGGCGCCCGCGCCGGTGGAGTCGCCCACGATGGAGCTCCCGGTCGTCGACGCCCCGGGCGGGCGCCGGGCGCGCCGGACGGTCCTGGAGGTCCCGGAGGCCGCCGCGCTCGCGCAGCCCGATGGCTCGCCCCCCGGGCCGGAGTACACGATCAAGGCCAAGTCGGGGTCGGAGCTGTTCCACGGCCCGGACAGCCCGTACTTCGGGCGGACGCGCGCCGAGTTCTGGTTCCGCACCGCCGCCGAGGCCCGCGCCGCCGGCTTCACCGAGTGGACGCCGCGGCGGCGCAGCTCCTCCGGCTGAGGCCCGGAGCCCGAGCCACGTCAGGGTCTGCGTGCTCCTCGCAGATGCGCTGGACCCCGCGAGGAGCACGCCGCCCCTGCGAGGACGGCGGTCCTTGCGCGACCTTTCACCTCAGCGTGAGCGCAGGGCCTCCAGGAGGCTGACCCGGGCGCCGGTGCGCAGGATCGAGTTGCGGTAGATCCGCGCGGCCACCCGCACCACCAGGAAGATCGCGACCACGGCGATCAGCGCGGACAGCGCGACCTCCCAGAGCGGGGCGACGCCGAGGGCGTAGCGGGCCGGCATCACCGTCTGGGACAGGAACGGCACGAACGACAGCACCGCGAGGATCGGGTTGCGCGGGTCGTTGGGCAGCAGGTTGAGCGTCAGGATGAACGGGATGATCACGATGAAGACCATCGGGGCGATCAGCGACTGCAGCTCCTCCTGGCGCGAGACCGTGGAGCCGAGTGCCGCGTAGACCGCGGCGAACAGGAAGAAGCCGATCAGGTACCAGACCAGCACCATGACCAGCATCCCGACCGCCGCGGTCGGCAGCGTCAGCAGCCCGAGCGCGGCGGCGGCGCCGGCCGCGACGGCGCCCAGGATGACCATGGTGAGCAGGCCGGCCGCGCCGATCCCGAGGACCTTGCCGGTCAGCAGGTGCCAGGGCTTGATCGTGGCCAGCAGCAGCTCGACCACCCGGCTCTGCTTCTCCTCGACCACCCCGCTGGCCACGCCCGCTGCGTACTGCAGGCCCATGAACAGCAGGAACGTCCCGGCCAGGGCCACCGCCAGCTGCTGGCCCCGCTCCGGGTCGACCGGCTCGACGGTCGACGGGGTCACCTGCGCCTGCGCGGTGAGCGAGGCCGGGTCGACGCCGGCGTCGGCCAGCGCGGTGGCCAGCGCCTGCTGCTGGGCGGCCGCGACCACTACCGGCGTCAGCGTGGAGTCCACCGCGTCGCGGTAGAGCAGCTGGTAGCCACCCGTACCGCCGCTGAGCAGCGCGTCGAGCTCGTCCGCCCCGACCTGCGCCCGGCCGGTGCCGCTGTCGACCTCGTCGAGTGCCAGCGCGACGCCCTGCTGGTCGGCGACCTGCTCCAGCACCGGGCCCAGCGCCGCGGCATCCGGGGTGACGCCCAGCGTGCGGCCCTCGGTCTGGCTGGACACGAACACGATGACGCCGGCGGTCGCGGCCAGGATCACCAGGGTGAACACGATGCCGATGACGAAGCTGCGCGAGCGGACCTGGGTGACGAACTCCCGGCGGGCGACCAGCATGATCGCCTGGCGTCCCGTCAGCGGCGTGCTCATCGCTCTCCCTCGCTGCGCGAGCTCGGCGCCTCGCACAGAGGCGCTGTGGTGGACGATTCGCTCGCAAGCTCGCTCATGCCGGCACCGCCGTCGGGGCGGAGGACTCCACGACGTCGCGGTACAGCTCGGTCAGCGGTGGGCGCCACCGCCGGAACTCGTGCACCGGACCGGCGGCGACGGCGGCGGCGAGGACCTGCTGGTCGTCGGTGCCCTGGCCCAGCCGCAGCCGGGTGGCCGGGCCGGGCGAGGCGATGACCTCCACACCGGTCAGCCCGTCGGCCCATCCGGGCGGCGGCCCCTCGACGTCGAGCACGACCCGGCCGTCGCGGGCACGCAGCTCCTCGACGCTGCCGGTGGCCACCATCCGACCGGCCGAGATGATGCCGATCCGGTCGCACAGCCGCTCGACCAGTTCGAGCTGGTGGCTGGAGAAGATCACCGGCACGCCGGTGCCCGCCTTGTCGCGCAGGACGCTGCTCATCACCTCGACGGCGGTCGGGTCGAGGCCGGAGAACGGCTCGTCGAGCACCAGCACCTCGGGGTCGTGCACCAGCGCCGCGGACAGCTGCACGCGCTGCTGGTTGCCCAGCGACAGCTTCTGCACCTCGTCGCCGAGGCGGGCGGACACCCCCAGCCGCTCGGTCCACTGCTCCACCGCGGCGCCGGCCTCGGCGGCGGTGAGCCCGTGCAGCTGGGCGAGATAGCGCAGCTGGTCGCCCACCTTCATCTTCGGGTACAGCCCGCGCTCCTCGGGCATGTAGCCGATCCGCCTGCGCAGGTCGGCGTCCACCGGCCGGCCCTGCCAGCGCACCTCCCCGGCGTCGGCGGACAGCACCCCCAGCACGATCCGCATGGTGGTGGTCTTGCCCGCGCCGTTGCTGCCGACGAACCCGAACACCTCGCCCGGCCGCACGGAGAAGGTGACGCCGTCGAGCGCTTGCACGGACCCGAACCGCTTGCTGAGCCCCCCGATCTCCAACATGGGCCGACCCTAACGGGCGATCGCGGCGGGACGCCCGGTCCGCCCGTCATCAGCGACCGGGGCAGGTGTCACCGGTGCGGATGACAGGTGCGGGCCGAGCCGTTGACAGGCAACAATTTTGTTGCCTATTCTCGTCCCGGTGCGCGACGATGACGCCGTCTTCAACGCACTCGCCGACGGGAGCCGTCGCGAGCTGCTGGACCGGCTGTACGCCCGGGACGGCCAGACGCTGCGGGAGCTGACGGCCGGTCTGCAGATGAGCCGGCAGGCGGTCAGCAGGCACCTCGGCGTGCTCGAGGGGGCCGAGCTCGTCGTCACGCGCCGGTCGGGCCGGGAGAAGTTCCACTTCCTCAACCCGGTGCCGATCCAGCTGATCCACGACCGGTGGATCGACAAGTACACCGAGCGGCCGGTGACGGCCCTCGTCGACCTCAAGACCGAACTGGAGCAGCGCCATGACCTCATCGACCCACCGTGAGACCGGCACCCGGGCCACCGATCCCGGGGACGTCCAGGTCTACCGGGTGCACATCAGGGCCACCCCGCAGGCGATCTGGGACGCGATCACCAGGCCGGAGTGGACGGTCCGGTTCGGCTACCAGGCGCCGGTCGAGTACGACCTGCGGCCCGGCGGCGCCTACCGGGGCCTGGCCAGCGAGGCCATGAAGCAGTACGGCGCCCCGGACGTCGTGATCGACGGCGAGGTCGTCGAGGCCGACCCGCCGCGCCGGCTCGTGCAGACCTGGCGCGCGCTGTTCCTGGACGAGGGCTTCACCCGGCTCAGCTACGAGATCGAGGACGAGGGCGACGGGGTCTGCAGGCTCACCGTCGTCCACGACGTCACCGGCGCACCGGGAACGGCGGCGCAGTGCGCCGGTCGGACCCCCGGCGCGGGCGGCGGCTGGAGCCAGACCCTCAGCGACCTGAAGACCCTGCTGGAGACCGGCCGAGCGCTGTACCGCTGAGCGCCCGCCACCCCTGCCGCTGAGCCGCCCGGCACCGGGGCGGCGCCCGAACCGATCACGGACCGACCGCGACCGACCACGGCGGTCGCCGGCGACCGATCACCCACCTGAGCCCCACCTCCCGCTCCGGCCCGGCCCGTCGTGGCCCCGGCCGACCTTCCCGGCCCTCGCCGACGCGCGGCGTCCCCGTCCGACGCCCCGCGCATGCCGCCGCGTCCCGCCGCGTCCAGCGGCGCCGGCTGCCTCGTCGTGCCCCGACGGGGCGACGGACGCGCAGCCGCACACGCCCTTCCGGCACGACCACGACAGGAGTCGACCCATGCCCGCAGACGCCTCCCGCACCTCCGACGCCGCGTCCCCGCCCGGTGCCCGCCCGGCGGCCGCGCCCTCGCGCGCGACCCGCATCCTGCTCGCCTGCGGTGTCGTCGCCGGCCCGCTGTTCGTCCTGCTGATCCTGGCGCAGGCGATGACCCGCGACGGGTTCGATCCCCGCCGGCACCCCCTCAGCCTGCTGAGCCTGGGCGAGCAGGGGTGGATCCAGACCGTCAACTTCCTGGTCAGCGGCCTGCTCGTGGTCGCTTCAGCGCGCGGCGCGGCGCGGGTGCTGAGCCCGGGCTCGGCGGGGCGCACCTGGGGGCCGGCCCTCCTGGGCGTCTACGGGGCGGCGCTGGTCTGGGCCGGGGTGTTCCGCACCGACCCGGCCGACGGGTTCCCGCCCGGGGCCCCCGCCGGCCCGGCCGATGCCGGCTGGCACGGCCTCCTGCACAACATCGCGCCGGTCGGCATGGGTGTCGCCCTCAGCGCGGCCTGCCTGGTGTTCGCCCGCCGGTTCGCCCGCGACGGACGGCGCGGGTGGGCGGCCTACAGCGCGGTCGCCGCGGTCGCGTACTACGTCCTCGGGTTCGCGGCGTTCCCGGCCCAGGACTTCCGGCTCATGCTCGCCGGCGGCGCGGTCATCTGGACCTGGGCCGCAGCCCTGAGCCTGCGGCTGCTGGTCGACGCCCGGGCCGCCGACCGGGATCAGCCCCGCCCGCCGGCCGCCGGGCCGGGCACGGAGATGCCGTAGCCGCGGATCTTGCGGTAGATCGTGGCCCGGGACATCCCCAGCTGGCGGGCGGCCTCGGCCTTGTTGCCCGCGTTGTCCAGCAGCGCGTCGACGATGGCGTCGCACTCGATGGCCTCGAGCGGGGTGAGCACGCGGCGGGTCACCGCGCGGGCCTCGGCGGGCAGGTCGGCGGGCACCAGCTCGCCCGCCCGGCGGCGGGCGACGGTCTTGCGGAGCACGTGGTAGAGCTGCTCGACGTTGCCCGGCCAGCGGTTGCGCATCAGGACGCGCAGCGCGTCGGGCGAGCAGGTCAGGTCGTGGCCGCGGGTGAGCCGGGCGAGCAGGTGGGGCACCAGCTCGGCGACGTCCTCGACGTGGTGGCGCAGCGGGGGAACCGGGACGGTGCGCGGGAACAGCTCCAGCAGCTCGGCGGGGCCGCGGCCGGCGTCGACCGTGGCGACCACCCAGGGGCGCTCGGGGTCGGTGGACTCGCGGTGCGGTTCCAGCGCGTCGGCCAGGGCCTGGCGGCCCTCGGCGGGCAGCCGGTCGACGTGGGTGATGACCAGGGTGCCGCCGCCGGTCTCCAGCTCCTCGATGATGTCGGCGACCCAGCGGGCGCCGTAGTCGTCGGCGTCGAGCACGCGCAGGTGCGCGGCCGGGGTGCGGGCCTGGTGGGTGGCCCGGGCGACGGTGGTCTTGCCGGTGCCCGGCTCGCCCTCCAGCACCACCCACTCCCGGTTCTGGAAGTGCCGGTCGACGGCCTGGCAGCACTTCATCCAGCGCAGCCCGGAGCCGACCGCGGCGGGCAGCGCGAGCTGGGGGAGGGTCGTCGTCGCGTGGGCGGAGGGGGTGGGGTCGGGGGCGGCCAGCTGGACGTGCAGCACGCCGCCCGCGCCGCCGCGCTCGGTCCAGCTCGCCCGGCCCTGCACCCTGGCGACCGACCCGCTGGGCAGGTCGACCAGGGTGAGCCTGCTCGGTGAGTTCAGCGCCTCCATCGCCCCGGCGACCAGCGCGACCTGGTCGGACGGGTCGATCAGCTCGCGGGCCTTGTCGTTCATCATCACCAGGTCGGGGCTGACGCCGAGCACGGCGCCCCGGCCGCGCTGGCACGCGGTCAGGTAGTCGTGCAGCAGCGCGAGCTCGCGGGGGCCGGACTGGTCGAGCAGCGAGCCCTCGATCTGGCGGGCGATGCGGCTGACCGCCATGGCCATGAACCGCCCGGCGTCCGGGCGCCAGCAGGTGAGGTCGATGACGCCCATCAGCTTGCCGGTCACCGGGTGCCAGATCGGGGCGCCCGCGCAGGCCAGGTCGGCGAGGTTCTCCACGTAGTGCTCGTGGCCGTAGACCTGGACCGGGCCGCGGCCCTCCAGCGCGGTGCCGATGCCGTTGGTGCCGATGTACCGCTCGGCGTAGGAGAAGCCCGGCGCCAGCCACACCTTGTCCAGGTGCTGGTTGAGCGTCGAGTCGCCGGTGCGCCGCTCCAGCACGACGCCGTCGGCGTCGGTGAGGATCACGCTGACCGGCTCGGTGGCCAGCTGGTCGGCGATGTCCGCGATGACCGGCTTGGCCGCCCGGGTGAGCGGGGAGTCGGGGTCGCGGTCGTACTCGCAGGACAGCTCGACGTCGTCGGTGGCGACGTCCCACTCCTGGGACCTGGTCCAGGAGGCGAGGATGGTGTCGCGGACGGTGCCCGCCTCCACCGCGTGGTCCACCAGGAACGAGGTCCGGGCGCGCACGAGGTCGTCGACGGCCCGCTCGGGCCGTTGCGACGATCCGACGCGGGATCTGTGGTTCGGGCGGGCCAACGGGTTGCCCTCCTCGGCGTAGCGCCGCTCCGCGCCATCGCAGGAGCAACTGCCAGGAACGGTACCGGGCACCGCGCGCCGCGAACAGGGCACGGCGAACGGCCCAGAGTCTCATATTGAGACCCCGTGACCTGCGGCGGGGCGGTGTGATTCGGGGCACGAGACATCCGGTCGCCGATCGGCCCGCGCACCACTCGGCGCCCGACCGTCTCGCGTCCCACCCCAGCTGCCGGCCCACCCGCGCCGGACCGGCAGTCGGAGAGGGCAGACCACGCGCCCGTTCCGCGCCCCCGCGCAGTGCGTAGCGGTGCTCGGCCCACCACAGCAGTGAGGAGACGATGTGAGTCGGCAGAGTCTGGCCAAGGCTCATCAGAAGATCCAGGAACTGGCCTGGGAGCCGCAGTACCACGAGCCGTACATGAAGTACGGAACCGACTACACCTTCCGCAAGGCGTCGAAGAAGGACCCGCTCAAGCAGGTGCTGCGGTCCTACTTCCCCATGCAGGAGGAGAAGGACCACCGCGTCTACGGCGCCTCCGACGGCGCGATCCGCGGCAACATGTTCCGCCAGGTGCAGGAGCGCTGGCTGGAGTGGCAGAAGCTGTTCCTGTCGATCATCCCGTTGCCGGAGATCTCCGCGGCGCGCTCGATGCCGATGCTGTTCCACGTGGTCCCGAACCCGGAGCTGCACAACGGCCAGGCGATCCAGATGATCGACGAGGTCCGGCACAGCACGATCCAGCAGAACCTCAAGCGCCTGTACATGAACAACTACATCGACCCGGCGGGCTTCAACAACAGCCTGCGCAACTTCCAGGGCGACTACTGCGGCACCATCGGCCGCCAGTTCGCCGAGGGGTTCATCACCGGTGACGCGATCACCGCGGCCAGCATCTACCTGACGATCGTCGCCGAGACGGCCTTCACCAACACCCTGTTCGTGGCGATGCCCGCCGAGGCCGCCGCGAACGGTGACTACCTGCTGCCCACGGTGTTCCACTCGGTCCAGTCCGACGAGTCGCGCCACATCTCCAACGGCTACGCCACGCTGCTGATGGCGCTGTCGGACGAGGACAACCGCCAGCTGCTCGAGCGCGACCTGCGCTACGCGTGGTGGAACAACCACCGCGTGGTGGACGCGGCCATCGGCACGTTCATCGAGTACGGCACCAAGGACCGGCGCAAGGACCGCGAGTCCTACGCCGAGATGTGGCGCCGCTGGATCTACGACGACTACTACCGGTCGTACCTGGTCCCGCTGGAGAAGTACGGCCTGGTCATCCCGCACGACTTGATCGAGGAGTCGTGGAAGCAGATCTGGGAGAAGGGCTACGTCCACGAGGTCGCGCAGTTCTTCGCCACCGGTTGGCTGGCCAACTACTGGCGCATCGACGCGATGACCGACACGGACTTCGAGTGGTTCGAGCACAAGTACCCGGGCTGGTACGACAAGTACGGCGCCTGGTGGGAGAACTACAACCGGCTGGCCACGCCCAACGGGCACAACCCGATCGTGTTCGAGGACGTCGACTACGTCTACCCGGCCCGGTGCTGGACCTGCATGGTCCCGTGCCTGGTCCGTGAGGACATGGTCACCGCCGAGGTCGAGGGCCAGCACCGCACCTACTGCCACGAGGTGTGCCGCTGGACCGACGTCGAGGCGTTCCGGCCCACCTACCAGGGCCGGGAGACCCCGAACATGGGCCGGCTGGTCGGCAAGCGCGAGTGGGAGACCCTCTACCACGGCTGGAACTGGGCCGACGTGGTCTCCGACATGGGCTTCGTCCGCGACGACGGCAAGACGATGACCGCGCAGCCGCACCTGGACCTGGATCCCAAGAAGATGTGGACCCTGGACCACATGCGGCGCTGTCCTCCGCTGCTGAGCCCGAACGTGCTGCTCAACGAGATGAGCGACGCGGAGCGGGCGGCGTACGTCGCCGACTACAACAAGCAGGGCCCGGCCGGCCGTCCGGCACCCGCCTCGAACGCCTGAGCGCGGGTCAGGTGAGGGGGAGGGGCCGACGACTCCATCGTCGGTCCTTCCCCTGCCATGCCCGTTCTCGTGCCTGTCTCCGCTGACTGTCCCGCCCTTCCCGCGAGAGGCGCTCCATGGGTGAGAAGCACGTCGTCCGGTTCGAGCCGGTCGGGATCGAGATCGAGGTCGACGAGGACCAGACGATCCTGCGGGCCGCCGCCGAGCAGGGCGTCCAGCTGATGCACGGCTGCAAGGAAGGCCAGTGCGCGGCCTGCAAGTCCTTCGTCCTGGAGGGCGAGGACATCGAGCTCGACAAGTACTCCACGTTCGCCCTGCCGGACTACGAGAAGGAGGAGGGCTCGACCCTGCTCTGCCGGGCGCACGCCTACGAGGACCTCGTCATCGAGCTGCTCAACTACGACGAGGAGATCATCCGGTCGGGCCTGCCGCTGCGGAAGGGCGTGGCCGAGGTGGTGTCCAACGAGCCGGTCACCCACGACCTGCGCCACCTGGTGCTGAAGCTGGTGGAGCCCGCGGAGATCAAGTTCTTCCCCGGGCAGTACCTGGACATCACCGTCCCCGACACCGAGGAGAGCCGCTCGTTCTCGATGGCCAACGTCCCCGACCGGGACGGCGGGGTCTTCGAGTTCGTGATCAAGGTCTACCCCAACGGCCTGTTCTCCGAGTTCCTCGCGACCAAGGTGGCGGTCGGTGACCGGCTGGAGGTGGAGGGCCCGTTCGGCACCTTCACGCTGCGCGAGAGCCGGACCTCCCCGCTGGTGTTCGTGGGCGGCGGGGCGGGGATGGCGCCGGTGCTCGGGCTGCTGCGGTCGATGGCCGACCGCGGCGTAGACCGGCAGGCCGTCTTCTACTACGGCGCCCGCCAGCGCCGGGACCTGTGCTTCGAGGAGGAGCTGCGGGCCCTGCAGGCGCGGCTGCCCGGGTTCCGGTTCGTCCCGGCGCTGTCCGAACCCGCGGACGACGACCAGTGGGACGGCGAGGTCGGGATGGTCACCGACGTCCTCGCCCGCCGCGAGCCGGACCTGGCCGGCCGGGACGCCTACGTCTGCGGTCCGCCACCGATGGTCGACGCGGCCATCCCCGCTCTGACCAGGCTCGGAGTGCGCGAGGAGAACATCTTCTACGACAAGTTCACCACCACCGGTGAGTGAGTTCACGAACGGACCATTGGCACAGCGCTCGCGAAGCGCCGACCGAGCGCAAGCGAGGGAGAGCGTGGAGCAGGAAGGCGAGGACTCATGACGACCACCGAACGCCCGGAGCGGAGCGTCCCCAAGCCGCAGTTCACCGACGCCGAGGCGGGGGCCAGGGAGTTCCCCGACTCCGGGCCGGGCGCCCGCCGCTACAACTACTACGAGCCGGCCAAGCGCAAGCAGACCCACTACGAGGACGTCACCGTCGACGTCCAGCCCGACCCCCGGCACTACCTGTCCCAGGGCTGGATCTACGGCTTCGCCAACGGCGAGGCCGGCTACCCGCTGCACTGGACCAAGCTGAAGGCCTGGGGCGTGGACGAGCCCGAGCCGCAGCGCGGGCCGGGCAGCGGCGGCCTGCAGGTCAAGCAGTGGCCCGCGCACGGTTGGCACGAGTTCCGGGATCCCAACGAGGAATGGGAGATGACGTTCTACCGCTACAACGCGAACGTCGTCCGGCAGGTCAACCAGAACATCGACAACGCCCGCGAGGGCAAGTCGTTCGAGCAGTGGACGCCGAACTGGGTGCGGTTCGTCGAGCGCAACGTCGGCGCCTGGATGCACATCGAGCACATCCTCGGGCTCTACGTGTTCGCCGCCTGCAACCGGTCCGGCCCGACGAACATGCACAACACCGCGATGGCGGTGAACAGCATGCACAAGATCCGGTTCGCGCAGGACCTCGCGCTCTACAACATGACGCTGACCGAGGAGATCTCCGGCTTCGACGGCACCGCGCACCTGGACGCCTGGAACAACGACCCGGCGTGGCAGGGCGCGCGCAAGGTCACCGAGAAGCTGACCGCCGTCGACGACGACTGGGGCGAGTCGGTGTTCGCCACGAACGTGGTGTTCGAGCCGCTGATCGGCGAGCTGTTCCGCAGCAACCTGGTGATGCAGGCGGCCGCGCAGAACGGCGACTACGTGACCCCGACCGTGGTCGGTGCGGCCGAGCACGACTTCTCCGCCCGGGACCTGCGTTGGACCCAGGCCTGCTTCGGCCCGCTCACCCAGGACCGCGAGTTCGCCGACCACAACAAGGCGCTCATGCAGGGCTGGCTCAGCGACTGGGTGCCGCAGTGCCTGGAGGCGGCGCGGGCCATGCAGCCGCTGTGGAGCATGCCGGACGCGAAGCCGCCGCGCTTCGAGGACAGCCTGGACCGGGCCAAGAACCGGTTCGCCGCGATCGTGGTCGACCTCGGACTGGAGATCCCGAAGGAGCTGAAGCAGTGACCGGATTCAAGACGGCCGAGAGCCCGTTCAAGTCCGACAGCACCCCGTCGAACAAGGCCGGCGTGACCCTGATGAACAACCAGATCGGGGTCGTCGTCGCCGATGTGATGAGTCGCCAGGAGAACGTCACGGTGACCCACCTGCCGTCGATGATCCGGGTCGACTGCGTGGGCCGGATGGACTTCGTCTACGACGAGATCTCCGAGGCGCTCGGCGAGGAGGAGGGCTTCTACGACGCCTCGGAGTTCGAGGAGAACATGTCCACGCACTACGGGAAGATGATCCACATGGATGACCGGACCGTCATGTTCGGGAATCTCGAGGAGGCCGCCGAGTTCATCGGCGACATGCTCCCGCCCCAGGTCCAGCGCAGCTAGCGCACCCGCTCCGGCACCACCCCGGTCGTCGCCCGCGCAACCCGGCGCGCGGCGGCGGCCGGGCGCTTTCCGAGTCGTCCCACCCCGCGCAGCAGACGATCCGTCCCCAGGAGGACCCGTGGCCAAGGAACTGAAGTTCGGACAGGAAGCCCGCGACCTGCTCAAGGCGGGTGTCGACCAACTGGCCGAAGCGGTGAAGTCCACGCTGGGGCCCAAGGGCCGCAACGTCATCCTGGAGAAGATCACCGGTACCCCGGAGGTCACCAACGACGGGGTGACCATCGCCCGCGAGATCCACCTGCGCAACCCGTTCGAGAACATGGGCGCGCAGGTCGTCAAGGAAGCCGCGATCAAGACCAACGACACGGTCGGCGACGGCACCACCACGGCCACCGTGCTCGCCCAGGCGATCGTCCGGGAGGGCAACCGGGCGATCGCGTCCGGCGGCAACCCGGTGCTGGTCAAGCGCGGCATCGACATGGCGGTGGCGGCGATCGTCGAGCACCTGGCCACGGTCGCGCACCCGGTGGACAACCTGGAGCAGCTGGCCAGGGTGGCGGCGATCTCGGCCAACGACGACGAGCTGATCGGCGAAGTCGTCGCCCGCACGCTCTACACCGTCGGCGACGACGGCGTGATCTCCGTCGACGACGGGCCGGTGCTCGGGCTCACCGTCGACTTCGTCGAGGACTTCGAGTTCGACAACGGCTACGTCTCGCCGTACCTGGTGACCGACCCGGGCAGCATGACCGCGGTGCTCGACGACGCCTACATCCTGCTCAGCGCCGAGAAGATCAACGACGTGCGCAGCCTGATGCCGGTGCTCGAGAAGATCATGCGCGACCCCCGGCCGCTGGTGATCGTGGCCGAGAAGGTCGAGGGCACCGCGCTGCAGATGCTGGTGCACAACCACGTCAACGGCCACATCAAGGTCACCGCGATCCAGGCCCCCGGCTTCGGCGAGAAGCGGGTGCACATGCTGGAGGACATCGCCGCGCTCTGCGGCGGCAAGGTGCACTCCAAGGCCTCCTCGTTCGCGCTGGAGCAGATGGGCGTCGAGCACCTGGGCCGGGCCGGGCAGGTGCGCGCGACCAACGAGCACACCGTGATCATCGGCGGGCAGGGCGGCAGGGACGCCGTGGAGCGGCGGCTCGCCCAGCTGCGCGCGGAGATGCACCGGGCCAGCCTCGGCACCGACGAGGACTGGCTCACCGAGCGCATCGCCCGGCTGTCGGGCAAGGCCGCGATCATCACCGTGGGCGCGCCGACCAACGCCGAGCTCAAGGAGATCCGCCACCGCGTCGACGACTCGCTGCAGGCCACCCGGGCGGCGATGGCCGAGGGGATCGTGGCGGGCGGCGGGTCGGCGCTGCTGCACTCCGAGCACGTCCTGGACAAGATGGACGTCTCCGGCGACTACGAGATCGGCGTCGACATCGTCCGCCGGGCGCTCAGCGAGCCCGCGCACCTGATCGCCACCAACGCCGGCCACGACGGGTCCGAGGTGGTCAAGCAGGTCACCGAGATGGGGGTCGACCACGGCTTCGACGCCCTGGAGGGCCGCTACGGCAACATGATCGAGCTGGGGATCATCGACCCGCTGCGGGTGGTCCGCTCCGCGCTGCAGAACGGCGCCTCGTCCGCCGGGCTGATCCTGACCACGAACTCGCTGGTCGCCGAGGAGCAGACGCCGTGGAACAAGGCGCTGATGACCGAGTTCGGGCCGCTCGACGACGGCATCCCGCAGCCCTCGCCGGACTCCAGCACCCCGCAGTCGCTGGGTCTGGGCCCGCAGGTCGGCTAGAGGGGCGCCGTGTACACCGTCGGGGGCCGGACCTTCCCGGTGGTCGACGCCCAGGTGCACATCTGGGACGCCAGCCCGCACAACCAGGCGGCCCCCGCCGGTGAGTCCTACGCGATCGACCTGCTGCGCCGCCACCGCGAGCTGGACGGCGCCGGCGTACCGCCGCACGAGGTCGAACGGGTCTCCGAGCGCAGCCTCAACCGCGACGTGTTCGGCGACGGGCACGTCGACCGGGCGGTGCTGCAGCCCGTCGTGCTCGGCGAGCTGTTCGTGCTGGGGTTCAGCCCGCTGGAGTGGCACGCCGAGATGGCGGGCTGGATGCCCGACCGGTTCGTGCTCTCCGGCGAGCTGGACCCGGGCGGCGGGCAGCCGGGGGCGCGCGGGCTGACCCCGCGGGTGCGCCGGTTCGACCTGCGCGGGCTCACCCTCTGCGAGCGGGGCCGCCCGGCCGGGCGGCTGGCCCTGGGCGACCCCTGGCTGCGCACCGTGCTGGCCCGCTGCGCGGCGGCCGGGGCGGACGTGGTGCACATCGGCGTGGGCCCGTCCACCCGGCAGGCGCCGTGGCGGCGCCCCGAGCCGCCGGTCGGGGCGGTCCGGGCGCGCCCGCCGGTGGTGCCGCGGTGGGCCGAGCCCGTGCGCGCGGGCTCGGCGCGGCCGGTGCGGGCGGGCGCGGAGGCCAGGGTGGCCCCGCCGGGCTTCGACACCGGGGAGTTCTGCGAGCTGGCCGCGGCGCTGCCGCAGGTCCGGTTCGTGCTGGGCGCGGGCTGCCTGCCCACCCGCAGGCTGTGCGAGCTGGCGGTCATGCCCAACGTGCACGTCGTGCTGTCGGAGATCCTGCCGTGGACCGGGTCGCAGGGCTTCGCGCACGCGTTCGGCGCGCTGCTGGCCGCCTTCGGCGCCGACCGGCTGCTGTTCGGCAGCGGCTACCCGATGGTGCGCCCGGGCCGGCTCGTGCGGGAGCTGGCCGGCTACCGGTTCCCCGGCGAGCTGGTGGCCCGCTACCCGCGCTGGGACGACGCGGCGGTGGCCGCGGTGCTCGGCGGCAACGCGGCCCGGCTCTACCGGATCGCGCTGCCGGGAGCGGTACCGGCCCCGGGCAGCCGCCAGGGTGCGGTCAGCCGGGCCGGTTGACGCGTTCCGGCGAGGCGCCCGAGAGCTGCTGGTAGCCGGTGACGATCTCCTCCAGCTCGGCCGGGCTGATGACGTCCTCCAGCCGGTCGAAGCCCTCCGGGGCGCGCCGCTGGACCTCGTCGATGACCCGCTCGGGGCCGCCGATCCGGTTGCGCAGGACCACCTCGGTCGTCGCGGGCAGCCGCTCGGCCTCGTAGGCCCGCAGCGCCGCCACCGGGTCGTCGGCGTGCTGGGCGAAGCTCGCGGCGAGGCAGGTGGCGTCCAGGATCGCCTGGCCTGCGCCGTTGGAGCCCATCGGGTACATCGGGTGCGCCGCGTCGCCGAGCAGGCTGACCCGGCCCCGGCTCCAGAACGGCAGCGGGTCGCGGTCGCACATCGGGAACTCGAAGATCTCGGCCGTGGCGTCGGCCAGTGCCGCGTGGTCGAGGAAGGGGCTGTGGAAGCGGGGCAGCTGCGCGGCCAGCTCGGTGCGGTCGCCGGGGCGCGACCAGTCCTCGCGCCGCGGCGGCGGGTCGCCGTCGGCTCCGAGCTGGACGCAGACCGCCCAGTTGGTGAGCCGGGTGTCGGGCGTCGACCCGGCGGCGATCGGGTAGACGACCAGCTTCGCGTCGGTGCCGCCGGCGATGAGCACCGTGCTGCCGTCCAGGAAAGCCGGCCACTCGGTGGCGCCGCGCCACATGAGCACGCCGCTCCAGCGCGGCGGGCCCTCCTGCGGGAACAGCGACTCGCGCACGCTGGAGTGGATGCCGTCGGCGCCGATGAGGGCGTCGGCCGCGGCCTCGGCCACGGGCTCGCCGGCCCGGTCGGTGAACCGCGCCGTCACCCCGCCGGCGTCCTGCTCGATGTGGGCCAGGCGGTGCCCGGTGCGGATGGCGTCCGGGCCGATCCGCTCGCGCACCGCGTCGGCCAGCAGCTGCTGGAACCGGCCGCGGTGCAGCGAGAACTGCGGCACGGCGAAGCCGGCGTCCAGGCCGCACGGGCGGCGCTGGATGACCGGCCCGAGCCGGTGGGCGTAGATGAGCTCGGTGGGCCGGATCGCGGCCGCGTCGAGCCGGTCGAGCAGCCCGACGTCGACCAGCTCGCGCACGGCGTGCGGCAGGGCGTTGATGCCCACGCCCGCCCCGCGGATGCCGTCGGCCTGCTCGTAGACCTCGGCGTCGACGCCCGCGGCGTGCAGGCGCAGCGCGGTGACGAGGCCGCCGATGCCGGCCCCGATGATGACTACCTTCATGCCGTTCCTCCCCGACGTGGTGTTCCGGCTGCTCGCGCACTCACGAGTGCACCAGCTTGGCGACCTCGGTCCGCAGCCGCACGAACTCCGCCGACCCCCGGGTGACCACCTGGTCGCGCTCGACCGGCAGGTCGACGTCGAGGGTCTTCAGCACCGTCGCCGGCGACTTCGACAGGACCAGGACCCGGTCGGAGAGGTAGACGCTCTCGTCGATGTCGTGGGTGACGAGCAGGATCGTCGTGCGGTGCTCGGCGCGGACCCGCAGCAGCAGGTCCTCCAGGTCGGCCCGGGTCTGCGCGTCCAGCGACGCGAACGGCTCGTCCATCAGCATGAGCGCGGGCCGGTAGGCCAGCGCCCGGGCGATCGAGACGCGCTGCTGCATCCCGCCGGAGAGCTGCCACGGGCGCTTGCCGCCCTGGCCGCCCAGGCCGACCATGCCCAGCGCCTCGGCGACGCGCGCACGCCGCTCGGCCTTCCCGAGGCGGGTCCGCAGCGGGAACTCGACGTTTCCCGCCACCGACAGCCAGGGGTAGAGCGAGCGGCTGTAGTCCTGGAACACGACGGCGAGGTCCTCGGAGACCCCGGTCACCCGCTCGCCGTGCAGGACGACCTCGCCGCCGGTCGGGGAGAGCAGCCCGGCGACCGTGCGCAGCAGGGTCGACTTGCCGCAGCCCGACGGCCCGACGATGCACACGAGCTCGCCCGCGCGGACCTCGAAGCTGACGTCGCCGATCGCCGTCGGGGCGTCGGGGCCGCTGCCGAACCGGTGCTGCAGCCGGCTCACCGCGAGCATGGTCCCCGCGGGCTCGGTCATGATCCACCTTTCCGGGTGCCGCCGGGCTGCCAGGCCAGGACCCGCCGTTCCACGGCGAGCAGCACCGAGTTGAAGAGGTGGCCCAGTGCGCCGAGCAGCACCACGGCCGCCCACATCGTGTCGAAGTCGAAGCGGCGCTGGGCCAGCGCGAGCTGCAGCCCGATGCCGTTGGTCGCGCCGACCAGCTCGGAGATCACCATCAGGATCAGCGCGAGCGACAGGCTCACCCGCATCCCGGCGAAGATCTTGGGCAGGGCGGCGGGGAGCACCACGCCGAACACCCACTGGCGGCGCGGGATGCGGAACACCTGGGCGGTCTGCACCTGCACCGGGTGCACCGAGCGGGCGCCGTCGGCGCTGTTGAGCAGCACCGGCCACACCACGCCGAAGATGATGGTGGCCAGCTGCATCGGGGTGCCGAGCTCGAACAGCACCAGGAAGACCGGTACGAGCGCGGGCGGTGGGATCGCCCGGGCGAACGCCAGCAGCGGACCGGCGTAGTCCATGGCCGTCGCCGAGCGGCCCAGCGCGCAGCCGAGGCTCACCCCGACGACCACGGCGACCGCCCAGCCGCCCAGCATCCGGGCGAGGCTGGGCAGGATGTTCTGCACCGCGACGTCGGACAGGAACAGCTGCGAGGCCGGACCGCCCAGCCAGGTCTCCCAGAAGGCGACGGCGATGTCGGTGGGCGGGGGGAAGAACGGGCTGTCGCCCGCCCGCGCGGCGATCTCCCACGCGATCACGGCCACGATCGGGACGGCCACCCGCTGCAGGGTGCTGGTGGCCCGGCGGCGGGCGCCCGCACCGCCAGCGCGGTGCGGGCCGCGCACCGGACGCACCGCGGTCGTCGCGCTCATCGCACTCCCTCGCTGCGCTCGGTCGACGCTTCGCATGGGCGCGGTGCCGATGGTTCGCTCGCAAGCTCGCTCACGGACTCACCGTCCGGCATCGATCTGGTCGTCCCAACCCAGCCACCGGCGCTGGACCTTCTCCAGCGCCGCGTTGCCGAGGAACCCGATCACCCCGGCCACCAGTGTGGCCGAGAGCACGATGTCCATGCGACCGCCGCCCGCCCCCGCGTCGAAGATGACCTGGCCGAGCCCGCCGCTGCCGCCGGCCAGCAGCTCCGTGCTGATCACCAGGATCAGCGCGATGGAGGCCGAGATGCGCACCCCCGTCATGACGAACGGCGCGGCGTGCGGGAGCTGCACGGTCCACAGGATGCGGGAGCGGGACAGGCCGAACGCCCGGGCCGTGTCGACCTGCACGGGGTCGATCTCGCTCATCGCGTAGATCGTGTTGAACAGCAGCGGCCACAGCGACGCGTACACCGCCAGCGTGATCTTGGTCTCCGGGCCGACGCCGAGCAGCACGATCACCAGCGGGATGAGCGCCACCGAGGGGATCGGCCGCAGGAACTCCACGAGCGCGCGCGATGCCGCCGCCACCGAGGGCACGCTGCCCAGCAGCAGGCCGAGCGGCACCGCGATCGCCGAGGCGATCACGACCGCGATCAGCCACGCGAGCACCGTGGCGACCACGTCCGCGACGAACGGGGGTTCGGTCAGCAGCACCGCCAACCGCGCGAACACCGTCGTCGGGGGCGGCAGGAACTCCTCGCGCACCACCCCCGAGCGGCTGAACAGCTCCCAGACCAGCAGGAACCCCGCGAACCCGATGACTCCGCGGACCACCCGTCGCAGCACGGACCAGTCCTTCCTCAGCGCTCCCGCAGGGGAGCTCCCCCGGGCGGGGAGCTCGTGCTAGTCCAGGACGACCATCTGGGAGATGTCGACCGGCTCCTTGAGCGCGCCGAACTGCAGCATCAGGTCGGCGACCCGCTGGATGCTCGTCGGGTTGGTCGTCGTGGGGTAGGCGCTCGCGCTGATCAGCGGGGCGATCTCCGGCTCGAGGCCGGTGGCCTCGATCAGCAGCGGCTCCAGGACCACGCGGTCGGAGCTGCGGGTCTGCGCCTCGAGCAGCTGCGAGCGGAACGCCTTGATGGTGTTGGGGTTCGCCTCGGCGAACTCGCGGGTCACCACGTAGCCGTCGATCGGCAGGTCGGCGGTGGGGCCGGTGGTGGGGTCGAGCAGCGTCTTGGCCCCGAGCGAGCGCTTGGCCCGGGTGAGGAACGGCTCGGGCAGGAACGCGGCCTGCACCCGGCCGGCCTCCAGCGCGGTCGCCATCTCCGGGAACGGCACCTCGACGAAGTTGACCTGGTCCGGGGTGATGCCGTTGACGCCCAGCGCCGAGCTGGTGGTCAGCGTGGCGATGTTGTTGAGGGCGTTGACGCCGATGGTCTGGCCGACCAGCGACGCCGGGCCGTCGAGCGGCGAGTTGGGCATCGCCACGATGCTGAAGTTGGCCGGGAGCGCGCGGCTGGCCTCGGCGATGATGACGACGTCGATGCCCTGCGACTTCGCCGCGATGGCCGACACGTAGTTGGTGAACAAGATGTCGAACTCGCCGTTGACCAGCGCCGGCATCGACAGCGCGCCACTCTGGATGCGCTGCGGGGTGACGGTCAGGCCGGCCTGCTGGAAGAGGCCGTCCCGAACACCGAGCGTAACCGGGGCGGCGCCGACGATGGGCAGCACGCCGACGTTGAGAGTGGGCTTCTCGACGTCCCCCGCGGGGGCGCCCTCCGGAGCGGCGGGCTCCGACGAACCGCCGAGCGCGCTGCAGGCGCTGAGACCGGTGGGGACGACGATCGCCGCTGCGAGGCCGGTCAGGAAGCGGCGACGCCCTATGGGCTTTTGCATGCGAGGCACCGTAGCAGTCAGCCACGCAGGGTCACGGAGTCCTCTGCCACACCCACGACCAGTGGCGAACGCCGCAACCGGCGGGGCTGTCCGGGCCCGCACCGGTGGACCGATCGTCACTCAGGGTCCCGGTCGGGAGGTCGAGGGGCGCCGGTAGGGTGACCTTCCTCAGTGCACTGATCCGGTGTTCTCGAGTACGACCGAAAGGTTGGCGGGCCGTGGTGGATCGCTTCGGGGCGTTCGAACGGCAGGCGGGTCCGGCTGGGGATCCGCCTGACCGCGCAGGACTGCCCGCAGGAGCGGTCGCGGTCCACGACGGGGGCCGCTGGTCGGACCCGAGGCAGGGCCCTCCGCCGGATGCGGGGCGTGACATGGGGCCGGGTGCGGCGCCGCCGCCGCGGGCCGCCGCGTCGGTCCGGGGCGGTTCGAGCGGACGCTGGCGGCTGCGCAACTGGCGGCTGCGCTCCAAGCTCGCCCTGCTGCTGGTGCTGCCCCTCGCGCTGGTGCTGGTGCTGGCCGGGCTGCGGGTCCAGTCCGGGGTGAGCGAGGCGGGCGAGCTGGCCGCGCAGGCCGACCGGATCGCGCTCAGCCAGCAGGTCCAGGCCACCGTGCAGGCCGTGCAGCGCGAGCGCGCGGCGGCCGCCGGGTTCGCCGGCAGCAACCGCCGCGAGTACGGCGAGGACCTGGAGTCGCGCTCCGGCGACACCAACGGCGAGATCGAGCGCCTGCGCGCGGCCGCCGCGCTGGACGCGGGCGACACCGTGGCCGCCGCCCTGCGCGCCGCCAACGGCAGGCTCGACGGCCTGACCGCCCTGCGCAACAGCGCGACCGGCAGCGCCTACCCCGCCGACGACATCATCGCGGGCTACACCTCGGTCATCGCCACGTTGCGCGACCTGGACACGCTGCTGATCAGCGGCACGGGCGGGGAGCTGCAGGGGGAGTCGGCCGGCATCACCTCGCTGGCCGACGCCAAGGAGCAGATCTCGCGCCAGCACGCCACCCTGCTCGCCGTCCTGTCGGGTTCCGGCCGACCTTCGCCGCGCCAGGTCTCCGTGCTGCGCGACGCGGACGCCGAGTTCGCCTCGGCGCTGGTCGGGTTCAGCAACGCCATCTCCCCGCAGGGCCAGCAGCTCTACACCTCCACGGTCACCGGTGTGGTGGTCGACGACCGCGAGCGCATCAAGGAGACCGCGGTCGTGCTCGGCGCGGCAGGCGAGCCGGTCGGGGTCGGTGCCGCCCAGTGGGACATCGCGGCCACGGGCAACGCCGACCTGATCCGGCAGGTCGAGGTGGGCCTGGTCAGCTCGCTGGCCGAGGCCACGAGCGAGGCGGCTGCCGCGGCGCGCGCCGACGCGCTGCGCGCCTCGGTGATCGTCGGCGTGCTGGTGCTGCTGGCGGTGGTCGTGCTGCTGATCGTGGTCCGGTCGCTGCTGCGCCCGCTGCGCATCCTGCGGATCGGGGCGTTCGACGTGGCCAGCAGGCGCCTGCCCGCGGCCATCGAGGCGATGAAGAACACCGACGAGCAGCCGTCGGAGACCACGGTCGAGCCGATCGGCGTCGACACCCGCGAGGAGCTCGGCGAGGTCGCCAGGGCGTTCGACGCGGTCCACCGCGAGGCGATCCGGCTGGCGGCCGAGCAGGCGCTGCTCCGCACGAACATCAACGACATCTTCGTCAACCTGTCCCGGCGCAGCCAGGCGCTGGTGAAGCGCCAGCTGGGCCTGATCGACAAGCTGGAGAGCGACGAGCAGGACCCCGAGCACCTGGGCAACCTCTTCCAGCTCGACCACCTCGCCACCCGCATGCGCCGGAACAACGAGAACCTGCTGGTCCTCGCGGGCGCGGCCGAGCTGCGCCCGCGCCGGCGCCGCCCGGTCCCGGTGGACGACGTGCTGCGCGCCGCGGTCTCGGAGATCGAGCAGTACCAGCGCGTCACGGTCCGGCGGGCGCCCGCGCTGCTGGTGGCGGGCCCGGTGGTGAACGACCTCGTGCACCTCGTGGCCGAGCTGCTCGACAACGCCACGTCGTTCTCCCCGCCGGACTCGACGGTCGTGCTGGCGTCCTCACTGGATGGACGGGGCGCGTTGGTGATCGACATCACCGACTCCGGCGTCGGCATCGACGACAACAACCTGCACATGATCAACGCCGAGCTGGCCGACCCGCCGACCGTGGACGTGGCGGTGTCCCGCCGCATGGGTCTGTTCGTGGTCGGTCGGCTCGCCCAGCGCAACGACATCAGCGTGCGGCTGCAGCCGGTCGTCGGCGGCCAGGGCCTGCGGGCGCTGGTGACGGTGCCGCCGATGATGCTGACCGGCCCGGACGGGGCGTCCGGCCCGGGGATGGGCACCAACTCGGAGCTGCCGGCGGCCGAGTCGGCCTGGGGCGGCGCCGGCTCGTCGGGCCCGGCCGCGGCCGGGTTCGAGCGCTCCGCGCAGGGCCAGCAGGCCCGCTCCGACCAGTCCGGCCCCAACCGGCCCGGACCGGGGTGGCCCGGCGGCCCGACGGGGGCACCGTTCCCGCAGCCGCGCGCCCCGCAGCGCTCCGGGTGGGACGCGCCGCCGCCCTCGGTGCCCGCGCCCCGCCGCGATGCCGACAGCCGCCCGATGGGCCGGGGGGACTCCGGCCCGATGCCGATCGCCCCGTCGCCCGCGTTCCCGGGCCCGTCGATGCCGCAGCAGCCGCCCGCTCCGCAGGCCGACGCGCCGTTCGGCGCGCAGCCGCCCGCCCGGCGCGCCGACCCGCTGACCGACCTGTTCGAGTCCGTGTCCGGTGAGGCCGCTCCGGACCAGCCCGACGTGCCGATCTACGACGAGGTGCGCACCTCGTGGTTCCGGCTGCAGATGCGCCAGGGCGGCGACCAGCAGGGCCCACCGCCGGAGGAGCGCCCGGGCACCCCCAACGGCTCCCACCACCACGGCAACGGCCACGGCGGGAACGGCAACGGCCAGGGCAACGGCCAGGGCAACGGCGCCGGGCCGCGCTCCCGTCCCGGCGACGCCCCCGACCGGGGGGCGCCCGACGCCCCGGCCCGCGAGGACGCCTGGTCGTGGAGCGGCGACGCGCCGCGCAGCGGCACCCCGGAGCTGCCGGTCCGGCGTCCCGGCGCGGCGGCCGGGCTGTCCTCGACCGAGGAGGCCACGACCCGCGTCCCGGCCCAGCCCGAGCGGCGGACCCAGGCCGCCCCCGCCGAGCGGGCCCCGGCCCGCGACGAGCAGCCGCAGGAGCCCCCCGAGCGGCAGGACCCCGGCGAGCGGTCGGAGCCCGGTGAACGGTCCGGGTCGCAGGCCCGAGCCGGGTCCGCGGCCCCCGAGCAGGAGCGGACGCCCGCGGTGTCCGAGTGGGGCCCGATCGACAACGGCTGGCTGGCCGCGCGCGAGTTCGCGGAGTTCACCAAGGAGCACCTGACCGAGAACGGCCTGCCCAAGCGGGCGCCGCGGGCCCGGTTGATCCCCGGCGGCGCGGCCGCCACGGTGATCGAGCCGCGCCCCCGCAACGCCGACGCGGTGCGCGGGCGGCTCACCGAGTACCAGCGCGGCCTGCGCCAGGGCCGGTACTCCCAGGCGGACGAGAGCGCGGGCGGCGACGAGCACCCCGCCGAGCAGGGCGACCGGGGCGCCGAATGAGCGCGGTGGCCCCCGACCCGCGGCCGTCCACGCCCGGGAGCCCGCCGTGACGACCCGACACCGGCGGCGCGGCGATGGCTGACGACTTCGAGGACGACGCCGACGACCTCCCCCTCGTCCGGCCCTACAGCCGGACGGGTGGCCGGACCCGGTCGACCCTCGACCTGGCCATCGAGACGCTGGTGTCCACCAGCGACCTCGGCCGGGCGCGCAGCAACCAGCTCGACGGCACCCACCAGCCGATCGCCGAGCTGTGCGCGCAGTCCCGCTCGGTGGCCGAGATCGCCGCGCTGATGCGCATCCCGCTCGGGGTGGCGCGCGTCCTGGTGTCCGACATGGTCGGGATGGGCCTGGTCGTCGTGCACCAGCAGCAGGTCGAGACCGACGCCGCGGGCGGTGTCCCGCTCGCCCTCATGCAGCGGGTGCTGGCCGGGTTGCACCGGCTCTGACGGGGTCGTGCGGGGGAGTCCGGGCCAGGGCGCGAACCCTCAGGCCCGACCGCTGACCAGCTCGGCCAGGGCCGCCGGGTCCGGCGGGGCGGCGTCGCCGCGCCACGCGATGTGCTGGTCGGGGCGCACCAGCAGCAGGCCGGGGCCGTCGGCGGACGGCAGGCCGGTCGGGTCGACCACGGCCAGCGGCACGCCACGGGCGGCGAACCCGGCGGTGAGCGCCCGCACCGCCCGCCCGTGCCCGGGGCCGCGCACCAGCAGGGTGTGGTCGGCCCCGAGGACGTCGTAGAGCGACCTGCCGTCGGGCAGCCAGGCGTGCGGCAGCCGGTCGCCCGCCCGGGGCCGGCCGTCGGGCGCGGTGTCCGCCGCGACGACGGGCGAACCGCGGACCCCGAGGTCGAGGACCAGGTCCAGGGCGTGGAACTCGGCGGCCTTCGTCCGCTGGATGCGCTCGTGGGCCAGCCGCCGGGCCGCCTCGCCCGCCGGGCCGTCGTCGTCCAGGTCGTCGGTGACCAGTTCGCCCGACAGCGTCCGCATGTTCGCCACGGCCGCATCGATGATCTTCTGCTGGACCGGGCGCCGCTCGGCCTCGTAGCTGTCGAGCAGGCCGGGTCCGCCCCAGCCGGCGAGCACCGCGGCCAGCTTCCAGCCCAGGTCGACGGCGTCGCCGAGGCCGGTGTTGAAGCCGTGCCCGCCGAAGGGCGGGTTGAGGTGGGCGGCGTCGCCTGCCAGGAACACCCGCCCGCGCCGGGCCCGGTCGACCAGCTCCATCCGCGCCGTCCACGGGTCGGTGGACAGCACCGTGGCCGGCACCGGGACCCCGGCCAGGCCGTCGACGATGCGCTGCGGGTCGCGCAGGCCCGCCTCCCGGTCGACGCCGAACGCGATCACCCACCAGGTGCCGTCGCGGTCGAGCGGGCCCATCAGGGCGGGCGCCTCCCGGTTGACCGTCCAGTAGTGCACGGCGGGCCCGTGCCGCACGTGCCGCCACAGCTCGGGCGCCCGGAAGACCATCCCGAAGTTGGGCCGCATGGCGAGCTCGCCGACGTAGGCCGAGCCGATGGCGTCGCGGACGGCGCTGCGGGCGCCGTCGCAGCCGATGACGTAGGACGCCTCGACGGTGCCGCGGCTGCCGTCGGGCCCGGCGACGGCGACGCGGACGCCGTCGTCGGACTGGTCGAGGTCGACGACCGAGTACCCGGTGACCAGGGTGCACGCGTCGAGCTCGCCGACGACCCCGCGCAGCAGCTCCTCCAGCACGTACTGCGGGGCCTGCTGGCCGAGCTCGGCGAAGCGGTCGCCGTCGGCGACCATGCCGAAGATCCCGGTGAACCGGGACAGCTCGCGCCCGCTCAGCGACGTGCAGAACACGGCGTCCTGGGAGAAGGCGACGGGCAGCGGCGCGGCCGCGCGCAGCCGGTCGGCGAGGCCCCAGCGGCGCAGGTGCTCCATCGTCCGGACGTTGATCGTCTTGGCCCGGGGCCGCGACCGGGAGACGGTGGCGCGCGGCTCGACGACGGTGCACTCGACGCCGCGCAGCCCCAGCTCCACCGCGGCCGCCAGCCCCACCGGCCCGGCCCCCGCGATGAGCACCGTGGTCGAGGCGGGTGGCGTCCGGGCAGCGGCGGGAGGCACGTGCGCACCCTATGCGCGCTCACCCGCACCGGGCAGCGGGCGCGTCCTGGGACGGACCGCTGCGCGGGAGGGCGAGCCGGGCGATGGTGGCGGTCGTGCACGGCCACGGGGTGGGCGCGTTGCGGCAGCCCGCGCAGGTGCCGTCGGCGTCCTGGTGTTCACCCCGGCGGAGTGGTCGGCCTTCGTCCGCGGCGTCCGGGACGGCGGGTTCCGCGCCTAGCCGGCACGCCCCCGCGTCGCAGAGTCCGCATGGTCGGCGCAGATGCCGCGCGCCCTGCGACGACCATGCAGGCTCTGCGACGAGCCCTGCGCTTACCGCAGCGGCCAGCCGTGGGGGAGGGCGGCGAAGCCCTCCGCGGCGGAGCGCCAGGCGTAGGCCCAGCAGATCGTGCCGGTGCCGGGGACCGTCACGCGGATGCGCTGGTAGTCGGGGCCCTCGTACTCGTCGAGGACGGGTAGCAGGCGCTGCGGGTCGCGCAGGGGGACGAGGGTGCCGGGGGTGGAGCCGGGCAGCTCGGGCAGCCACGCCGGCCAGCCCTGCCCGGTGTCGCGCACCTGGCCGGGGAGCCGGGCCCGGCGGGGAGCGCCGTCGACGTGCGGCGCCACCATCGGCCAGCCCGACTGCCCCGGCTGCAGCAGCCCGTAGGTGAACAGCGCGGCCGGCCACTCGTCGGGGTGCGGGGCGCCGACGACCGTCTCGGCGTCGAGCCCGTCGCCCGGCCCGGCCTCCCCGGCCAGCCCGGCGGCCTCGGCCTGCGGGACGTCGGCGCAGCGCACCGGGGCGCCGTCGACCAGCAGCGGGTGGCGGATCGCGGAGTGCCCGAGGTAGCACCACGGTGCCTCGACGACCCCGCCGTCGTCCAGCTCCACCGCGCCGGTGCGCAGGCGGGCGAGGCGGAAGCGGTCGTCGCGGCCCTCGCAGCGGTCCAGCACGCCGATCTGCTCGGGCGTGGCCAGCCACAGCAGGTGGGTCTCGCGGGCGCCGGGGGCGGCGGCGAGGACGGCGGGGCGCTGGCCGTCGCGGAAGCGCAGGCCGGCCGCCCACACCGCGGCCACCCCGCTGGTGCGCACCCGCAGGGCGACCCACCGGGTCGTCGCCCAGGCCCAGTTCCCGGCGCAGCCAGGTGATCTTGCTGGGGTTGCGGTTGGAGCCGTAGGCCAGCACCGGGACCCGGGCCGCGCTGGGCGGGGCGCCGCGCGCGGCGAGCCAGTCGTCCAGGGGGAGGCCGGCGACTCGGCCGTCCGGGTCGATCTCGTGCGCCGTCCGGTCCTCGTGCGCGAACGAGCCCGGCGGCACGGCCCCGGGGTAGGGATCGGCCGGGAAATCCGCGTCGGGCCACACCACCGGTCGAGGCTAACCTCGCGGACGTGCAGCGCCCGGCGGTCGACCTGGTGGAACGGGCGGGCGAGCTCGCGGCGCTGTACCGGGCGCTCGACGCCGCGGCCGGGGGGCGCGGCGGCACCGTCCTCGTCGAGGGTCCGGCGGGGGCGGGCAAGACCAGCCTGCTGCGCGCCGCCGAGGCGCACGCCGTACGGCTGGGCTTCGCCACCTTCCGGGCGCGGGCCGGCGAGCTGGAGCGCGACTTCGCCTACGGGTGCGTGCGCCAGCTGCTGGAACCGCTCGTCGTCGGGGCGCGCGGCGAGGAGCGCGCACGGCTGCTGGCCGGGGCCGCGGCCCAGGCCGAGGCGCTGTTCGGCGGGGCGACCGCGCCGTCGACCAGCCCCTTCGCCACCCTGCACGGGCTGTACTGGCTGCTCAACAACCTGGCCGAGCAGCGGCCCGTCGCCCTCACCGTCGACGACGTGCAGTGGGCCGACGCCGAGTCGGTGCGGCTGCTGACCTACCTCGCCCCCCGGCTCGACGGGCTGCGGCTCGCGGTGCTCGTCGCCCGCCGGACCGGGGAACCCGCCCCGGCCGAGCTCGACCGGCTCGCGCTCGCCGACGAGACCGCGGTGGTCGGCGCCCGTCCGCTCTCCGACGACGGTGTGGCCGAACTGGTGCGCTCGCGGCTCGACGCGCCGGTCGCCCCCGAGTTCGCCGCGGCCTGCCGGGCGGCGACCGGGGGCAACCCGTTCTTCCTCGACGCGCTGCTGCGCGAGGTCCGCGAGCGGGGCGTCGCCCCCGACGCGGCGGGCGCCGCGCGGGTGGCCCGGGTCGGGCCGGCGTCGGTGGCGCACGCGGCGCTGCTGCGGATCGCCGCCGCGCACCCCGTCGCCACCGAGCTGGTCCGGGCGCTGGCGGTGCTCGGCGACGGGGCGACGCCCGCCGAGGCCGCCGCGCTGGCCGGGGTGCCCGCCGTCGACGCGGTCGCGGCGGCCGAGGCGCTGGAGCGGCTCGGGATGCTGCGGGCGGTGGCCGGGCTGGAGTTCGCGCACCCGATCGTGCGGGAGGCCGTCTACGCCGACACCGGGGCGCTGCGCCGGCGCGCCATGCACGCCGACGCGGCCCGGCTGCTGGTCGCGGGCGGGGCGGGCGAGGAGCGGGTGGCCGCGCAGATCGTGGCGACCGAGCCGGTCGGCGACGCGCAGCGGGTGGCGCTGCTGCGGCGGGTGGCCGCGGCGGCGCTGGGGCGCGGCGCCCCGGTGGCGGCGGAGGCGTGGCTGCGCCGTGCCGCGGCCGAGCCGCCGCCCGACGCCGACCGCGCCGAGGTGCTCTTCGAGCTGGGCGGCGCCCACCTGCGGCTGGCCGACCCGGCCGCCGTCGCGCACCTGGCCGAGGCCGCGGCGCTGGCCGCCGACCCGGCCCTGCGCGGGCGTGTCGTCCGCCTGCACGCGCTGGCGCTCACCGTCGCCGGGCGGCCCGCGGAGGCCGTCGCGGCCATCGAGGCGGCCGTCGCGGAGGTGGCCGCGGCCGACCGCGAGCTGGGCCTGCTGCTGGAGGCCGACCTCGCCGCGCACGCCCACCAGGCCGGTCCGGACGCCGTGGCCGCGGCCGCGCGCAGGCTGGAGCGCCACGCCGACCTGCCCGGCACCGGCCCGGGGGAGCGGCTGGTGCTGGCCAGCCTGGCGTTCGAGCGGGGCCGGACGGCGGGCACCGCGGCCGCGGCGGCCGGGTTCGTCGTCCCCGTGCTGGCGGCCGGCTGGGCCGCGTCGCCGGGCGACCTGGACGTCGTCGGGCCCTTCTACCACCTGCTGCTCACCGGGCTCGGCGCCGGCGCGTTCGACGAGGTGGGCCGGGCGATCGAGCGCGAGCTCGCCGAGGCCGGGGCCCGCGGCGTCGTGCCCGGGATGGCGTACGCGACGCACTACCGCGGCTGGTCGGCGCTGCGCCGCGGCGCGCTCGGGCCCGCCGAGGCCGACGCCCGCGCGTCGATCGACCTGGTCGTCTCCCACGGCATCCCGTTCGGCGCCGGGACCGTGCACGGGCTGCTGGTGCAGGTGCTGGTGGCGGCCGGGCGGACCGCCGAGGCCGAGGCGGAGTGGGCGGCGGCCGGGCTGCCCGACGTGCTGCCGTCCGGGCTGACCGACGACGTCCTGGTGGAGACCAGAGCGCTGCTGCGGCTCGCCCGGGGGCGGGTCGAGGACGGTGTCGCCGACCTCGTCGAGTTCGGCAGGCGCACCGGCGTGACCGGGTCGGTGCACCCGTCGGCGCACCGGTGGCGGTCGACGGCGGCGCTGGCGCTGGCCGCGGTGGGCGAGCGGGCCGAGGCCCGGCGGCTGGCCGACGAGGACCTCGCCCTCGCCCGCCGCTGGGCCGCGCCCGCCGGCATCGGGGTCGCGCTGCGGGCGTGCGCCGCGGCCGAGGGCGGCGCGGTGGAGCGGCTGGCGGAGGCGGTGGACGTGCTGGCCGCCTCGCCCGCCCGGCTGGAGCACGCCCTGGCGCTGGTCGAGCTCGGGGCGGCGCTGCGGCGGGCCAACCGGCGCACCGAGGCCCGCGGCCCGCTGCAGGAGGGCCTGAGCGCGGCGCAGGCGTGCGGGGCCGTCGCGCTCGCCGAGCACGCCGCGGTCGAGCTGCGCGCGGCCGGCGGCCGCTCGGGCGACCCGGACGGCCGCGGCGTCGAGCAGCTGACGGCCTCCGAGCGGCGGATCGCCGAGCTGGCCGCGGAGGGGCTGAGCAACCCGGAGATCGCCCAGGCCCTCTACGTCACCCGCAAGACCGTGGAGACGCACCTGGGGAAGGTGTACCTGAAGCTGGGCATCGGGGGGCGCACCCAGCTGGCGGGGGTGCTGACCGGCGAGCCGTGACCCGTCCGGTCGCCGCCCCACGGGATCTCGGGGTGGGGGTTCGGGGTGCTCCCCGACGCCCCGGGACCTCCCCCGGCGCGAGGGTTCTCCCATGACCGCAGAGACCACCACCACCAGCCGCTCCACCCTCCCGATCACCGCCCCGACGCTCGTCACCGGCGGCACCGGCAAGACCGGGCGCCGGGTCGCCGCCGGGCTCGCCGCCCGCGGCCTGCCCGTGCGGATCGGCTCCCGGTCGGCCGAGGTCCCCTTCGACTGGGACGACCCGACGACCTGGCGGGCCGCCCTGCGCGGCACCCGCGCCGCCTACCTCGCCTTCGTGCCCGACCTGGCCGTCGAGGGCTCCACCGACGCCATCCGCGCGCTGAGCGCCATCGCCTTCGAGGAGGGCGTGCAGCGGCTGGTGCTGCTGTCCGGGCGGGGCGAGCCCGCCGCCCAGCGCAGCGAGGAGGTCGTGCTCGGCTCCGGTATCCCCGCCACGGTCGTGCGGGCGAGCTGGTTCGCGCAGAACTTCAGCGAGGGCTACCTGCTCGACGGCGTGCTGTCCGGCGTGGTCGCGCTGCCCGCCGACGCCGTGCGCGAACCGTTCGTGGACGTCGACGACCTCGCCGAGCTGGCCGTCGCGGCGCTGACCGAGGACGGCCACGCCGGCCGGGTCTACGAGGCCACCGGGCCCGAGCTGCTGACCTTCGCCGACGCGGTGGCCGAGATCGCCGCGGCCACCGGGCGGGAGATCGCCTACCAGCCGCTGCCGATGTCGGTGTGGACGGCGGAGATGGCCCGCCACGGCGTGCCCGACGACGTCCTGGACCTGCTGCGGTTCCTGTTCACCGAGGTGCTGGACGGGCGCAACGAGAGCACCGCCGACGGCGTCGCGCAAGGGCTGGGCCGCCCGGCCCGCCCGTTCCGCTGGTTCGCCCGGCGCGCGGCCGCCGCGGGTGCCTGGAGCGCGTCGTGAGCGCGCTGGGGCCGGTCGCGAGCCTGGTGGCGGGCGTCGGGTGCGCGGCGGTGGGCGGAGCGTTCTTCACCTTCTCCACGTTCACGATGCAGGGGCTGACCCGGCTGCCCGACGAGGCCGGCGCCGAGGCGATGCGCAGCATCAACCGCACCGCGCCGCGCCCGCCGTTCATGGCGCTGCTGTTCGGCTCCGCGGCCGCGGCCGCCGCGGTCGCGGTGGCCGACCTGGTGTCGGGGGCGCGGACCGCACCGCTGACGGTGTCCGGGGCGGCGCTGTACCTGGTCGGCACGATCGGTGTGACGATGGCCGGGAACGTGCCGCTCAACAACGCGCTGGAGGCCGAGCGCGGCCGCCCCACCCGGCTCTGGCGCGACTACGCCCACCGCTGGACCCGGCTCAACCACGTCCGCACGGTCACGTCGCTCGCCGCCGGTGCCCTCCTCGCCCTGGCCGCATGAGGTCGTGGGGGGGGGACCGGGGCGGGGGCCCCGGGGTCCGGCCCCCCCCCCGGGGGGGGCGGGGGGGGGGGGGGGGGGGCGGGGGGGGGGGGGGGGGCCGGGGGCAACGGGGGGCCCGGGGGCGCAGGGGGCGGAGTCGGGCAGGCGGTGCCGGGCGGGGGCGGCCGCGGGCCTGGGCGACCCGGCGGACTCCGCGGGCCCGACGACGGCGGCGG
>NZ_JAGSOV010000041.1 GCF_023898865.1 Pseudonocardia humida
GGCCACCCGTTGCCCACCTCCTCGATCCCGGGTTGATGCGGGATCGAGGGTGGAGCAGCACCGGTTCAGTCCCGGGACATCGGTCGGCGTGTCGTGAACCGGTGAACGTTCATGGCCACCGCACTAGCCGTACCGCTGGTCGGGCGCCTCAGTCGAACGGGTGCGGGTCGCGCCCGGCCAGCAGCAGGAACCGGTCGCGCCAGGACACGTGCCCGGCGGGCAGCGGCAGCCGGTCGCGGAACACCCCGCACGCGCGCCACCGGCCGGCGTCCGGTTCCATGCGCGTGAACAGGGCCTCGGCCAGGGCCTCCGGCAGCGGGCAGGCCCGCGATCCGAGGGCCATCGCCACGTCGTGGGCGAGGAAGCTCCGCAGGGCCGCGGCCTCGACGAGCTCGCCGTGCGCCGGGGCGCCGGGGCCGCGCTCCGCCAACCGGGCCAGCGGCGCGACCCCGTCCCAGCCCGGGCGCTCGGCGACCGGCCCGACGCGGATCCCGCGGTGCTGCGGTCCGACCCGGCCGAGGACCTCCGCCAGCGTCTCCTCGGCCATGCCGAACACCTCGACGTCGTCCACCGCTGGCCCTCCTCGCCGGTCGTCCCCCGATGAGATCAGGTCGGCTGGTCCGCGGAGCGCGCAATCTGAGACGTGGTGCCGGTGGGAGCCGCGCGACGACCACGTGGCGCGGCTCCGGAACGCTCCCACTACCGTGTGTGCTGTCACCCGGGCGGGTGGCGATGATCCGGAGGTGGTGCCGTGCCCGGCCTGCGCCGCGCACGCGTCGCCGCTCTGGTCGCCGCCATCGGCGCCCTGTTCGTCGCGGTGCTGGGGGTCTCGCTGGCCGCGGTGGGCGAGCGCCCGACGCCGACCGACCCGGTGCCGCCCGACGCCGCTGCACCGGCGGCCACCGCGTCCGCGCCGCCCGCAGCACCCGCACCGCCCCCGACGACCTCGTCGCCGCCCGCGCCGCCGCGCACCGGCACCGCCCAGTCGCTCTGGCTGCACCTGAACTCCACCGCCACCACTGACGACCTGCTCGCCACCGAGGCCCGGCGGCGATCGTTCGTCGTGCTGAACCAGTGGGAGAGCGGGCTGATCCCGCGGTTGAAGGCGGCCAACCCGGCGATCCGGGTCTACGTCTACAAGGACCTGTCCTCCACGCGCAGCTACGCCTGCCGCAACGGCGTCGACGACCGTGACCTCCCGACCGGGGTCGGCTACTGCGACGCCGACGCCAACCACCCCGACTGGTTCCTCACCTCGCCGCGCGGGGGGCGCTACGAGTACAGCGGCTACCCGGGGCACTGGCAGATGGACGTGGGCAACCCCGACTACCAGAACGCCTGGGCGGCGAACGTGATCGCCGCCGCGACGGCGGCCGGGTTCGACGGCGTCGAGATGGACAACGCCCTGTTCGACTGCGACACCTACCACCGCGGCTCGTGCCCGCCGAAGTACCCGGACGACCGGGCCATGCAGGCCGCCTACACCTCGATGCTGCAGAACGTGCGCGACGACTTCCGCGCGGCGGGGCTGGAGACGGTGGCCAACCTGGCCAACGCACGCCTGCACCCCGGCGTGTGGGACGCCTACACCGAGCACCTCGACGGCGGCTTCGACGAGTGGTGGCTGGTCTTCTCCGACACCAACATGCTGGCCGAGTACGGCGAGGGCTGGAGCCGGGTGGTCGGCCAGATCGAGTCGAACGAGGTCCGCGGCAAGATCACCTGGGTGCAGCCGCACTTCTCCCCGGGGGCGGTGCGCCCGTTCCGCTACGCCTTCGCCAGCTACCTGATGGCCGCCGGCCCGCGCAGCGCGTTCGTCGAGATCGCCCGCACCGACGCCTACGGCGACCCGACCCCGTGGCGCCCGGAGTACGAGTGGGACCTCGGCGACCCGGCCGGGCCGCGGACGCCGGTCGGGCCGAACCTGTGGCGGCGCGACTTCGCCTGCGGCGTCGCGGTGGTGAACGCGGGCGCGAGCCGGTCAGGGGCCCGCACGGTCGAGCTGGGCGGGCCCTTCGTCGACCAGGACGGCGCCACGGTGACCTCGGTGTCGCTGGCCGGGACGTCCGGGGCGGTGCTGCGCCGCCCCGGCTGCGCCCCGTAGGTCGGCCGGCGGCGGTCGCGGTGCACGTGAGCACGAACGAGGCTGCTGGGGGTGCGCGGCGGTGGTCACCGGAACGCCGGTGACGTCGGCGCCATCCCCATCAGCACGGCCCCGGCGCTGTCGTAGATGGTCGGGGACAGGAACGCGTGCTGCTGGGGGACCTGGGCGTCGGCCAGCAGGGCCTGCAGGGGGTGGTCGGAGTAGATCGCCGCGGTGCCCGAGATCGACACGATCGCGCTCACCACCGCCGCGGAGGTCCGGGCCAGGTGCGCGGCCGAGAGGCGCAGGTGGGCGTTCTTCCCGTCGTCGAGCTCGCCGTGCAGGACGCTCTGCCAGGCCTCCTCGGCGGCCTCGTAGAAGTAGGCGCGCGCCGAGCGCAGCGTGGCCTCGGCCTCGGCCACCTGGGCCCGGTAGTAGGGCCGGTCGGCCAGCTTGGGCGCGCCGGTGACGCTGGCCCGTCCGCCGCCCGTGCCCGTCGCGAAGTCGAGCGCCGCGCGGGCCACCCCGGCCGAGACGACCGACAGCGCCTGGGCGGCGTAGGTGATGGTCGGGTAGCGGTAGATCGGCTCGTCGATGCTGGGCTCGCCGCCGCGGATGAAGGTCCAGTCGCGGTCGACGTCGACCTCGTGCACGGCCAGGTCGAACGAGCCGGTCGCCCGCATCCCGACGACGTCCCAGTCCTGGATGATCTCGACGTCGCGGGGGCGCAGCACCGCGCCCCGCGGCTTGCCCGCGGTGCTGTCGTCGCCGGGGATGCCGACGCACAGCACGTCGGCGGCCATGCACCCGCTGGCGAACTTCCAGCGCCCGTTCACCCGGAAACCGCGCTCCGTGGGCGGCGCGGGCTGGACGGGGAACAGGGCGCCGGCGAAGACGACGTCGGGCCCGTCGGCGTAGATCTCGGCGAGCGTGTCCACCGGCAGCGGGCCGAGGTAGGACACCTGGGCGCCGAAGCTGGCGACCCAGCCGGTCGAGCCGTCGACCGCCGAGATGCGCTCGACCAGGCGCAGGAAGTCCGCGGGCGGCATCGGTTCGCCGCCGAAGCGCTGCGGGGCCGAGGCCCGGTAGAGGCCCAGCCGCACGAGCCGGTCGACGAAGTCGCGCGGGACGTAGCGCAACCGCTGGAACTCCTCGCGGCGCTCGGCCAGTTCGTCGAGCACCGCGTCGAGCGTCGCGGCTGGTTCGGCGGCTGGGGCCTGCGTCGTCTGGGTCATCCCTGCTCCTCGGCCTCGGCGGCGGGTGCCGGTGGTCGAGAGTTTCGCCACGGCGCCGGCTTGTCAAAGACCCCGGTCCGCACACCGGACCGGGCCCGGCGCCGGTTCACCGGCACGAACGCGGACCGCTGGGCGAACCGCGCCCGGATTCCGGACGCGGTCCGGTCAGCGGACCGCTGACCTTGGAGCCCGCCCGGCGCGGTGCTGGACTCGCCGTGTCGCGTCGGCGCGCTGCCGCCGCGGGGTTCGGGGAGGGTCGGCATGAGTGTGCAGAACCGGGCGGCGGGCGCGACCGCCCCGGTCCCGCGCAGGCGTCCGCGCCGGGCGGGCCGGCTGCCCGGCCGCCAGGACTGGTCGACCTGGCCGCACTACCGCGGCGCGGCCGCCGGGTTCCGCGGCTACTGGTACCCGGTGTGCTACTCCTCCCAGCTCACCGGCAGGCCCAAGCAGGTCACGCTGCTCGGCGAGAAGATCGCGCTGATCCGCGACGCCGGCACCGCCTACGCCATCGAGGACCGCTGTCCGCACCGCGGGGTCCCGCTCAGCCAGGGCGACCAGCAGTTCCCGGGCACGATCTCCTGCCCGTACCACGGGTGGACGTTCGACCTGGAGACCGGCGACCTGCTGGCCGCCATCACCGACGGCCCGCAGTCGCCGATCCGCGGCAAGGTCACCCAGCCGACCTACGAGGTCGCCGAGCGCCTGGGCATGGTGTGGGTGTTCGTCGGCGACGGCGAGGACGCCCCGCCGATCGACGAGCAGCTGCCCGAGGAACTGGTCGACAACCCGGCGGTGATCGGCTCGCGGATGCAGCCCCGGGTCGGCGACTGGCGCTTCGCCTGCGAGAACGGCTACGACGAGGGCCACGCCAAGTACCTGCACCGCACGGCGCTGTGGCGGCTGTTCAAGGCCATGCCGGTGTGGAACGAGACGCGGATCGTGCAGCGCGGGCGCTGGATCTTCCGCGTGCAGGACGCCCAGCACTGGACCGCGGACTTCCCCGGCCTCGGGCGCTGGGACAACCAGGCCTGGTTCAAGCTCAAGCCGCCGCGGCGCACCGCCAACATCGGCAACACCGGCGGGCACCGCGAGGTGCACCCGGTGATCGCCGCGCAGGAGTTCCCCGGTTTCGTGTCGGTGTCGATGCCCGGCGTGCTGCGGGTGGTCTACCCGACCTTCATCCACTACGAGTTCTACGTGCCGGTCGACGCCGGCAACCACCTCTACGTCGGCGTCATGGCCGAGTTCCACGAGGGCGCGCGGGCGCTGCCGTTCTACGCGAAGTACCTCGGGTTCGTCCGCTGGCTGTTCCACGGCCAGTTCTCCGCCCAGGACAAGTGGATGGTCGAGCTCACCGACGCCCCGCCGGAGCGGCTCTACCGGCCCGACGAGTCGCTGCTGCGCTGGCGCAGGCTCGCCGAGGACGTCACCGAGGAGCGCGTCGCGCGGTTGCGCGCCGACGGGCTGGAGCCCGCCGCGCCGACCGACGGCGGCTGAGGGCGGGAGGACGCGGCGATGGCGCGGATCGTGCTCGGGGTGGGGGCCTCCCACTCCACGCTGATGAACACGCACTGGGACCGGGTGGTGCACACCGAGGACGCCGAGCGGTTCCGCGACGCACTCGGCGAGGCGCGCGACGCGATCGCCGCGGCGCGCCCGGACGTGGCCGTGGTGGTCGGCTCCAACCACTTCCGGGGCTTCTGGCTGGACCTGATCCCGGCCTTCACCCTCGGGGTCGGGGAGGTCGTCGGCGCCGGTGAGGCCGGGACGCCCAAGGGGCCTCAGCGCACCCACCCCGCCGTCGCCCGCGCACTGGCCGAGGCGCTCATCGAGCGGGGCACCGAGGTCGCGCTCTCGGCGCGCCTGCAGATCGACCACGGGCAGACCCACGCCATCCAGTACCTGCTGCGCGACCTCGACGTCCCGGTGGTGCCGCTGGTGGTGAACGTCTTCGCCGTGCCCTTGCCGCGGCCGGACCGCTGCGTGGCACTGGGCCACAACCTCGCCGAAGCGGTGCGGGCGCTGCCCGGCGACCTGCGGGTCGTCGTCATCGCCTCCGGCGGGCTGTCGCACCAGCTGCCGTGGCCGGCGGACTGGCGCGACCCACAGAACGCCGACGAGGAGTTCCTGGTCGAGGCCTGGCTCAACGGCCGCGGCGAGTGGGAGCGCTACGACGAGCGCCGCCGCGCGATCATCACCGCGGCCCGGCCGGTGATCTTCAGCGGGTTCGACGAGCGGTTCCTGGCCGACCTGGAGTCCGGCGACCTGCGCCGCTACGCCTCCTGGACCAGCGCCGACATCGAGCGCGCCGCAGGCAACGGGGGCCAGGAGCTGCGCACGTGGCTGACCATGGCCGCGGCGCTCGGGTTCGCCCCCGGCAGGAGGCTGGCCTACGCGGCGATGCCCGAGTGGCTCACCGGCATGGGCGTCGCCATGGTCGAACCGGCCGGGACCGCCCCGTGAGCGCGCCGCCGGAGGCCGGGGCGCAGGCGGAGGCGCTGGTCGCGGACGTCCTGGCGCGGATCACCGAGGACCGGCTGCGGGCCGCGGCCCGCGCGGTGACCGCGATCCCCAGCCCCACCGGCCGCGAGGCGCCGCTGGCCCACTTCCTCGCCGACCGGCTCTCCGCGGCCGGGTTCGCCGCGACGGCCCAGCACCTCGACGCCACCCAGGCCAACGCCGTCGGGCGGCTGCGCGGGCGGGGCGGCGGCGAGGACCTGATGCTCTACGCCCCCATCGACACCCTCACCACCGGCGAGGAGGCGCTCGACGTCCCGTGGGTCGGGCCGCGGCTGCGCCCGGACATGCTGCCGGTCGCCCGGGACGAGGGGCCGTTCGTGTCCGGACTGGGCGCGAGCAATCCCAAGGGGCACACCGCGTGCCTGCTGGTGCTGGCCGAGGCGCTCGCCGAGGCCGGCCCGCGGCCGGCAGGCGACGTCGTGGTCGCGTTCGGTGCGGGCGGGATGCCCACCAACGCCGTCGAGGCGCCGGGCTACCCGCAGCGCGCCGGCACCGGCCACGGCGCGGGCTGCTCGTTCCTGCTCGAACGCGGCTGGTACACCGACCACGCGGTGATCGCCAAGCCGGGCGACTTCGTCGCGCACGAGGAGGTCGGCCTGTCCTGGTTCGAGATCACCGTCCCCGGCGTGCACACCTACGTCGGCAGCCGGCACCGCATGCCCTACCGCAACCCCATCGTCACCGCAGCCGAGGTCGTCACCCGGCTGGAGGGCTGGCTCGCCGAGCACCCGCGCCGCCACCGCACGCCCACCGCGGCGCCGCAGGGCGTGATCGGGGCGATCGCCGGGGGCTGGGAGCGGATGCTCGCGGTGACCCCCGCCCTGTGCCGGATCCGACTCGACCTGCGGATGGCGCCGGGCGCGACGCCCATGGCGACCAAGCGCGACCTCGCCCGCTTCGTCGAGGCGGTCGGCCGCGAGCTCGGGGTGGACCTCGGCGTGGAGATGGTGCTGGCCGTGCCGGCGTCGCACACCCCGCCGGACGCGCCGGTCGTGCGGCGCGCCGTCGCGGCCTGGGAACGGGTCGCCGGCCGCGCCCACGAGCCGGTGCCCGACAACAGCGGCGCCACCGACGCGAACATCCTGCGGGCGCGCGGCATCCCCACCGCGCGCGTCGGGATGCCCAAGGCGTCCTCCGACGTGCTGGACGTCGACCCGGCGCTGGACTTCTCGCGCGGGATGAACACCGTCGACGTCCGGGCCATGCGGCGCCTGTGCGCCGTGCTCGCCCGGACCACCGCCGCGCTGACCGGCACCACGACCGCTTGAGGAGCACCGACCGATGGCCCCTGCCCCACCCAGCCACTACGCCGACGGCGGTGGCGTCCGCTACCACTACCACGACCTGGGCAGCGGTCCGGACACGATCTTCCTGCACGGCGGCGGACCCGGCTGCACCGCGTGGAGCGACTTCGGGCCGGTGGCCCCGCTGTTCGCCGCCGACCGGCGCTGCCTGCTGGTCGACATCCACCAGTACGGCCGGTCCGAGAAGTCCCGGATCGAGGGGCCGATGTGGGACCACCACGCGGTCAAGACCGTCGCGCTGATGGACGCCCTCGACGCCGAGCGGGCCGACTTCGTCTGCAACTCCTGGGGCGGCACCATCGCGCTGAACCTGGCCGCGAACTACCCGGAGCGGGTGCGCTCGCTGGTGGTCACCGGCAGCATGCCGGTCTTCTACGGCCCGCTGGCCCCGCTGCCCGAGGGCGGGCGCCGCGGCCGCAACGCCCGCGACGTCTACTACGGCGGCGAGGGCCCGACCCGGGAGAAGATGCGCGCCCTGATCACCCGGCTGGAGTGGTACGACCCCGACGCGCTGCCCGAGGAGACCCTCGACCTGCGCTACGAGCAGAGCCTCGACCCGGGGGAGCGGGCGCTGGCCGCGATGTCGGACTCGCCGCGGGGGCAGTGGCAGGACCTGACCGCCGAGCTGGGCCGCATCCGGGCCCCGGTGCTGTTCCTCTGGGGCATGCAGGACGCGTTCCTCACCCCGGACTACCCGCTGATGCTGGCCCGGATGGTGCCCAGCGGGAACCTGCACGTGATGGGCCGCGCCTCGCACCACCCGCAGGAGGAGCGGCCGCAGGCCTACCACTCGGTGGTCTCCGGGTTCCTGGACGTGCAGCCCGCGGCCGTGGCGCAGGCGGGCTCGCCGGCCGCGGCGGGGTCGCGGTGAAGGGCGGGAGGGCGGCCCGGGTCGCGCTCGTACCGGCACTGGCCGCTGTCGTCGTCCTGGTGCGCAGGCTCGCCGCGCGCAGCAGCACCCAGGTCCACCGGATCAACTAGAAGTGACCGAGTCCCGGGAGCAGCCGTGAGCATCTGGACCGACCTGAGCCCGATCGCCTTCCGCGTCGAGTTCGTCGACGCCGGCGGCGTCCGCACCCGTGCGCTGCGCGCTGGCGACCCGGGCGCCGAGCCCGTGGTGTTCCTGCACGGCACGAGCGGGCACCTGGAGGCCTTCTCCCGCAACGTCGTCGCGCACGCCGGCTACGACGTGCACGCGATCGACATGCTCGGGCACGGCCGCACCGGCAAGCCCGACCGGCCCTACGAGATCGCCGACTACGTCGAGCACCTCCTCGACTACTTCGACGCGGTCGGCATCGACCGCGCGCACGTCGTCGGGGAGTCGCTGGGCGGCTGGGTCGGCGCCCGCACGGCCACGACGCACCCGGAGCGCGTGCGGAGCCTGCAACTGCTCTGCGCGGGCGGCACCGTGGCGAACCCGGCCGTGATGGAACGGATCAGGACCAGCACCCGGCAGGCGGTGACGAACGACGACGTCGAGCTGACCCGCGAGCGGCTGCGGCTGCTCATGGCCGACCCCGCCGACGCCACCGAGGAGCTGGTCGAGGTCCGGCACGCGATCTACCACGCCCCCGACTTCGTGGCCAACGTCGACAACCTGCTGTCGCTGCAGGACATGGCGCGCCGGCGGCGCAACCTGCTGACCCCCGAGGAACTGGGGCGCATCCCCCACCCCACGCTGATCGTCTGGGGCAGGCAGAACCCGTTCGGGGAGGTGCCCGAGGCCGCGGCGATGCACGAGCGCATCCCGGGCTCGCGCCTGGAGCTGTTCGACGAGTGCGGCCACTGGCCCCAGCACGAGCAGGCCGCCCGCTACAACGCGCTCAGCCTGGAGTTCCTGGGCGAGGCGGCGCGGCGCCCGCTGCCGGTCGCGGACGGGTCCGGGGTCCGCTGAGCGGTCCGGGTCCGTTGGCCGGACGGGGTCCGCTGACCGATCCTGTGACGGTGACCACCCCGCCGCACGGCGAAGCCTCGGCCCCCGGCGCCAACAGCGTGCTGGGCAAGGTGCGGCTGATCCTGGAGGCGTTCGGGCCCGACGACGAGCACCTCAGCCTGACCGAGATCACCCACCGCTCCGGAGTCGCCAAGGCCTCGGTGCACCGGCTGGCCCAGGAGCTGCTGCAGTGGGGGCTGCTGGAGCGCCGTGGTTCGGACTACCGGCTGGGCATGCGGCTGTTCGAGATCGGCCAGCGCGTCCCGCGCCAGCGGATCCTGCACGACGCCGCCCGGCCCTGGATGGAGGACCTCTACCAGGCCACCGGCGAGACGATCCACCTCGCCGTGCGCGACGGCCTGGAGGTGCTCTACCTGGAGAAGGTCTCCGGGCACGGCCAGATCACCCGGCCCTCGCGCGTCGCCGGCCGGATGCCGCTGCACTGCACCGCCACCGGCAAGGTCCTGCTGGCCTTCGGGCCCGCCGACGTGCTGGACGAGGTGCTCGGCATGCCGCTGGAGCGGGTGACGCCCTACACCGTCGTAGCGCCGGGGCTGCTGCGCCAGGAGCTGGCCCGGGCCCGCGATCTGGGGTACGCGCTGGAGCAGGAGCAGACCCGCGAGGGCTTCGTCAGCGTCGCGATCCCGCTCGTGGGCGCCTCGGGCGCGACGATGGGCGCGCTGTCGATCACCGCGCCGGCGTTCCGGGCGGACGTCGGCAAGTTCGCCGGCCTGCTGGCGATGGTCGGGCGGCGCATCGCGAAGTCGGTCTCGGCGCTGGGCCAGGGCTGACCGGCGCGCTCAGGTGAGCGGTCGAGGCCGATTCCCGTCCCACCGCTCCGCGTCACGCCGCGCCCGGTGAATTCTCGGTGTCGGCATGTGCGAAATCGTGCAATCCATTCCCGTGTCGACGCGGACGTGACACGGAGGGTGGGGCCCGGCGGCCGACCGTCGCTGGTCGGGCCGGTGGAGATCGGCGAGTGGTTACGGCGAGTAGTCGACACCCGACGCGCGTCGGTGCGCGGTGGTGCCGCCGTCGACATTTCCACGGCTCCGGGGAAATCGTCGAAGAATCGTTCCGCCGGATCGTCGGCGACCGATCCCTGGAATTGCGGGTGGAATCAGCGACCGGACTGCGAGGGGAAGTACGGGGCCGGCTGGTCGGTGATCGGGTTGGCCAGGTAGAACTGCTGCTCGATCATCTTCAGGTCGCGCCGGGCCAGGGCCAGGTTGGCCTGCGCCCGGTTGAGCACCAGGTAGAAGAACAGCTTCTCGTCCGGCAGGCCGCGGATGGGCCGGATCAGGTGGTACTGGGTGTCCAGGGTGATCAGGATGTCCTCGATCGCCTCGCGCAGGCCGAGCTTCTGCATCACGTCGAGCTTGGTGCGCATCACGTCGCTGTTGCCGGGGGCGGCGACCTCGAGGTCGAACTCGGGGCTGCCGCCGCGCGACCCCAGCATCATGCCGCTGTCGTAGTCCACGAGGGCGATGGCGAATGCGCCCTTGATGCTCGCCGCGGCGTCGAGCGACTGGTCGATGCTGCTCATTCGGGGGAAGCCTCCAGGCGGGGACGTCTCGGCGCTCGGAAGTGTTCAGGGGATTATCCGAGCGGGGAATCGGAGCGTAGCCCAGGAGTGTCCAGTCGCAACAACGTCCTCCGAAGAGCCTATGAAAGAGACGGTGAGTAGTCGGACGTCAAGCCGAACGGGTGATGTGAACGGCACTGCGGTCACGTGCCGTTCGCGGCCGGCAGCCGACTCGCGGCCGATGTGCAGGCGAGGCGCCCGACGGCTCCCGCGTAGGGTGGCCCGCGTGAGCAGGCCGCTGTACATGCTGAAGGCGGAGTTCTTCAAGACGATGGGGCATCCGGTGCGGATCCGCGTCCTGGAGCTGCTCAACCTCCGCGAGCACGCGGTGTCCGAGCTGCTGGCCGTGATCGACGTCGAGCCGGCGAACCTGTCCCAGCAGCTCGCCGTGCTGCGCAGGGCGGGCCTGGTCACGACCCGCCGGGAGGGTGCGGCGGTCTACTACTCCACGACCAGCCCGCAGATCGCGGAGCTGATGGCGGTCGCGCGCTCGATCCTCACCGGTGTGCTCTCGGGCCAGGTGGAACTGCTGGAGGACCTGCGGACCCCCTGAGGTGCACGACGCCCGGATCGAGGCCGGACCGCTCCGGGCGGGCGGAGCGCCGTGGTGGCCGGCCCGCAGCAGCGGCCAGATGGCCGAACGCGGGCCGCAGTAGGTTTGTCGCGTGAAGGTACTGCTGCTGGAGAACATCCACCCGGTCGCGGCGGAGGCGTTCCGGCGCGCGGGCTTCGAGGTCGACGCCCGGGCGGGGTCGCTGAGCGAGGACGAGCTCACCGACGCGCTGGCGGGGGTGTCGCTGCTCGGCATCCGCTCCAACACCACGGTCACCCCCGCGGTGCTGGAGGCGGGCAAGGACCTGCTGGGCGTGGGCTGCTTCTGCATCGGGACGAACCAGGTCGACCTGGCCGACGCGGCCGAGCGGGGCGTCGCGGTGTTCAACGCGCCGTTCTCCAACACCCGAAGCGTCGTCGAGCTGGTGCTGGGCGAGATCATCTCGCTGTCGCGGCGGCTGCCGGAGAAGAACCGGCGGATGCACGAGGGCGTCTGGGACAAGTCGGCGCGCGGTAGCCACGAGGTGCGCGGGCGCACCCTGGGCATCGTCGGCTACGGCAACATCGGCACCCAGCTGTCCAACGTCGCCGAGGCCGTCGGGCTGCGGGTGATCTTCTTCGACACCGCCGACCGGCTGGCCCACGGCAACGCCCGGCGGGTCGGCACGCTGGAGGAGCTGCTGGCCGCGTCGGACTTCGTGAGCCTGCACGTCGACGGCCGCCCCGGCAACGCCGGGCTCTTCGGCGCCGAGCAGTTCGCGCTGATGAAGCCGGGTGCGGTGTTCATCAACGCCTCCCGGGGGATGGTCGTCGACGACGCCGCGCTGCGCGCGAACATCCTGTCCGGGCACGTGTCCGGGGCCGCGATCGACGTCTTCCCGATCGAGCCCAAGGCGCAGGGCGACCCGTTCGAGTCGCCGCTGCGCGACCTGGACAACGTCATCCTCACCCCGCACGTCGGCGGCTCGACGCAGGAGGCGCAGGAGGAGATCGGGCACTTCGTGTCCGGCAAGCTGCTCGGGTTCGTCACCGCGGGCGCCACGGCCCTGTCGGTGAACCTGCCCCAGGTGGCCCCGCCCCGCCCGGCCGGCGCGTTCCGGCTGGGCTACCTGCACGCGAACGCCCCCGGGGTGCTGGCCGAGATCACCGGGCTGCTCGCCGACGCCGGGGTGAACGTGACCGGCCAGTCGTTGTCGACGATGGGCGAGCGCGGCTACGTCATCACCGACACCGACGCCGTGCTGAGCGAGGAGGCGCTCTCGGTGCTGCGGCGCTCGCCGCGGACGGTCTGGCTGCGCGCCTGGCGCCCCTGAGCCCAGGACCATCGGCGGGCTCGCGCAGCCCGCCCGACACCTTCCCGCCGGCTCGGCACCGCCGGTCGGTTCTGTCGCGTCCTCCGTCCGGCCCCGGCCTACGCCCGGACGGGGGACGACGTTGCGCCACGGTCGTTGCGTATCGTGCGACCCGTTGACCTATGCGGCACGTCGCGAGTAGCCTCCGGCGCGCGGTCAGAAGTCGGCGCAGTTCCTGGGAAGCGTATTCGGCACCGTGGCCGGGCCACGGCCGATTTCGATTGTCCGGAAACGTCGGGACCGCAGTCGCCACAATACCGCCCGTGGTCGTGGAACTGATCCGGAAATGGTGGAGCCGTCAATGTCGACGTTGATGTCGAATGGTGCCCGTGCTGTCCAGTCGCACCACAACCAGCCCTCGGTCGACCAGTCCGATCGGATCGTCCCGATCAATCTGCGGCAGACCGGCCCGACCCCGGTGGAACTGCTCATCTCGACCCGCATCCGCAAGTCGCCGTACTGGCACCTCTCCATGGCGGCCGGGTGCTGGCGGGCCGAGGTCTACAACCGCGTCTACCACCCTCGCGGCTACGTCCGGCCCGAGGACGGCGGCGCGATGGCCGAGTACGACTCGCTGGTCAACGACGTCACGCTCTGGAACGTCGCGGTCGAGCGGCAGATCCGGGTCAAGGGCCCGGACGCCGAGGCCTTCGTCAACCTGGTGATCACCCGGGACGCCGCGAAGATCCCCGTGATGCGCGCCCGCTACGTCATCCTGTGCAACGAGAAGGGCGGGATCCTGAACGATCCGGTGCTGCTGCGGATCGCCGAGGACGAGTTCTGGTTCAGCCTCTCCGATTCCGATCTCATGCTGTGGCTGCAAGGGGTCAAGGTCGGTCAGCCCTACGACGTCGAGATCGACGAGATCGACGTGGCGCCGGTGCAGATCCAGGGTCCGCGATCGGTCGACCTGATGACCGACCTGTTCGGCGCCGAGATCGCCGACATCCCCTCCTACGGATTGCTGGAGGGAAAGGTGGCCGGGCTGTCGGTGGTCGTCTCCCAGACCGGCTTCACCGGGGAGAAGGGCTACGAGATCTACCTGCGCGACGCCACGCTGCACGCCGAGGAGATGTGGAACGCGGTGCTGGAGGCCGGGCGCCCGCACAACCTGCGGGTCATCGCCCCGGCCCACCACCGGCGGGTGGCCGCGGGGATCCTGTCCTGGGGCCAGGACATGGACGCCGAGACGCTGCCGTTCCAGGTCAACCTCGGCTACCAGGTGCCGCGGACCAAGCAGGCCGACTACATCGGCAAGGCGGCGCTGGAGCGGGCCCGCGCGCTCATCGAGGCGGGCAGCCCGCCGTTCCGGATGGTCATGGTGGGCATGCGGGTCGCGGGCAGGCCCATCGGCGAGTACGCCCCCGACTTCTGGCTGGTCCGCGGCGACGTCGACGGCGACCCGGTCGGCTACCTGACCTCGCCGTGGTGGTCGCCCGAACTGGGCACCAACATCGCGCTGGGCTACGTGCCGGTCGAGCTCTCGGCGGTGGGCACCGCGCTCGCCGTCGACCTGCCCGACGAGTACGCGGACGAGCCGGGCCGCCCGGTGGCCGCGGAGGTCGTGGAGATCCCGTTCCGGCCCTCGGTCAACCCGAACACGCGCGAGCGGCTCAAGGAGCGCGGGGCCGACAGCGCCGTGTGAGCGCGACCCGGCCCGGGGGCGGCCGCCCCGGGCCGGGACGACGCGTGCCCGCCGTCAGTCGACCGGCATCCGCAGCACCACCTTGCCCTCCGCGTGCCCGCTCTCGACCAGCGCCAGCGCCTCGCCCGCCTCGTCCAGCGGCCGGACCTCGCTGATGTGCGGGTCCAGCTGCCCGGCGGCGACCAGCCGAGCGAGCTCGGCCAGGACGGCGGTGCTGCGGTCGCGCTCGACGACCCGCCCGCCCAGCTCGGCGATCACCGGGCGGTCGGCCACCGAGAACAACCGCGAGCGGTCCGCGACGAGCTCGGCCACCGTGCGCAGGGCGTCGCCGCCGGCGAGGTCGAAGACGGCGTCGACGCCGCCGGGCGCGGCCGCGCGCACCCGGTCGAGCACGCCGGGCCCGTAGGCCACCGGGATGGCCCCGAGACCGGCGACCAGGTCGTGCTTGGCCGGGCTCGCGACCCCGACGACGGTGAGCCCCCTGGCCCGCGCGAGTTGCACCGCCGGGATCCCGACGCCGCCACCGGCCCCGTTGACCACCAGGGTCGCCCCCGGGGGCAGGCCCAGCTGCTCCAGCGCGTCGTAGGCGGTGCCGGCGGCGACGGGCAGGGCCGCGGCGGCCTCCGGCGTCACCGACTCCGGGCGGTGGGCGGCGAAGGACGCGGTGACCAGCGCCTGCTCGGCCCAGCCGCCGACCATCCCCGGGCAGCCGCCGAACACCTCGTCGCCGACGGCGAACCCGTCGACCCCGGGCCCGAGCGCGGTGACCGTCCCGGCGACCTCGCGGCCGAGCACCGCCGGACCGGCCGTCCCGTAGGAGCCGTTGCGGACCCGCCAGTCCCCGGGGTTGACCGCCGCCGCCCTGACCCTGACCAGCACCTCGTCCGGCCCCGGTGCGGGCACCGGGACGTCGAGGAAGGTCTGCTTGTCCGGCCCGCCGATCTCGCTGAACCCGTACGCGCGCATCCCGCTCCCTTCGCCTCCGCCGAACGTAGCGATCTTCCGCGCCCGCGGGCACCTCCAGGGCCACCCGGCCGCGCGCCGGTTACCCGGTTGACGCGCGTGCTCTGCTCGACGGCGGGCGGCGAGCGGGGGTGCGTGCGGTGTCGGGATCGTTGTCCGTGGCGGTGGTCGGCGGCGGGATCGGGGGACTGGCCGCGGCGCTCGCGCTGTCGCGGGCCGGGCACGACGTGCGGGTGTTCGAGCAGGCCCGCGCGGTGTCCGAGGTGGGCGCGGGCATCCAGCTGGCGCCCAACGCCACGCGGGTGCTGCGCGACCTCGGGGTGCTGGCCGAGATCGAGCGGGTGGCGGTGCGGCCCGAGGTGTTCGAGTTCCGCCGCTGGGACGACGGGCGCCTGCTGTCCTCGACACCGCTCGGGGCGGCCATCGAGCAGACCTACGGCGCGCCGTACCTGCACGTGCACCGCGCCGACCTGGTGCGGGTGCTGGCCGGGGCGTTCCCGGCCGAGCGGGTCGCGGTGGGGCGGCGCTGCGTCGGGGCGGTGCGCCGGCCCGACGGGGCCGAGGTCCGGTTCGCCGACGGGTCCGGCACGGCCGCCGACGTCGTGGTGGGGGCCGACGGCATCCACTCGGCGGTGCGGGCGTCGCTGTTCGGCGCGCGGGCCGCCCGGTTCACCGGCTACGTCGCGTACCGGGGCCTGGTGCCCGCCCAGCGGGTGGCCGGGCTGGGGCTCGGCCGCCGGTCGACGGTCGACCTGGGTCCCGGCGCGCACCTGGTGCACTACTTCGTCGCGGCCGGGCGCCTGCTCAACGTGGTGTGCGTGCTCGAGGAGAGCTCCTGGACGCGGGAGGCGTGGACCGACCCCGGCGACCCCGCGGAGCTGCGGGCGGCCTTCACCGGCTGGCACCCCACCGTGCGCGGTGTCGTCGAGGCGCTGGACCACCCGCTCAAGTGGGCCCTGTTCGACCGCGAGCCGCTGCCCGAGTGGGGCGCGGGCGCGGTGACCCTGGTCGGTGACGCCTGCCACCCGATGCTGCCCTACGCCGCGCAGGGCGCCGGGCAGGCCGTCGAGGACGCCGCCGCGCTCGCCGCCTGCCTGACCGGGGCGAGCGCGGCCGACGTGCCGGCGGCGCTGGCCCGCTACGCCGAGCTGCGCCTGCCCCGCACCACCCGCGTGCAGGGCATGTCGCGCGACAACGGCACCCGCTTCCACCTCCCGGACGGGCCGGACCAGCTGGCCCGCGACGAGGTGATGGCCGCGGCGTTCGGGCTCTCCCCGGACATCGACTGGCTCTACGGCCACCCCGTGCCCGCGAGCTCGTCGGGTGGCCGGGAGGGCGCCCGTCGCGGATGATGGCGGGGTGGTCGATCTGCGGGTTCGAGGGGTCGGCTCGCTCACCGACCGCATCACGGCGCTGCGCGCGCGCCTGGGCGCCGACGTCTTCCAGAAGGTCGCGGGCGACGAGGGGCCGGGCCGCCGGGAGCGGATCCACAACGCGCCCGGGCCGCGGTGGTTCGCCGAGGACCGCCCCATCCGGCGCGTCCACGGCGATGCGTCGATGTTCGTGGGGGGCCTGCGGGCGCTGCTGCTGCAGTCGCTGCACCCGCTGGCCATGGCCGGGGTCGCCGGGCACTCGGGCTACCGCGGCGACCCGTGGGGCAGGCTCGCGCGCACCAGCTACTTCCTGGCCGCCACGACGTTCGGGCCCGACGCGGAGGCCCGCGCGGTCATCGAGCGCATCAGGAGCGTGCACAGCCGGGTGCGCGGGCGGGCACCCGACGGGCGGGCCTACTCCGCGGGCGACCCCCACCTGCTGGAGTGGGTGCACATCGCGGAGATCGACAGCTTCCTGCGGGCCCACCAGCGCTACGGCTCGCGCCCCCTGGACCAGGCCGGCCGCGACGGCTACGTCGCCGACACCGCCCGGGTGGCCCGGGAGCTCGGCGTCCCCGACCCGCCGCGGACCGAGGCGGCCCTCGCGGACCGGATCGCGGCCTACCGACCCGAGCTGGCCGGCACCCCGCAGGCCCGCTCGACGGCCCGCTTCCTGCTGCTGAACCCGCCGCTGGCGATCGCGGCCAGGGCGCCCTACGCGCTGCTGGCGGCCGCGGCGGTGGAGCTGCTGCCGTGGTGGGCCCGCACGCCGCTGCGGCTGCCCTACCTGCCGGTCGTGGAGCACACGCTGGTCCGGGCGGGCGGCCAGGTCGTCACGCACGGCATCCGCTGGGTGATGGCCGCGTAGGGCGGCGCCGTTCCGCCGGTGCTCAGGCCGGGTCGTCGGTGGGGTCCTGGGGTTCCTCGGGCGGTCTCGTGAGGTGCAGGTAGATCCATGATCCGACCGGACAGGATCCCGAAGAGCATGAACGGGGCGACCACCGCCACGACCTCGCCCAGGTCGAACTCCTGGACGAACTCGTCGAACAGGACGTGCACGAAGAGCAGGAGCGCGGCGCCCCAGACGCCTGCCCACACCTTCCACCGCCAGTCCCGCAACCGCTTGCCGTCCATGAACTCGACCGGGATCAGCCCGAAGACCGCGCCCTGCACGGCCAGCACGAACGTGGCGGCCGGCGCGGAGTCGAGCACGAGCAGGTCCAGGTCGGGCTCGGGCCGCCGGACCGCCCCGTCGACGGGCCACCACACCAGCCACGACACCACGCCGAGCCCCAGCAGCGCGACCGAGCCCCACAGGACCGACCGCGCGACCCGGGGGGTCCGACGCCGGGCCAGGGCGGTGCTGACGGCGAAGAACCCGAACAGCCCGTAGACGTAGCCGGGCTGGAAGCCGACGAGCCGGGAGACGAGCACGCACACGGCGACGACGACGAGGCCCACCATCATGACGCGGAACCGGCCGGTCTCCTGGTCGGAGCCCCGCTGGTCGAGCTCCGCGGTGCCGGAGTAGGCGACCGTGGTCAGCGGGACGGCGATCAGCAGCGCGATGGCCAGCACCGCGGTGTGCCCGTTGAACCAGGCACCGTTCTCGACCACGTGAAGGCGAAAGCGGTGGGTGGCGCACCGGGGGGCGGCGCCTGGGCCGCCCCGTTCGGTGGTGGCGCCGTCCCACCGGTGGGACCGCCGGTGGAGGTCGGGCCGGGTGGCGGCGTCCAGGTGCCGGCAGGGCCGCCGGTCGCCGATCCGCCGTTCGTGGGCGGGCGGTGGGTGTCGTGGTGGCGGGGCTCGGGATCGCCGGGACGTCGAACTCCGCGGTGGCCACCTGAGGGCCGCACGTGAGGCTGGCGACGTGCGCGCCGGCGGCGAGGTCGGGCACGACGAACGGCAGGGCCGGGTCACCGGTGGACGGGGATGGGGCGCGCGCTGGTGAACGTGGGGAGCGGCCGGTCCCCGACGTGGAGTTGCGGGACGCAGTCGAGGGCGAACCCGGACGCGACCGCCGCCACGGTCTGCCCGGGATCGGCCGCGGGCTCCGGGACAGCGAACACCCACTCGTCGGCTGACTTGCCGGCCGGCGAGAGTGGGAGCAGTTCGAGGGCGTCCCCGTTGCGCCACGTCGCCATCACCGAGTTGCCTCGCGGACACCGGGGTTCCGGTCGCGGGTCGACTGCCGGAAGGAAGCGCGCTGTGGGGACGCGGATACCCTCGGTGAGGACTTCGGTCGACCGGAGCAGTGCGGGGCGGTGCGTCAGGGGCGCAGGGTGGCGACCAGCGGGCGGTGGTCGGAGCTGGGCACCCAGAATGTCTGCGGATCGCCGACCCGCTCCAGCCCCTTCACGAACAAGTAGTCGATCTTGTTCCGGGCGGGTGACCCGGGTTCCTCGACGCGGTTGTCGGACGTGGGGGAGTTGCGCCCCTCGTCGACGTCGCGCAGGCCGGCGCGTTGCAGACCGTCGAGGCGCGGGTCGTCGGGGCCCATGTTGAGGTCGCCGAGGACCACGACGCGGTCGCCGGCGGCGGCCGCGGCCCGCGTCACGGCGTCGACCTGCTCGGCCTGCAGCGCCAGGCGCCGCCGGCCCTTCTCCTCGCTGTCGCCGCGTTCGGGCCCGATGGTGATGTGCGTGGTCAGCAGCCGGATCGGGGCGCCGGGGACGTCGAGGGTGACGGCCAGGAACGCGCGGGGCTCGTCGAGGCCGCCGCCGTCGGGCAGCAAGGTGTTCACCGGGTCCTTGAGCGGCACCCGCGACAGCACGGCCTGGCCGAACACGACCGGGCCGGCCGCGGTGCTGCGGCAGGTCTCGTAGAGCGCCTCCCGGGCCGGCCCCGGGACGAGCTCGTAGTCCAGGCCGTGCTCCGCGCGGAGCAGCCCGACGAGGTCCTCGGCGTCGCCCGCGCAGATCTCCTGGAAGGCGACGACGTCGGGGGCCCGCTCGGCCACGACGGGCGCCCAGTCGGGCGCGTCGAACGTGTTGGTGCGGACGTTCCAGGTCATCACCCGCAGCTCGGGCGGCGCGACCGCGGTGCTCGGTGCCGTGGTCGTTGCCGGCGCCGACGCCGTGGTCGACGCGGCCGCGGGAGACGCGGGGGGTGCCGTGGCCGTGGCGGTGGCGCATCCGGCTGCCATCGTGACCAGGGCCAGCGCGAGGACGACCGGAGAGGCCGCACGGCGGCCGGGCCCAGACACGTTCGAGGCCTCCCACGGGCTCCGGGACTACCGGTCGAGCCTAACCCCGGGTCGCGGGCCGCACGCGGCGGGAACCGGTCACGTCCCTCGCCCGTCGGATCGACCGGGCATCGATCGATCGGTTGACCGGGCGGCGTGGCACGGACGATGGAACGGCCCCGGCGGGCCAGCAGCATGGTCGGTATGGACAGCGGAACCAACGGCACGGCCCCCGCGTCGGGCGGCGGATCGCGCGGCGCGGCGATCATCGAGATCACCGACCTGCGGAAGGCCTACGGGGCGACCGTGGCCGTCGACGGGATCTCACTGCGGGTCGACCGCGGCGAGGTGTTCGGCGTGCTCGGCCCCAACGGGGCGGGCAAGACGACCACCGTGGAATGCGCGGTGGGGCTGCGCCGCCCGGACGGGGGCACCGTGCGGGTGCTGGGGATGGACCCCGCGGCCGACCCGGAGCGGGTGCGCCGCCGCGTCGGGATCCAGTTGCAGCAGGCGGTGCTGCCGCAGCGGATGACCGTGCGGGAGGCGATGGCGGTGTTCGCCTCGGCCTACCGCGGGGTGGTCGACCCCGCGGCGCTGCTGGACGAGTGGGGGCTGCGGGAGCACCGCCGCACGGCCTTCGGGAAGCTGTCGGGCGGTCAGCGCCAGCGGCTGTTCATCGCGCTGGCGCTGCTCGGCGACCCCGAGGTGGTCGTGCTCGACGAGCTGACCACCGGGCTCGACCCGGCGGCGCGCCGCGACACGTGGTCCCTGGTTCGCGGGCTGCGCACCCGCGGGGTGACGGTCGTCCTGGTCACCCACGCCATGGACGAGGCCGAGATGCTGTGCGACCGGCTTGTCGTCATCGACCGGGGCCGGATCGTGGCCGAGGGCGCACCGGACGCCGTGCGCGGCGAGCACCGCAGCCTGGAGACGGCCTACCTCGCGCTGACCGGGACGGAGGTGGCGTGATGCGACCGCTGGCCGTGCTGACCCGGGTGGAGTCCGCGCTGCTGCTGCGCGAACCGGCCGCGGTGCTGTTCACCCTGGCCCTGCCGCTGGTGCTGCTGACGCTCAACGGTGCGCAGGGCAACGCCCCGGACCCCGACCTGGGTGGGGCGGGGGTGATCGACGCCCTCGTGCCCGGCTACCTGGTCTACGTCATGGCCACCTCGGCGATCATGGGCATGGCCGAGACGCTGGCCGACTACCGCGACCGCGGCGTGCTGCGCCGGATGCGGATCAGCCCGCTGCGCCCGTGGCAGATCCTCGGCTCGCACGCCCTGACGCACCTGGCGATGAGCGCGGTCGGGGCGGTCGTGCTGGTCGCGGTCGCGGCGACCGCCTTCGACCTGCGGCTGCCGGCGTCGTGGGCGGCGACGTCGACGGCGCTGCTGCTGGCCGCGGCCTCGACGGTGGCCACCGGTTTCCTGCTCGCCGCGGTGCTGCCCACGGTGCGCACCACCCAGGCGGTGGCGGCGGTGCTGTACTTCCCGGCGATCTTCGTCTCGGGGGCGCTGTTCCCGCGGGAGGCGCTGCCGGAGTTCGCCCAGCGCATCGGCGACGTGCTGCCGATGACCTACGCGGTGCGGGCGCTGCGCGAGGCCTGGACCGACGGGGTGGTCGACTGGCCCGCGCTCGGTATCCTCGCCTCGGTCACGGTCGTCGCGACACCGGTCGCGGTGCGGGTGTTCCGGTGGGAGTCGAACTGAGCGCCAACGCGGACGAGCCGGTCGCGGGCCGGGACGCCTGGGGCCGGCTGGCCGGGCTGTGGCACCTGCTGCTCGCCGGCACCCTGGCGCTGCCGACCGCGATCACGCTGCTCTTCGGCCCGCTGGACGTGGCCGACCGGCTGGTCGTGGCCGGGCTGGTCGTGGTGTTCGGGGTGTGGCACTGGGCGCTGCTGGGCCGCGCGCCGCTCGGCGAGGAGAGCACCGGGACCGCCGTCGTGTACTGGGTCGGCACGGTGGCGCTGGTCGGCGCGCTCGCCGGCTACGGCGACAGCTACACCATCCTGCTCTACGGGCTGTTCCCGCTGGGGTTCATCACCCTGAACTGGTGGGGCATGGTCCCGCTGGTCGTGCTCACCGCTCTGATCGGCTGGCGGAGCGGGGGGTGGGCCGCGGGGCCCGCGGCGGCGATCAGCGTCGCGGCCACGGCGTTGCTGGCCGCCGTCATCGCGGTCGTGGTCGGTGCGGTGGCGCGGCAGAGCGAGGAGCGCCGCGCGGCGCTCGAGCTGCTCGCCGCGACCCGCGCGCAGCTGGCCGCGTCGGCGCGGCGCACCGGCGGGCTCGAGGAGCGCCAGCGGCTGGCCCGCGAGCTGCACGACACCGTCGCGCAGGGACTGGCCAGCATCGTCACCCACCTGGAGGCGGCGGACCAGGCCGTGTCCGACCGGCCCGACCTGGTCCGTTCCCACCTGGACATCGCCCGCCGCGCCGCCCGGGGCGGTCTCGACGAGCTGCGCCGCACGGTGCAGGCGCTGCGGCCGGACCTGCTGCACGGCGCGCCGCTGCCCGAGGCGCTGCGGCGCAGCGCCGAGCAGTGGTCGGGCGAGCACGCGGTGCCGGTCGAGGTGCGGGTGACCGGGGAGCCGACGGCCCTGCACACCGACACCGAGACCGCCCTGCTGCGCGTGGCGCAGGAGGCGCTGACCAACACCGCGCGCCACGCCGGCGCGTCCCGCGTCGTGCTGAGCCTTTCCTACCTGGGAGACACCGTGACCCTGGACGTCGACGACGACGGCATCGGCTTCGCCGGGACGCCCGCCCCGCGCCCGGACGGGGGCTTCGGCCTGATCGGGATGCGGGAGCGGGTCGCCGCGGTCGGCGGCCACCTGGCCGTGGAGAGCGCCCCCGGCGAGGGCACCACCGTCGCGGCGTCGGTGCCCGCGTGAGCGAGCTTGCGGGCTCACCGTTCAGCACGGCAGCGCTTGCGCTCGCGCAGGCGACGAGCGTCAGCGAGGAGTCGGCGTGAGCGGGGTGCGGATCGTCGTGGTCGACGACCACCCGGTGGTGCGCGACGGGGTGCGCGGCATGCTCGACGGCCAGCCCGACCTGCACGTCGTGGCCGAGGCCGCGGACGGCGACGAGGCCGTGGCCCAGGTCGCCCGGCATGCCCCCGACCTCGTGCTGATGGACCTGCGGATGCCGGGCTCGGACGGCGTGGCGGCGATCCGGACGCTGGCCCGCGACCACCCGGGCGTGCGGGTGCTGGTGCTGACCACCTACGACGAGGACCAGGACATCCTGCGCGCCGTGGAGGCGGGGGCCGTCGGCTACCTGCTCAAGGACACCCCGCGCGAGGAGCTGTTCCGGGCCGTCCGGGCGGCCGCCCGGGGCGAGTCCGTGCTCGCCCCCGCGGTCACCGCCCGCCTGCTCGGACGGTTGCGCACGCGGGTGCCCGACGCCCCGAGCGAGCGCGAGCTGGAGGTGCTCGCCCTGGTCGCCAGGGGGCTGACCAACCGGGCGGTCGCCCGCTCCCTGGCGATCTCCGAGGCGACGGTGAAGACCCACCTGGTGCACGTGTTCGGCAAGCTCGGCGTCGACGACCGCACCGCCGCGGTGACCGTGGCGCTGGAGCGCGGGCTGCTCACCCTGGACCGGCCCCGCCCCTGAGCCCGGGCCGTCCGGGTGGCCGTGGTGCGGGGCGCAGGCCGGGGCGTAGCGTCCGCGCCATGATCATCCCTCTGGCCCACGACCTACGCGGGGACGGGCCGCTGCTCGTCCTCGTGCACGGCATCACCGAGAACCGCCGCTCGTGGGACCCGCTCACCGACGACCTCGCCCGCGACCACCGCGTCCTGCGGGTCGACCTGCGCGGGCACGGCGAGTCGCCCGGCGGCGACGACTACGGGATCGCCGCGCTGGTCGACGACGTGGCGGCGGTCGTGGCCGGGGCCGACCCGGGCGGGCGGGCGCCGCTGCTGGTCGGGCACTCGCTGGGCGGGATGGTCGTGACGGCCTACGCCGCGGCGCACGAGGTGCGCGGCGCGGTGAACGTCGACCAGAGCCTCGACCTCGCCCCGCTGCAGGGCGGCATCCAGGCGCAGGCCGACAACCTGCGCGGGGAGGCGTTCCCGGCGGTCATCGCGGCCCTGTTCGACTCGATGCGCGGGCCCCTGCCCGACGCCGAGTGGGCGCGGCTGGATGCGCTGCGCCGCCCCGACCAGGCCGTCGTGCTGGGGATCTGGGGCCTACTGCTCGACACCACGCCGACCGAGCTGGAGCGCGCCGTGGACGGGATGGTCGCCGGGCTCACCGCGCCCTACCTCGCCCTGGACGGCATCGACCCCGGCCCCGGGCACGCCGAGTGGTTGGCGCGGCGGATCCCGCAGGCGCAGCTGGAGGTCTGGGACGGGCTGGGCCACTACCCGCACCTGGTCGAGCCGCGGCGGTTCCTGGAGCGGCTGCGCGCGTTCGAGGCGGACCTGGCCGAGGGCTGAGCGCCCTCCGCCGAGCGCGGCGACGGGGTGTCCGGCCGTCCCCCTCAGCCGTCGAGGAACAGCGCGGGGAGGCGACCGCCGCGGACCGCGCCGACCAGCGCCGCGTGGTCGGCCTCGACCTGGTCGGCGTAGGCGAGCGCGAACGCGGCCATGCCCCGGTCGAACCGCTCGCCGTGCTCGGAGCCCCGCGCGCCGTCGCAGTACCCGGCCAGGATCCGCGGGTCGGCCGACTGGGCGTGCGCGCGGGCCAGCACCGCGCCGACGACGCGGGCGTAGTCGTCGAGCTGGTGGGGCTCGAGCAGCACCGGGTCGATGCTGCCCTTCATGTCGCGGAACTGGCGCACCAGGTAGGGCCGGCCCTCGATGGTGGTCCAGCCCAGGAAGATGTCGCTGACGGTCTGCATCCAGCGCTGGCCGTGCACGATCCGCTCGCCGTCGTGGGCGTAGGGGGTGGCCCCGGCGAAGGGGGCCAGCGCGGACGGCCCGGCCTCCTTGACCTGCAGGACGAGCGAGTCGTCGCCGTTGCCGTGCAGCAGCATCACGTAGCTGCGCCGCCCGACGCTGCCCAACCCGACGACCCGGTGGGCGATGTCGGCGACGGCGTAGCGCGACAGCAGCTGGCGCAGCTCGTCGTCGAGGCAGCGCTGGGCGTAGTCCTCGACGCCGTCGAGCACGGCCCGCGCGGTGGCGTCGTCGATGCGGGTGAGGACGGGCGGGTCGGCGACGAACCGCCAGCCGGTGTGCTCGGTGGGCTCGGCGAACTTCTCCACGACGCGGCGGCTGGTGTTGCGCCGCGCCTTCTTCCCGACCCGCTTGAACACCTCGCCCAGGTCGTCGGTGTCGAAGTGCGAGACCGTCTTCTTGTCGGTGGTCAGGTAGTAGGCGTCCAGGACGGGCAGCGCGGCCAGCTCGCGCAGGGCGGCCCGGTAGGTGCGGGCGCAGTCCGCGGCCGCGGTGACGGCGTCCGCGTCGCGGCCACCGGTCTCCCGCGCGGCCACGACGATGCTCGTGGCCAGCCGCTTGAGGTCCCACTCCCACGGACCGATGAGGGTCTCGTCGAAGTCGTTGACGTCCATGACCAGCCGGCGCTCCGGCGAGGCGTACAGGCCGAAGTTGGAGGCGTGTGCGTCGCCGCAGATCCACGCCGTGACCCCGGAGGTGGGGGAGTCGGCGAGGTCGGCGGCCATCAGCCCGGCGCTGCCGCGCAGGAACGCGAACGGCGACGCGGCCATCCGCCCGACCCGCAGCGCGATCAGGTCGTCGACGCGCCCGGCGTTGGTCCGCTCGACGAACTCGACCGGGTCGGGCCGCCCGGCCCGGGGCGCGTAGGCGCCGAAGGCGGCGGACGGGGTGGCCACCCGCAGCTCGACGCCCTTGGCGCGCAGGGCGGCGGGGTCGGTCAGCGCGCCGAAGACGTGGCTGTCGAAGCGCCCGCGCGGGGTCTGCTCGGCGCGGGTGACCCCGGTGGGCGGGGAGCCGTCCGCGCGGCTGCCCGCGGGGTCGAGGGGCGGCCGGTCCCGGTCGCCGGGCCCGCGCTCGTCGTCGTGCGCGGGAACCGGTGCGGCGGTCACACCGGTGATCGTACGTCCCGCGCTCAGCTGAGCTGCCCGGTGAAGAAGACCGGTTCGTTGAACTCGCCGGTCGCGGCGATCTGGAGGGCGCCGGCCAGGTCCTTCGGGGCCTTGAAGTGGGCCGGGTACTCCAGTGACCGCCCGGGTGCGATGTCCTGGGAGACGAAGAGCGTGTCGTCGACGAGCCGCTGGACGGGCCGGCCGGCCACGGTGGCGTTCACGGTCACGAGTGCCGCCGCGACCGGGCGGTCGGTGCCGTTGAAGACCTTCACCGTCACCGCGAAGGCCCGCTCGGCGTCGGGGTCGACGATGAAGCGGTTGTCGACCTCGTGGGGCACCGGCACGGACACCGACAGCCCGAGCCCGGACCTGTAGCTGAACGTCTCGCCCAGCGCGACGGTCCCGCCCGCGCGCTCCTCCTGGACCCGCTCGGCGCCCGCTCCGATGAGCGCGATGCAGGACCCGACCAGCACGAGCGGCAGCCCGATGACGATCGCGAGGACCAGTGGCCACCGGCTGCGCGGGCGCCGAGCGGGGGCGATGGGGCGCGCCCGGCGCTGGGGCTGGTCCCACTGCTGGTCCCACTGCTGGTCCCAGGGCGGCGGCTGGTGCGGTTGGCGCGGGGGCGGCGGCCAGCCCTGGTGCCCGTGGGGAGCGGGACGGAACTGCTCGGGGTTCACCCCGCACGTCTCGCGCACGGCCACGAGCTCGTTAACAGCGGGTTCACTCGGACTACCCCAGGTTGACCAGACGCGGACCTCCGAGCCGTGCGGCGACCGCATCGCGGCTCGTCATCGCCGCGGTGGGTCGTCGGCCGCAGGTCCGCTGCCGCCCGTCGCCGACCGCAGCACCGGCGTCGCCCCGACGAGGCGGGAGGCCTGCTGCGCCTCCTCCTGGGTGAGGTGCTCGGCCCAGGGGGACGGCGGCGGCGCGGCGAGGTTGCGGCGCGCCTGGAACATCAGGCGCTCGCCGCTCGTCGGCGGGTCGATGCGGTGGTAGGGCCGCGGGTCGGAGTCCGGGTCGGGGCTCCAGCCGCGCAGCAGGATCACCTCGCCGGGACCGGTGGTCCACTCGTCGACGACGTCGTCGCGGTCGCGGCTGCCGTGCACGGCGAACGTGGCGCTGCCGCGCAGGGTGATGATGCCGATGCAGGCGGCGTAGTAGCGCTGGTCGCGGTGCGGCGGGATGCCGTTGCCGCCCGCCGTGTAGCGCTGGTAGCTGACCTCGTTGGGGGTGAAGCCGGCGAACCCGTGGTCGGCGGCGGCGCGCGAGAGCCACGCGGCCGCCTCCCGGGGGGCACCCGGTTCGTCCAGGGCCGCCAGCGCGAAGGCGCCGCCCTTGCCCGGGCTCCAGAGCCGGAACTCGTGGCGCTGCGCGTCGGCGACCAGCGCGTCGGTCAACGTCTGCGGGAACTCCGCCCTGAGCACCGCGTACCCGTTCTGCACCCGGCCATCATCCCCGGACGGGCGCGGGATGCCCGAGGACGGCGGCCGCACGGGTGGACGCCCTGCGGGCCGAGGCCGGGCTCCCGCCGCCGGCCGACTACCCGGCCGAACTGGCGGAGGTGTGCGCCACGTCATGAGGGCGAGCGGACGATGAGTTGACGGGTGTATGGTTACAGCCGTAAGGCCAACGCACTGGTCGTGCCCCATCCCTCGACCCCCAGGAGACCGCCATGTCCACCACCCACCCCGTCGACGCCCGCCCGCAGCGCGAGACCGGCCGCACCCCGCGATCGGTGATCATCTCCGCGGTCGCCGTCCCGCTGCTGGTCGTCGGCCAGTTCGCCATGCTGGCGATCGTCCCGGTCGCCCTGGTGCTGGTCGGCACCCTGCGCGATGCCCGCCTACGGGCGCTGCGCTGGTGGGCCGGCGCGCTCGCCGCGGCCTACGCCGTCCCGCTGGCCCTCTGGGCGATCGGGCCGGAGCGCGCCCCGAGCCTGTCCAAGGACATGCACCCGGCCTTCGCCGCGCTGATCGTGGTGGCCGCGGTCGCGGTGGTCATCGCCGCCGTCGTCGTGCGCCGGCGTCCGGTCCGCGACGGGGGATGAGCGGTCGCCCGGAACGAGAACCGGCCCGGCGTCCCGCGAGGGGATGCCGGGCCGGTGTCGTGGCGGTGGGTCAGACGTCGACGCCGTAGTCCTTCGCGAGCGCCGCGAGGCCACCGGAGTAGCCGTCGCCGACGGCGCGGAACTTCCAGTCGTCGCCGCTCTTGTAGAGCTCGCTGAAGATCATGGCCGCGGCCGTCGAGGAGTCCTCGCTCAGGTCGTAGCGGGCGATCTCGCTCTGGTCGGCCTGGTTGATCACGCGGACGAACGCGTTGCGCACCTGGCCGAAGGTCTGGCCGTTGGACTCGCCGTCGAAGATGACCACGGCGAAGACGACCTTCTCCAGCCCGGCGGGCAGGCCGGCCAGGTCGACCTTGATCTGCTCGTCGTCGCCCTCGCCCTCCCCGCTGCGGTTGTCGCCGGTGTGCTGGATCGCCCCACCCGCGCCGACCAGTTGGTTGAAGAAGATGAAGCTGCCCTGGTCGAGGACCTTGCCGTCGGCGCCGAGGCCCAGCGCCACGGCGTCGAGGTCGAACTTCGCACCGTCGGTGGTGCGCGCGTCCCAGCCGAGACCGACGGTGACGGCGGTGAGCGGGGCGGCACCGGGGGTCTTGGCGACCTCCTTGGTCAAGCTGATGTTGCCGCCCTTGGTCAGGCTGACGGGCATCCGATCCCTCGTTTCCCTCGTGTGCTTCGGCCGTTATGCCGGAACCGCGACGACTGTAGCCATCCCGGCGAACCCCGGGAGTGCTGCCCACCTGGGCCGACGTCTTGGCGCAGGACGCAACTGTCGGCGCCAGGCGCAACTGGACGTTCCCCGCAGGCGGTCCCTCGGGCTAACGTGTCGGGGATCACCCCCGAGCTTGGAGCCGTCCATGGCCTTCCCGTCCGACCTGCAGATCGCCCGCGCGGCGTCGCTGAAGCCGATCGAGGACGTGGCCGGTGAGATGGGCATCGGCGCCCACCTCGTCGAGCAGCACGGCCGCGACGTGCTCAAGATCCGGCTGGAGGCGATCGAGGAGCTCGCCGACCGCCCCAAGGCCAAGTACGTGGTGGTCTCGGCGGTGACCCCGACCCCGCTGGGCGAGGGCAAGACGACCACCACCGTCGGTCTCGGGCAGGCGATGAAGCACATCGGCCGCCGCGCCACGGTGGCGATCCGCCAGCCGTCGATGGGCCCGACCTTCGGGATCAAGGGCGGCGCCGCGGGCGGTGGCTACGCCCAGGTCGTGCCGATGGAGCTGCTCAACCTGCACCTGACCGGCGACTTCCACGCGGTGACCGCGGCGCACAACATGCTCTCGGCGCTGCTGGACAACCACCTGTTCCAGGGCAACGCCGCCGGGCTGGACCCGCACGGCATCACCTGGCGGCGCGTGCTCGACGTCAACGACCGGGTGCTGCGCAACGTGATCGTCGGCCTGGGCACCCACACCGACGGGATCCCGCGCCAGACCGGCTTCGACATCACCGCGGCCTCCGAGGTGATGGCGATCTTCGCGCTGGCCCGGTCGGTCCGGGAGATGCGCGAGCGGTTCGGGCGGGTGGTGGTCGGCTACACCGGCGACGGCAAGCCGGTGACCGCCGAGGACATCGGCGGCGCCGGCGCCATGACGGTGATCATGCGCGAGGCGCTCAAGCCGAACCTGCTGCAGACCCTGGAGAACACCCCGGTCCTGGTGCACGCCGGCCCCTTCGGCAACATCGCGCACGGCAACTCGTCGGTGGTCGCCGACCTGATCGGCATCCGCGGCGGCGACTTCCTGATCACCGAGGCCGGTTTCGGTGCGGACATGGGCGCCGAGCGCTTCTTCAACATCAAGTGCCGGGCATCGGGCCTGACCCCCGACGCCGCCGTGGTGGTGGCCACCGTGCGGGCGCTCAAGGCGCACTCCGGCCGGTTCAAGATCGTCGCGGGCAGGCCGTTGCCCGACGCCCTGCTCGCCGAGAACCCCGACGACGTGCACGCCGGGGCGGCGAACCTGCGCAAGCAGATCGAGAACATCCGGCTGCACGGCGTCTCGCCGGTGGTCGCGATCAACGCCTTCCCCGACGACCACCCCTCCGAGCACGCGGCTATCCGCGAGATCGCGGAGGCGGTCGGCGCGCGCGTCGCGGTCTGCCGGCACTTCGCCGAGGGCGGCGCGGGGGCCACCGAGCTGGCCGAGGCGGTCGCCGAGGCCGCCGACGAGCCGACGGACTTCCGGTTCCTCTACCCGGACTCGGCGTCGCTGCGGGAGAAGATCGAGGTCGTGGCGACGAAGGTCTACGGCGCCGACGGGGTCGACTACGACCTGCGCGCGGCCCGCCAGCTCGACCGCTACGAGCGCAACGGGTTCGGCGACCTGCCGGTCTGCATCGCCAAGACCCACCTGTCGATCTCGTCGGACTCCTCGCTCAAGGGCGCGCCGACCGGCTGGCGGATGCCGGTGCGCGAGGTGCGGGCCTCGATCGGCGCCGGGTTCATCTACCCGATCTGCGGCGACATGCGCACGATGCCCGGGCTGGGCGCCGACCCGGCCGCCCACCGGATCGACATCGACGAGAACGACGAGATCGTCGGGCTGTCCTGAGCGTGGACCCGTTCGGCGAGCGCACGGTCGAGGAGTTCCTGGCCGCCGTGGCGGCGCGGCAGTCGGCGCCGGGTGGGGGCGCTGTCTGCGCGGTCACGGCGGCCGGCGCGGCCGGCCTGGCCGCGATGAGCGCGCGGTACTCCTCCGACGAGGGCGCCGCCGCGCTCGCCGGGCGGGCCGACGCCGAGCGCACGGCGGTGCTCGCGCTCGCCGACGCCGACGCCGCCGCCTACGGGGAGGTCCTGGCCGCCCTGCGCACCCCGGAGGCCGAGCCCGACCGCGCGCGGCGGGTGCGGGTGGCGCTGGAGCGGGCGGCCGACGTGCCGCTGCGGATCGCGGAGTGCGGAGCCCGGGTCGGGGAGATCGCGGTCGCCGTGGCCGCCGCGGGCAACCCCAACCTGCTCGGGGACGTCCGGGCGGCGGTGGTGCTCGCCGAGGCGGCGGCCCGCGCGGCGGCGGAGCTGGTGCGGATCAACGTGGAGCTGGGCGGGCTGGACGCCGCGGTGGCCGCGGCCGCGCGCGACGCCGTCGAGCGGGCGGCCGTGGCGGCCCGGAAGGTTGCTCGAGCGGACTGAGCGGCGGGGCCGTGGCGCGTGATGCGGCCCACGTCCGGCATTTGTCGCATGGCCTTTCACCCCCGGCGCACCGGACGATTGCTTGTCGGCTACTAACTAGTGCCGGTGTTCGGTTGCCGACGCCCGGGCGCCGGCGGATCGGTGCCCGAGTGATCGACCAGACCCGTCCGGGCCCGGCCGCGCCCCCGGCCGTGCTCCCGCCCCGCCTCGTGCGCCGGGTCCTGCCGGTGGCCGTGGTGCTGGCCTGGCTCGGCCCGTTCTCGCTCGACACCTACAGCCCGGCCTTCCCGGCCATCCAGCGGGAGTTCGGGGCCTCGACGGGGGCGGTGCAGGCGACGCTGGCCACGACGCTGATCGGGCTCGCGCTCGGCCAACTGCTCGTCGGCCCGATCAGCGACCGGCTCGGCAGGCGCAGGCCGCTGCTGGTGGGGCTGGCCGGGTACGCGGTGGCCTCGGTGCTGTGCGCCGTTGCCTGGTCGATCGAGCTGCTGATCGCGGCGCGGCTGGTGCAGGGCTTCGCCGCCGCCACCGGCATCGCCATGGCCCGCGCCATCGCCCGCGACGTGCACGCGGGCGCGCAGCTCGCGCGCTTCTACTCGCTGCTCGCGGCGGCCACGGCGGTCGCGCCGATGCTGGCGCCGCTGCTGGGCGCCGCTCTGCTGGAGGCGGGCCTGTCCTGGCGGTGGATCTTCGGCGTGACGCTGGCGCTGGGCCTGCTCGGGCTGGGGCTGGTGGCGCTGGCGCTGCCCGAGACGCACCCGCGCTGGGTCGGCGGGACCACCGCGGCGCGGGGGAGCGCGCCGCGCCGCGCCGGGACGAGCCTGTGGGGACTGCTGCGTCGGCGGCAGATCCTGGTCAGCGCGCTGGTGCTGGGGCTCAGCGGGGCGGCGATGATCGCCCAGCTGGCCGGGATGTCGTTCTACCTGCAGGTCGAGCGCGGGTTCAGCCCCGCGGGCTACAGCGCCGTCTTCGCGCTCAACGCCGCCGGGATGATCATCTCGAACAACGTCAACCGGCTGCTGATGAGGCGGTTCACGCCGAACGGGGTGCTCTCGGTCGCGCTGCCGGTGATGGTCGCCTCGTCGGTGGCCTTCGCCGTCGCGCTGCAGGTGGGCGCCCCGCTGGTCGTCGCCCTCTGCGCCCTGTTCGTGCTCGTCGGCTGCTGGGGCTTCGTCATGCCGAACGCGGTCGCGGTCGGGATGTCGGTCGAGCGCACCGCGGCCGGGCGCGCCGCGGCGATCCTGGGCACGGCGCAGTTCGGGTTCGGCGCGGCCAGCGCCCCGCTCGTGGGCGCGGTGCCGGTGGTCGCGGGCGTCCCGCCGGTGGCCGCGGTGGTCGTGGTGTGCCTGGCCGGCGCGCTGCTGGCCCAGCTGCTCGGGCGGGTCCGGGCGGCCGCGGTGGCCCCTGAGCCCGCCGAGGGCGCCGCCTGCCGGGCCGCGAGCTGATCGTGCGGCCCCCGCCTGCGGCATAGTGGTGCCGGTGCTGAGCGCGAGGACGCGATGAGCCCCGTCGACACCGTCGATCTCGACGCGCTGGCCCGCTGGGTGCGCGCCGAGGGCATCGGCGACGAGATCGGGGAGGTCTCGGCGCTGGCCGGCGGCACGCAGAACGTCGTGCTGCGGATCGAGCTGGACGGCAGGCCCGTCGTGCTGCGCCGCCCGCCCGAGCACCCGCGCCCGACCAGCGACCGCACCATCGCCCGGGAGATCACCGTGCTGGGCGGGCTCGCCGGCACGGACGTGCCGCACCCCGGCCTCATCGCAGGCTGCACCGACACGTCGGTGCTCGGCGTGGTGTTCTACCTGATGGAGCTGGTCGACGGGGTCAACCCCGGCGAGGAGGTCACGGCGGCGCAGCGCGGCGACGCGGCCCTGCGCCACGGGCAGGGGCTGGCCATGGCCCGGGCGCTGGCCCGGCTGGGCGCACTGGACCCGGCCGAGCGCGGGCTCGACGTGCTGCGCAAGCCCGGCAGCTTCCTGGCCAAGCAGGTGCCGCAGTGGCTGCGCCACCTGGAGGGCTACCGGGAGTTCCCGGACTGGGAGCCCGGCGGGCTGCCCGACGTCGAGCTCGTCGCGGGCTGGCTGGAGGAGCACCGACCCCCCGACGCCCCGCCCGGGGTCATGCACGGCGACTTCCACCTCAACAACGTCATGCTCGCCCGGGCCGCCCCGCGGGTCGCCGCGATCGTGGACTGGGAGATGTGCACCGTCGGCGACCCGCTGCTCGACCTGGGCTGGCTGATGGTCACCTGGCCCGAGGAGCCCCGGTCGATGGACGTCGGCGGCCCGCTGGCCCGGCTCGGTGGGCTGCCCACCCGCGCCGAGCTGGTCGCCGCCTACGCCGGCGCCGGGGGCCGCGAGCCCGCCCACGTCGACTGGTACACCGCGCTGGCGGGGTTCAAGCTCGGCATCGTGCTGGAGGGCACCTGGGCGCGGGCCTCGGCGGGCCAGGCGCCCCCCGAGATCGGGCAGCGCCTGCACGACCACGCCGTCGGCCTGCTCGCGCTGGCGGGGCGGATCGCGCGCGGGCGGTGGTCGGTCCTGGACTGAGGTCGGGGGGCCGCGCCCGCTCCGCTTCCCGCCGCCGGGCGCCCGTGCGACGATCGGACGAATGGTCGTGGAGCTGCTCGGGGCGGGGGAGGCGCGGGTGTACGCGCGCCCGGCCGACTGGCCCGACGTCGCGCTCGTCGACACCGACGTGCACATCACGCCCCGCTCGATCGACGCACTGGCCGGGTTCCTGCCCGCCCGCTGGCGCGACTACGTTCGCGAGAGCGGCGTGCAGAGCCTGGAGTCCGACCTCTATCCGCCCCGGTCGCCGCTCAGCGCGATGCCGGGCACGCGCCCCGAGGACGGGCCGCCCGGTTCGGACCTCGACCTGCTGCGCGCGCAGCTGCTCGACCCGTGGCGCACCCGGATCGCGGTCACCCACTGCGTCTACGGCGTCGACGGCATCCACAACCCCGACTGGGCCGTGGCGATGGCACGCGCGGTCAACGACTGGCAGCACGCCGAGTGGCTCGCCGTCGAGCCGCGGCTGCGGGGCTCGGTCGTCGTGGCCGCCCAGGACCCGGCGCGGGCCGCCGATGAGATCGACCGCGTCGGCCCGCTCCCGGAGTTCGTGCAGGTCCTGATGCCCGTGCGGGCGCGGGCCCCGCTCGGGTCGCGCACGTTCTGGCCGATCTACGAGGCCGCCCAGCGCCACGGGCTGGCCCTGGCCGTCTACGCCGGCGGCGCCGCAGGCAACCCCGTCACGCCGGTCGGGGCGCCGAGCTACTACCTGGAGGAGTACGTCGGGCTGGCCCAGGCGTTCCAGGCCCAGGTCGTCAGCCTGGTGTGCGAGGGCGTGCCGGTGCGGTTCCCGCGGCTGCCGATCGTGCTCGTCGAGTCCGGGTTCACCTGGCTGCCCGCGCTGATGTGGCGGCTGGACAAGAACTGGAAGGGGCTGCGGCGCGAGGTGCCCTGGGTCGACCGGCTCCCCTCGGAGGTGATCCGCGCATCGGTGCGGCTCACGGCGCAGCCGATCGACGCCCCCGACCCGGCGCGGCTGGGCGACGTCCTCGACCGCCTCGGCAGCGACCGCATGCTCATGTTCGCCACCGACTACCCCCACCACCAGTTCGACGACCCGGCGCTGGCCGCGCCCGCCGACCTGCCCCCCGACGCGATGGCCCGCTTCCTGGGCGGCACCGCGCACGAGACCTACCGATTGGGCGAGGGGTGAGCACCGTGGCCCGCACGCGTCCGCCGCTGGTCGACTGCGACATCCACAACGAGCTCTGGCCGGGCGCGCTGCGCCCGTACCTGCCGCAGCGCTGGCGCGAGTACGACGAGACCTACGGCGGCCGCGCCGACGGCGGGACCTCCTACCCCAAGGGCTCACCGCGCGCGGCCCGCGCGGACGCGTGGCCACCGTCGGGCCGGCCCCCCGGCGGCGACCTGGACTTCATGCGCGCCCAGCACCTGGACCCCTACGACATCCGCTACGGCGTCCTCAACTGCCTGACCACCGCCTGCCGCCAGCAGAACCCCGACTACGCGGCCGCGCTGTGCCGCGCGGTCAACGAGTGGCAGGTCGCGGAATGGCTGGAGAAGGAGCCCAGGCTGCGGGCCGGCATCGTCGTCCCCTACGAGGACCCCCAGCTCGCCGCCCAGGAGATCGACCGCGCCGCCGCCCACCCCGGGTTCGTCCAGGTGCTGCTGCTGGTGCGCACCGACGAACCGCTCGGGCGCCGCCGCTACACCCCGATCTTCGAGGCCGCCGTGCGCCACGGCCTGCCGGTGGGCATCCACTTCGGCGGCGGTCGGGGCCGCAACCCGCTGACCGCCTCCGGGTGGCCCTCGTTCTACATCGAGGACCACACCGCGATGGCCCAGGCGTTCCAGGCCCAGGTCGTCAGCATGGTCGTCGAGGGCCTGTTCGAGCGGTTCCCGGCGCTGCGGGTGGTGCTGATCGAAGGCGGCTTCGGCTGGCTGCCGTCGCTGGTGTGGCGGATGGACAAGCACTGGGCCCGGCTGCGCGACGAGGTCGGGCACCTGACCCGCCCGCCGTCGGAGTACGTCCGCGAGCACCTGTGGGTGACCACCCAACCGATCGAGGAACCACCCGACCCCCGCCACCTGCTCGGCGTCCTCGACGAGATGGGCGGGGTCGACCGCGTCATGTTCTCGACCGACTACCCGCACTGGGACTTCGACGACCCCGACCGCGCGATCCGCGCCCGCCTCGACCCCGACGACCGGGCCCGGATCCTCGGCGGCAACGCCATGGCGCTCTACGGCCTGCCCTGACATGGCCGCGCACGTGGTGGCCACCGTCGACGAGATCCCGCCGGGGCAGCGCAAGATCGTCGAGGTCGACGGGCGCTCCATCGGGGTCTTCAACGTCGCCGGGCGCTACTACGCCCTGCGCAACACCTGCCCGCACGCGGGCGCCCGGCTCTGCGAGGGAACCCTCTCCGGCCTGGTCACCTCCCGCTCACCGGGTGAGTACACCTACGAGCGCGACGGGGAGATCCTGCGCTGCCCGTGGCACGGCTGGGAGTTCGACGTGACCACCGGCCGCTCGTGGTTCGACCCCGACCGCACCCGGGTGCGCTCCTACGAGACGACCGTCGAACCCGACCCGCCCCCCGGCCCCCGTCCCGGCCCCTACGTCGCCGAGCGCTACGAGGTGGAGGTGCGGCGGCGGTACGTGGTGGTGCACGTGTAGTCCGGTGGGCCCGACCTCGAGAGTGGCTCCCGTGCCGCCAGGTGGAACGGTGTCGCTCTCGCTCACTGGCTGGGCCCCGCCCGCCCACCGTCAGCGAACGGCGCGCTGGGCCAACGACGCTGGCCCACCGCGCCACTCGCTCGCCGCACCCGCCCCGCCCGACCCGAGCGAACGGCGCCCTCGCCCAACCAGGCTGGCCCGCTGCGCCACTCGCTCGCCCGGCGGGACGAGGGTCGCGTTCGCTCCGCGGGGTGGGACGAGAGTCGCGTTCGCTCCGCGGGGTGGGACGAGAGTCGCGTTCGCTCAACGAGGCTGGGCGCACGCGCCGCTCGCTCGTGCCGGGACGAGAGTCGCGCTCGTTTCACCGGGTGGGACGAGAGTCGCTCTCGCCCTGCGGGCGAGGCGGCGCGCAGCGCCGCGAGCCGGGTCGAGCCCCGGGTGGCGCGCAGCGCTCACCCCACCCCCGGAAGTGCTCCCCTGCCGTCGCCTCGGCACGCACGGCGCAGCGCCTCCGGCGCCGGCCCGCACCCCACCGCTCTCCGGAGCCGCGGAGGCGGAGCGGAGCGGAGCCGGGGAGCGGCGGCACCCGGCGCCCGCCGAAGGCGGATGGTGGGGTGTGGGTCGGTGACGGAGGTGCTTCGATGGGCGGGTCGAGGTGGCGGCAGGGGAGTACTTCGCCCCCTGCTGGAGCTGAGGTCCTCACCGGAGGTGCCGCCGGAGGCGCCCTGAACAGTGACGGTCGTGGGCGACGCGCTCAGCTCAAAGCCCGAGGCCCAGCTCCGGGACGGGGAAGAGCGCCTCCGGCGGCGCCTACGCGGCGGGCGACCTCGGATCAAGCAGGGGTCCGGCCCCTGCCCTCACGTCGACCCGCCCAGGGTTGCACGCCCGGAAAACCCCCGCACGGTTGGCATCGAGCACGCTGCGGCTGGGCGGGCAGGGTGCGGGGGCCTTCCGGGCGTGCACGCTGAGCGCGCCGACGTGACGGCAGGGGCCTCGGGTGGAGTGTGGGCGCTTCGCGCCCACCGGGGGCTCGCGCCTTCGGCGCTCGCCCCGCCCGCATGACGGCGCCGGCGCGCCACATCGGCGGCACGAGAGTGGCCTTCGTCCCGCCAGGCGGGACGAGAGCGACTTTCGTCCCGCCCATCGGCACGAGAATCACTCTCGTTCGCGGGCGCCCGGCGAAGGGGCGGTGGGTCGTGGCCGAGCGCCCCGTTCGCCCGACACGAGCCACGACCAGAGAGCCGCCACGGTGATTAGGGGGACTCACCCATCCCGGGGCGTGCCGTGACGCTGTGCAGCGCTGTCCGTGGGTAGGGTGGGCTTGTTCGAGGCCCGTCGCTTCGGACCTCAGCGAATCGCTACTGCGAGTAGTCAGCCGGAGGACGCCGATGGCTCAGCCGCCCACTCCCTTGCCGGAGGTGGACGCGAGTCGGCCGCATCCCGTGCGGGTCCACAACTACTGGTTGGGCGGCAAGGACAACTACGCCGCCGACCGCGAGCTCGGCGACGCGATGATCGCCGAGCTGCCCGGGCTGGCCATGATGGCCCGCGAGCACCGCCGGTTCATGGAGCGCGCGGTGCGCCACCTGGCGACCGAGGTGGGCCTGTCCCAGTACGTGCTGCTCGGGTCGGGGCTGCCCACCTCCTACAACCTGCACCAGGTGGCCCAGGAGGTCGAGCCGCTGGCGAGCGTGGTCTACGTCGACAGCGACCCGGTGGTGGCGGCGCACTCGCGCGCCCTGCTGGTCAGCCACCCGAAGGGGTCGGTCTCGTTCGTCCCGGGCGACGTCACCGAGCCCGCCGCGCTGCTCGACGACCCGGCCCTGACCGGGGCCGTCGACCTGCGGGCGCCGGTCGCCGTGGCGCTGTCGTCGACCCTGATGAGGCACTCCGACGAGGAGGCCCGCGCCATCCTCGACGTGCTGATCGCCCGGCTGGCGCCGGGCAGCCACCTCGTCATCACCCACCCGACCGCCGACTTCGACCCGGCGGGCGTCGAGCGCGCGATGCAGGTCGGCAACGCGGTCGGGCTCGACCGGTCGGCCCGGTCGCAGGCCCAGGTGCTGGAGCTGTTCGCCGGGTTGGAGCTGCTCGACCCCGGGGTGGTGCCGATCATGCAGTGGCGGCCCGACGGGTCCGGGCCGCGCCGCGATGCGCGCCGCGTGCACCTGCTGGGCGGTGTCGGCCGCAGGCCGTGACGCGCACCGCCGGGCGCGGCAGGCTGGTCGGGTGCTCGAACTCGACCACCTGATCGTCTTCCTGCCCGGCCCGGACCGCTGCGCGGGCCTGGACCGGGTCGCCGCGGCGGACCTGGTCCTCGACCGGGGCATCCGGCACGTCGGGCAGGGTACCCGCAACCGCCGGATCGTCTTCCCCGACTCCTACGTGGAGCTTCTCTGGGTCGATTCGCCCGCGGAGGCGAGGGCGAGCGGGTTGCGGTTCGAGGAGCGGTGCGACGGGCGGGCGCGGCCGTTCGGGGTGGTGCTGCGCGGCCGAGCACCCGAGCACCCCGGCTTCGTGACCTACGCCGTGCCCGCCGGGCCGACGCTGCGGGTGCTGGACGATCCGGCGGCGCCCTTCCTCGCGGTGCACGAGGCCGCCGACCTCGACCCGCTGCGCCCGGCGCGGCGCATGGACCCGGAGGTCGTCAACGCCGCCACGGGCATCGCGCACGCGGAGATCGTGGGCGCCGGGGCGGGGGCCGCGCTGGGGATCGCGGGAGCGCTGCGGGGTGTCTCGTTCGCGGACGGTGAGCCCGCGCTGCGGCTCGCGCTGCGGGGCCGGTCGGGGAGCCTGGTGCTGCGGCCCGGGTGATCGATCCCCCAGCCGGATCCCTTGGGTCCGTCCGGACCGTGTGCGAGGGTGGGACGGGCGCGACGAGGCGGCGGGAGGTCCACGTGGCAGAGGTGCGACCGGCGGAGGGCCCCGACGATCCCGACGACCCGGTGGTCCTGGCCGGGCGGCTGCTGGAGATCGTGAACGGCAGCTGGATGGCGCAGGCCGCGCGGGTGGCCGCCGAGCTGGGGCTGGCCGACCTGCTGGCCGCCGGCCCGCTAGGGGTGGCCGAGCTGGCCGGCGCGACCGGTGCGCACGAGCCCTCGCTGCGCAGGCTGCTGCGCGCGCTGGTCACCATCGGCGTCTGCGACGAGCTCGACGGCGACGAGTTCGCCGTGACGGCGATGGGCAGGCTGCTGGCGGCCGACGCGGACGGCTCGGTGCGCGACTGGACCCGCTACTGGGGTCGCTACCTGTGGGACGAGTGGGCCCAGCTGCCGCACAGCATCACCACCGGTCGCGCGGGCCGCGAGGTCGTGTCCGGCTCGCGGAACTTCGACGCCCTGCGCGAGGACCCCGAGCGCGCCGCGGTGTTCAACGGGGCGATGGCCGACATGACCCGGCTCAGCGCCCGCGGCATCGTCGCCGGCTACGACTTCTCCCGCTTCGCGCGGATCACCGACGTCGGCGGCGGCTACGGCGAGCTGCTGGCCGGGGTGCTGCTGGCCAGCCCGGCGGCCACCGGGGTGCTGCTCGACCTCCCGCACGCGGTCGCGCACGCCCGCGCCAACCTGGAGAAGGCAGGCGTGGCGCAGCGCTGCGAGCTGGTCGCCGGCAGCTTCTTCGCGGAGGTGCCCGGCGGGTCCGACGCCTACCTGCTCAAGAACGTGCTGCACGACTGGGACGACGAGCGCTCGGCCAGCATCCTCGCGGCCTGCCGGGCGGCGATGTCGGCGTCGTCGCGGCTGCTGGTGATCGAACGGCTGATGCCCGAGCGGATGGAGCCGGTCGACGGCCACCGCGCGATGGCCCGCAGCGACCTGAACATGCTGGTCGCGCACGCCGCCCAGGAGCGAACCGAGGCCGAGTTCCGCCGCCTGCTCGACGGCGCCGGGCTGCGCGTCGGCGCCGTGACCCCGGTCCCGACCGGGCTGCACGTCATCGAGGCGTTCGTCGTGGACTGACGCTTTGTCGGCAGTCGCCGCGGTGCCATAGTGGTCGAACGATCGTTAAGCCGCCGCCCGTTCTGCCCGCGTCGTCAGGCCAGGAGGTCCCGTGAGGCTGTCCAGTTCCGCCCGCAGCAGGTGGGCGATCGCGCTGCTCATGCTGTTCGTCGCGATCAACTTCGCGGACAAGGCGATCATCGGGCTGGCGGCCGCGCCGATGATGGCCGAGCTCGGCATCAGCACCACCCAGTACGGCCTGCTGTCGAGCTCGTTCTACCTGCTGTTCAGCATCTCCGCGATCGCCTTCGGGTTCCTCGGCAACCGCGTGCCCGGCAAGTGGCTGCTCATCGGGCTGGCCGTGACCTGGTCGGTCGCCCAGCTGCCGATCGCCGTCCCGGCCGCCGGGTTCGGGGTGCTGCTGGCGACGCGGATCCTGCTGGGGGCGGGCGAGGGCCCCGGCGTCCCGCTCGGCATGCACGTGGCCTTCACCTGGGTGGAGGAGCACAAGCGGGCCTTCACCGCCGCGCTGCTGACCGTCGGCTCCGGCCTCGGCGTGATCATCGGCGCCCCGCTGCTCAACATGCTGATCGCCTCCTCCGGCTGGCGCTCCCCGTTCCTGCTGCTGGGCGTGATCGGCCTGATCTGGGCGCTGGCCTGGTACCTCATCGGCGGCGACGGCCCGCACTCGGTGACCGCGGCGAAGGCCACCGATGGCACGGGACCCGCCGACGAGCCGCGCATCCCGTACCGGCGCCTGCTCACCACCGGCACCTGGCTGGGCACCCTGTTCTCCGGGTTCACCGTCTACTGGGGGCTCGCGCTCGGGATCTCGTTCCTGCCGCTCTACCTCGGTGAGATCGTCGGCTACGAGCGCTCGGCGATCGGGGTGATGGCGAGCCTGCCCGCCTACGTCAGCATCGTGTTCATGCTGCTGGGCGGCGCGGTGTCGCAGCGGCTGCTGCGCCGGGGCGTGTCCCGGCGGATCGGCCAGGGCGTGATCGGCGGCGCGTTCGCGCTCGTCGCCGGGCTGAGCATGATCCTGATGACCCGGGCGGGCGCCTCGGCGTGGGCGCTGCCGCTGATCGCGCTCGCCTTCGGCATCGGCAACTCGCAGACGCCGCTGTCCCAGGCCGCGGTGGCCGACACCGTGCCGGCCCGCCAGCGCGGCGCCGCCCTCGGCGTCTGGTACGCGGTCGTCTCGATCGCCAGCATCGTCTCGCCCACCCTGACCGGCGCGATCGTCGACGCCGCGGCCACCCCGGCGGCCGGTTACGGGCTCGCCTTCGACATCGCGGGCGGGCTCATGGTGCTCGGCGGGCTGACCGCGATGGTCGTCGTGCGGCCCGACCAGGACGCCGCCCGGCTGGGCCTGCGCGGCCCGACGACGATCGCCGCGCCGGACGGCACCGACGGGTCGAAGCAGCTGACCCCGAGCTGATCAGCCCCGGTGGTCGACGACCCGCAGCGCGATCGCGCAGTAGCGCTCGACGAGCTCGGGCAGGGTGATCCCCCCGCCCGGCTCGTACCACTGCGCGATCGCGTTGCAGGCCGCGATGATCGAGCGGCGGGCGTCGTCGGGGTGGGCGCAGTGGAAGTCGCCGGAGGCGACGCCGTCGGCGACGATGTCGGCCCACAGCTGGGTGGCCGCGTGGCGCAGGCCGTCGAGCCGCTCGCGGTTGGCCGGCTCCAGGTTGCGCCACTCCAGGGCCGAGATGTTGCTCTCCACCCTGCGGCTCACCCGGTACTCGACGGTCGCCCGCACGAGCGCGCGCAGCTTCTCGGCGGGGTCGTCCGCGGCCTCGCGCAGGGCCAGGTCGCAGCGCTGGAAGTAGTCGTGGGTGATGTCCTCGATCAGCGCCGCGAGCAGGTGCTGCTTGCTGGGGTGCCAGTAGTAGAGCGCCGAGAGGCTCAGCCCCGCGCGCTTGGCGATGTCGCGGATCGAGGTGCCGTGGTAGCCGCGCTCGCTGAGGATCTCGCGGGCGGCCCCGGTGATGGCGTCCCGGCCGCCGCCGCGTGGGATGGTCGGCGCGCCTCGACGCTCGGTCATCGGATCAGCATATGGGTGAGGGCCGACGTGAGCCGCGCGGCGTTGTTCGCTTAACGAGTGTTCGGTAGGTTGACCGCAGCGACCCCGCCGACGTGGAGGAAGTCCCAATGACGGACGACGTCCTGCTGACCAGCCGCGACAGCGGAGTGCTGACGCTGACGCTCAACCGCCCGCAGCGCCGCAACGCGCTCAACGGCGAGCTGTGGAACGGGTTGCGCGAGCAGCTCACCGCCGCCCGCGACGACGACGACGTCCGGGCCGTGGTGATCACCGGGGCGGGTGGCGCGTTCTGCGCGGGCGCCGACCTCACCGACCGCGGCTCCACCGGGCACCCGCTCGACCGGATGCGCCGGGTGAACGAGGTCGCGCTACTGCTGCACGAGCTGCCGGTGCCCTCGGTCGCGAAGGTCGACGGCGTCGCGGTCGGCGCAGGCTGGAACCTCGCCCTGGGCTGCGACCTCGTGGTCGCCACCCCGACCGCCCGGTTCTCCCAGATCTTCGCCAAGCGCGGGCTGTCGCTGGACTTCGGCGGGTCGTGGCTGCTGCCCAAGCTGGTCGGGATGCAGCAGGCCAAGCGCCTGGCGCTGCTCGCCGAGATGATCGACGCCGCGGAGGCGCACCGGCTCGGCCTGGTGACCTGGGTGGTCGACCCCGCCGAGATCGACGGCTTCGTCGCCGACCTCGGCAAGCGGCTGGCCGCGGCGGCGCCGGTGGCGATCGCGCAGTCCAAGGCGCTGCTGCACGAGGGCGCCGACAGCACCCTGCGCGCCGCGCTGGCCGGGGAGGCCCGGGCCCAGTCGGTCAACTTCGCCACCGCCGACACCGCGGCGGCGTTCCTGGCGTTCAACGAGAAGCGCGAGCCGGAGTTCACCGGGGAGTGGGCGGTGCGCTGAGGCCCCCCGCCCGTCCGATCCCCGATCGCCGTCCGGTCAGCTCGCCTGACGACCCCCTAGTGCGGCGGCCATGAACGTTCACCGGTTCGCGACACGCCGACCGATGTCCCGCGACTGACCTGGTGCTGCTCCACCCTCGATCCCGCTATCAACCCGGGATCGAGGAGGTGGGGAGCGGGTGGCCGAGCCCGTCAAAGCCCGTCGGCTGTCTGACTACGAAGGACAACGGCTGACCCAGATCGTGCGTCGAGGTCGGGGCAACCCGATCCGGGTCCGGCGCGCGACGATCATCATGGCCTCGTCCTCCGGCACACCGGTGTCAGCGATCGCCCGCCTGGTCGCCGCCGACGAAGACACCGTCCGCGACGTGATCCACGCCTTCAACGAGAAGGGCCTGGCCGCGCTGGACCCTCAGTGGGCGGGAGGCCGTCCCCGCCTGATCAGTGACGACGACATCGCCTTCATCGTCACGACGGCCAGCACCCGACCCACCAAACTCGGGTGCCCCTTCACCCACTGGAGCCTGCGCAAACTCGCCGCTCATCTGGGCCGCTGCCACAAGCGCCGGATCGTGATCAGCCGGGAGCGGCTGCGCCAGATCCTGCGCGAGCGCCACGTGTCGTTCCAGCGCACACGCACCTGGAAGGAGTCCACGGACCCGGACAAGGACGCCAAGCTCGACCACATCGAAGAGGTCATCGCCCGGTTCCCGGACCGCTGCTTCGCGTTCGACCAGTTCGGGCCGCTGTCGATCCGCCCGTGCCACGGCTGGAGTTGGGCACCTGAGTCCAAGCCCGACCGGTTGCCCGCCACCTACACCCGCACGCACGGCATCCGCTACTTCCACGGCTGCTACAGCCTCGGCGATGACCAACTCTGGGGCGTCACCCGGCGCCGCAAAGGCGGCGATCACTCGCTGGCGGCGTTGAAGTCGATCCGAGCGGCCCGACCCGACGGCGCCCCGATCTACGTGATCATGGACAACCTCTCGGCGAACAAGACCCCGAAGATCCGCGCCTGGGCCGCAGCCCACAACGTCGAGCTGTGTCTGACTCCGACCTACGCGTCCTGGGCGAATCCGATCGAGGCCCAGTTCGGGCCGTTGCGCAGCTTCGTGATGGGCGCCTCGAACCACCCCAACCACCCGGCGCTGGCGCGCCGGCTGCAGGACTACCTGCGCTGGCGCAACGCCAACGCACGCCACCCCGACGTCCTCGCCGCCCAACGCCGCGAACGCGCCCGGGTCCGCAGCGAACGCCAACGCCGCTGGGGCCGACCTGCGGCAGCCTGACCCGGTGAACCTATGTGGTCACCGCACTAGGCGACCGGCCGGGTCGGCCAGGACCTGCACGTTCACCCCGTGAGCCTTGTGCTTCCCCGAGTAGTACGCGCAATCGTGGCCTCCTGTCATCCCGACCCGGTCGATGCGCAGCAGGGTGCCATCGAGCACCACGAACGCCTTGCGCCCCGCGACGGCGATCGCCTGCCCCAAGCTGGGTGCTAGGGCCGCGAGCACCTCCAGTCTTTCGCGCAGGTAGCGGTAGACCGTGGTGGTGCCGACGGCGAAGCCGCGGGCCGGGTCGCCGTAGGTCTCGCCCTTGCCCAGATGGGCCACAACGAGCAGGGCTGCCGGCCGACGGGCAGCCGCCGTCACTTCGTCCCAACACCGTGCGCCGCTGCCGTAGCGCGTCGGCCAGCATGATCAGCGACCGGTTGGACAGGGTCATCCGCGCAGGGTAGGAAAACACTCGAAGCTCCTGGTTCAGACGAGTCCATCTCAGCAATCACCCGGGAGGAATATGGGAATCCAGAGCCAGGCTGGGTACGCTAGTTCGACGTTGTCGCGTTTCTTGAGCGATCGATTGCCCTACCTCGATCGTGTGGCGCAGACGTGGATTCCGAAGCTGGCGTCGATGTCTGATGGGCCCGCTCTGGCGATTCGTGGACGTGACGACTTGGGGTGGGCACTCGAGCTTCGTTTGGGCCTGGATCTGGCTGCCACACCGCCGCGCCTGCGGGAGCTTTCCTACTTGCCGATCGAGCGTTGTCGCGCACTACTGGCGGCGGCTGGGTATGAGCATCGCCAGGTCGGCGTGCTGCCCTTGAGCGGTACTACTGATCCGCTGCTCTGTCATTGGGAACGAACTCGTCATCCAATCGTCCCGTGCGAGAATCAGAGTGCTGCCTTTAGGGCATGCTTAGATTTGGCGTGGTTTCGCCAACTCATTCACAAGTGGGGAGAGGGCCGGACAGTTGACGAGCGTCGGTCGTGGTTCGTCAGCCTCGCCACCCACAACAGTGGCCTCGATGGCGACGCCGAGCTTCTCGATGCAATGGCGCATTGTTGGAGGGTATACCTCAAGCGGGGGCGACGTGCGTTGCTCAAGCAAGGTAGCGAGGCTTCGGTTGCACCTGAGCTGGCCTTAGGGTACGGCGTGGCCGACCTCGTGATTGGCCGAATGCTGATTGACGTTAAGCTCGCTGTCCGGCCCGCAGTCGACGAGGCCGTGACGTGGCTGAGGCAACTAATCGGATATGTGCTTCTGGACCGACACAACATCTTTGAACTGGACAGCGTGGCTGTGTATTGCGGCTGGCACGGGCAGCTGCTTTCATACCCGCTGCAAGCTCTGCTAGCGACCGCAGGCGGTGGTTCGACTCCCAGCTTAGAACGGTTGCGCCTGGACTTCTATGAGGTCATGCGCGACGAACTGGACACCTATGCAGCCTGGAGGGAACGTCAGCGCCACCCTTAACGCTCGTGCATCGACTGGTCGAGATGCCGCTCGCTGCGCATGCGGGTGCTTCCTTGGCTCGACAGATGACGGCGAGATTAATTTCATCCAGCCTGTGGAGGGGGTCGTCCGGCTGTCGGCGGAGTCGAAAGTAGTCGTCCGCGTAGGGCGACTGCCGCTGGCCGCGGCAAAGCAAACAACCGACGCGGTGCGCGCGGTCGGCAGGGGTAATACTGCCCGAGAAAGACTCGCGTACTCAACCCGCGCCTGGCAGTTCGTGGATAGAGCCGCCGCACCGATCCCGCGACTGGGCACCGCCGGCGGATCTGCGGGACCGCGACCGCCAGACCGGCGCCTTGGTAGCCGGTGTCGGCGACCGCTCGAACTCCGGCGCGGGTCGAGCGCGGCAAGGATGCCGTGCTCACGGGCGGCGGCGAGATCGTGCCAGGAGCCGGGCAGCGTGGGTGAGACCCAGACCAGTCAGCCGGCCGGTCGGCGAGGACCTGCACGTTCAGCCCGTGGCACTTGTGCCGTCCAGAGTAGAACGGCCGGTCGTGACCACCGGACATGCCGACCCGGTCGATCGCCAGCAGGGTGCCATCGAGGATCATGAACGCCTTGGCTTGGGCGAGCTCGATGGTCTGGGCGAGGGTGGGGGCCAGCGCGGCGAGCACGTCGAGGCCCTCCCGGATGTAGCGGCACACGGTGGTGATGCCGATGCTGAAGCCCTCGGCGAGGTCGAGGTAGGTCTCGCCTTGGCGCACGTGCGCCACCACCAGCAGGGCTTGGCGGCCGGGGTCCAGGCGTCGCACTTGGTGCGCAGTAGGCGGCGGCGGTGGCGCAGCCGGTCGGCGAGGGTGATCAGGGCGCGGTGGACACGGTCATTACCGACGGGTAGGAAGACACCCGAAGCTCCTGGTCTGGACGAGTTGATCTCAGCAATCACCCGTCTACCAGGGGCCTCACTCACGCCCATCAGCCACCACCCCGGGGCAGGCAACTCACGCAGCCAAACTGGAAAGGCTCAGCCACCAAGTCCGACACCAACTGGTGGCGTCGGAAGTTCCGCGGCATCACCCGCCGCGACCGTGACACGAACGACCAGATCGCAGCAGCGGGGTGGCTTGTGGTCAGGATCTGGGAGCACGAGGATCCTGTCGGAGCAGCCGAAGTGATCAAGGTGCTCGCCCATGATCGCGCGGCCGCCTCCAGCTTGGAGGGGCCTGTGCAAGTCGGAGAGGGTCATGAACCCCCACGGCTCTGACCAGGCGCTTTACCGATGTCCGCGAAAGCCGAGATAAATATTCGCTGGTCAGGGACTTGACCGTGTGTCCGAGGGGCGAGTTGCACGCTAGCCACACGCCTCGTTCTGGCTTGACACTAGAAGCAGTGCCCCTGATCGCGGAGGCGTTCGTCATCTGCCCAGTGTGCGTAATCGAGCGCAGTTCGATGTCGCACAGGGCGAAGTCCTATGGTGCCGCCCTACAGCGGATCGGGCCAACCTTCGGCCAGCCGACTGAGACCGTCCAGACCGATGACGCGCACCCCGCCCCGTCGTGTCTCGACGAGCCCGGCTGCTCGCAGCTTACGCAGCGCCTTGACCGTCGCTTCGCGAGATGCACCGACCGACTGCCCAAGATCCGTCTGGGTCAGGTGGAGCCAGCCCGGTGCCCGCTGGCGCCGTGTGCGTTCGACGAGATAGCTCGCGATCCGTCCAGTCGTGTCGAGCGCACCGAAGTCCAGCCGGCGCAGGTCCGCCTCGCGCAGGCGGCTGACTACGAGGCGCAGCAACTCCAGAGCGGCTTCCGGGTCGGAGGCGAGGTGGCCGACGAGCGCGTCGGCGGTGACGACTTGTCCCTGGAGGTCGGTGACGGCCTGGATGCTGGCTGACCGGGCCTGCCTGTCCAAGGCCGCGAACTCGCCCAGCAGGTCCCCCGGTCCGCGAACCGCGAGTACGACCTGTTTGCCGCTCGCGGCGGACAGAACTGCCTTCGCGCGTCCTGACTCGATGAGGAGCACACTGCTGGCCGGCTCGCCTTCGCGGAAGATGATCGAACCCTGACGCCATGCCCTGGTGTGACCAACGGACCTGATCCATGTCGTCAGCTTCGTGCAGTTAACCGTCGTCCCTCCCTGCCTCGCGCACATCCGAGTGACGCGGTCTGCGTCTTGAGACGCAGACCGGCCGGTTGCTCCCCTGTGTGATTGCACCATGCCTACCGGCGACCGGCTTGATGCCGACCGCGACTTGGACATTGCGATGGCCGTCGCAGCGGAGACCAACCGGGTCATCGCGGCGGCAGACGTGAAGGCCGGCCTCCTGCTGGCCGCACAGGGCGTAGTCATAGCGGGATCGGCTGCCGCCATCGGTGGCGGCGCGTCGTCCCTCGGTGCACTGTGGTTCGTCGCCGTCGCGGTGCTGTTGTCCGGAGCCAGCGTTGTGCTGCTGGTGATCGCTTTGTGGCCCCGCACCGCCGGTTCATCACGGTGGCTCGCGTTCCCGGTTTTGCGCCTCGATGGTGCCGTGCGAGACCGTCCGGCTCCCTCCGAGCTCGCGAACGAGGCGTGGGTGCAGGCAGGGACGCTCGCCGGTATCGCCCGTCGCAAGTACGGCTGGTTCCGCGCGGCGCTGGTTGCAGGGGTCGCCGGAGTTCTCACGTTCGCCAGCTGGCTCGTGCTGGCCGCATTCAGTTGATCACGACATCCCGGAGGCGCATGTGACTGGCAACTCGGCTCGCACTCGGCGACTACCGCTTTACCGAGCTCTCCTCGCCGTCGACGTGAAGGACTTCAGCGGGTTCGAAGCGGCCGCTCACGCCGAAGTCACGGGCCGCATCAAGCCGATCATGGCCGCGACCTTCCGCCGATGCGGACTCGGCGAGGTCTGGGACGACGAGCTCTGGCACCGAGTCATCGGAGACGCGTATGTCTCCGCCTACCCTTCGCCGGCGCTTCCGCTACTGGTGCATCCACTGCTCGACGCCCTTCAAACTCAACTGGAACACGAGAATCGGACTGCGCCCGTCGGTCACCCGCCCCGGCCGCTGCGGATGCGTGCGAGCATCCACGTCGGTCCGATTACCGATCCCGAGGACGATCCCGTGACCGACGGCAGCGGCACGTCCCGCGTCGACACCCACCGGCTACTGGATTCGACCGAGGTGAAGCAAGCCTTGGCGCGAGCAGGTGAGAAGACCTGCGTGGCAGCGATCGTGTCAGACAGGGCGTTCACCGACGCCGTCCTCGGTGGGTATTGCGAGCTGAGCAGAGAGCTTTTCACACCGGTCGACGTCGCGGTGAAGAACTACCGGGAGCGTGCATGGCTCGCGGTCCCGGTGCCGTCGGGTGATCTGCTGGCCCGCGGCATCGAGCCGCTCACTGCGGAGGATCCGTCGGGTGGCGAGGTGGGCGCTGAGGGGAATACGCGGCAGGGCGACGCCGGAAAGAAGTCGGCCCAAGACGTCGGAATGACCGGAATAGGATCCGTCGGCGGAGATGCGACGAACACGTTCGTTGGCAACAGTGGTCGAATCTCGATCTCCGGAAACCCCGCCCCGTCGCCCCGTCCCAGGAAGCGTCGAGATGACAGCTGATCCGACACCGGCCGATGAGCGCGGAGATCGTCTCGAAACGGACCGCATGCCTAAACCGGACATGACCGGGATCGAGCGGGTCGGTGGAGACGCCCGCGGTGTCTTCGTCGGCAACCGCGGTCCCATCACCTACGAGGAGGTGGTCAACTGGTACTTCACGCCGCAGCGGGTACGGCGGGGGTCAGTCCTGCTCGCTCGTGCCGACGAAGGCGAACTGCTACGACTGTTCGTCACTCCGCCAGGGTGGGACAAGGCTCAGCAAGAGCTGATGCGGGACAAGACGGTCATGATCACCGGGGTCCCGCATACCGGCCGTCGGACGGCCGGGTGGTGTCTGTTGGCCGCGAGCTCGGACAGCGAGAGCCGGGAGGTCCAGACGATCAGCCCCGAGAGCGACGAGAGCGAGCCGCCGTTCGACAGCGAGGAGATCGTCGCCGGGGACAGGTTGTTGGTCGATCTGTCCACGATCGATGACACGACCTTCGCGCGAGCAGAGGACGCGTTGGGCGCGTATCTCGCCGCTGTCGTGGATCGCCAGGCCATGGCGGTCGTTCTGATGCCCTGGGACCAGCGCGCCGTGCGGTCCGAGCTCCGGCGGCGGACACGCACGGTGGGTCGTCCGGACGGGTTCGCCGTCCTGCGCAGCCACTTCGCGTACCTCGACCTTCCTGTGCCCGATGCGGAGCATTCGGGATTGCCCGATGTCGTGCACGGCTACGGCATCGGGGAGATCGCCCGGCTCGCTGAACTCGCCGCGGTTGCACACCAGCGTGCGAGCGGCCCAGGGTGGACGTGGCTCGACAAGGCCATCGCGGCAGTGCGGAATCGTGACAGCGACGCGGAGAGGCTCGTCCGGTGCACCGCCCCTGATCTCGAGACGCGCGCACTGCTGATGGCAGTCGCGCTGTTCCACGGGTCCTTCACGGAGACCGTGACATCCGCGGCGAACCGCCTGCTCGAGGTGGTCCTGCCAGAGCGGGAGCGGACGTCCGCCTTCGCGGCTCCCGGGCTCGGTGAACGGCTCGGGCCGCTCGACGCCGAGATCGACGGCGAGGGCCGCATCCGGTTCACCGGTCTTGACACCGCTGCGTCGGTCCGGGCGTATTTCTGGACACACTTCCCGGACATCCGCGAAGAGTTCCGGGACTGGGCTCTCTCGTGCGGTCCTGTGCTCGTCGAGGACGGCATCGATTCGCCTGAAATCGTCCGGCGGCTCGTCGAACAGCTACTACGGGTTCGACGGCGGGGCGACGTCTTCTACATCACGCGCAAATGGGCAGAAGGCACCCGTGCCGTTACCGTCCTGGCCAGCGCCGCACTCGAGCACGGACTGACCGATCCGAGGCATGGCTGGGCGTTCCGGCGACAGTGCTACGAATGGGCGAGGGCCGGGGCCACCAACCGCCCTGCGATCTCCTCACGGCTGGCCGATCTGCTCGTGGCGGCTTGCCGGGAGGTTATCAGCAGCACCCACCCCGAACAGGCGACCGTCCGCCTGCGCTACCTAGCCGCCCACCGTGACGAGCGGGTTGCTTCAAACGCCCGCGAGGCGCTGGGGGCCGTGGTGGGCCAGCGGCCTGAGCGTCTGCGCCATCTTCTCGGCTGCCTCGACGGCGGCGCGACGCGGCAGCAGCGTAGGTCCGACGCCCGCAGTTTCCTCGCCGCCGTTGATCCCAGCCACCTCGTGAGGTCTTCGCCCACTTCAACGGCTGCGTTGATCGATCGTCGCGATGTGCGTTCCAGGCTGGTCGAACGCTGGCGTGATGCCTGGCTGCTCGGAACTGACGAATGGGAGGCGCCACTGCAACGGTGGCTGGCCACCGCGCAGGACGTAGCCGACGATCGGATCCTCGCCGTCGTGGCGGCGGCGAGCGACGGGCGACTCGACCAAGTCAGCAACCTGGAGGCAGCCGCCGAGCGCTGGGCCGCCACGCAAGGCGGCTCGGCTGCGTACCACCTAACTGCCCGGTTCGTCGCCGCACTGGACGACATGTTCGTCGACGTCGCTCTGCAGTCTGCCGACCTGGCGCCCTACACCCCATCACCCGGTTCGCACGTGTCGGAGGAGCCTTCATGAACGACAAGCAGACCAGAGCAGCCGTGGTCCACGGTGTCGCGGGCTTGGCCGCCATCGTCTTGCTGTGGTGGCTCAGCAGCACTTTCGGATGGCCCACGCCGGTACTCGTCGTGCTCGTCCTGGTGCTGCTGGGCGTCGTCGGCGTGTCCGCCTTCCGGACTCTGTGGAAGAGCGGTCCGCAGCCCGAACCATTTCCGATGGGGCCTCCCAGGCCAGTCGCCGCTGCGCCGATCCCGCCCGCTTCAGCTCCGATCGGACCCATCGCGATCGCGAGCGGTGACGTTGCCTATCGGTTCCACTTCACCGCCACGGTTCACTGGCAGCAGAAGGCGGGCGACTCGCCCGAGGGCCGGATCCGGCGGGGAGCCCATGCGCAGGAGGCGTTGTTGGACCGGGCGATCGATGCTGCACGGGCAATCGCGCCGGTCGATCACGCGACGGCCGCTCATCGTCTCGCAGCAGCGTTGTCCGAACCCCTCGTCGCCGCCCGGGCTGCGGTGCAGGTCTGGGCGACCGATGTGCGTGTGGATCTGGCTGAGGAAGACTCTCAACGACTGACGAAGCTGCAACGGATGCAGAAGGACGTACGCCTGTGGGAGCAGGAGCGCGCGCACGAGAAGGAGATCCGCCGGTATCTCGGCGAGGACGCCCTGGCGAGTTCCGGCACGGCGCTGGTGTGGTGGCTTGCTCGTCACGAGGACGACATCCGCGGTGCCGTCGAGCGCATTCCGGATCTCACCCGAATCAGTGCCGTCGCTCAAGGCCTGCCCGCTGAGCCGATGCTCGACGACGAGTGGACGGCGGAGCGTCAGGAACATGACGGCACGGTCCCCGACCAAGGCGCCCGCGGCACGACGGAGCCGGCGAACGACGAGCACTGGTACAACCCGGCTGAGCCGAGTACACCTGTGGATGCAGCACGGGACCTGCTCGACGGTCTCTTCCCGCAGAACGACGCCGATCGGGCCCGGGCGGCTCGCCACCTTGCACTCCTCGTCGAGCGCTGGGGGCAGCGGGACCTGGCTCACTCGCTCCGCGGGCGCGACGGCGACTCCGATGAGGCATCGTGGGCAGCGAGCCGGCCACATGATCACATCACCGAGTCCGAACCTTCGGAGGCTTCTAACACCGGCGCTCCCAGCTCAGCGGCGGACCAGGCGGGCGATGAGGACGACGACTTTGCCGGAGACCCGCAGCGGTGAGATTCGGCACGGGAGGGCGTCGACGGGGCCCGGGACTTCATGGCTCCGCTTGTAGCGGTGTCGGACCGCGTCGAGACCCTGGTGCCATGTACCAACATCTTGATCCTGGTCCGGTCCCGCCTGCCTCGTCGCCGGTCACCTCCCAGGTGATGCGCCGGACCAGGAGGTCCGGGACTCGGCCGGAATTGGCCTTACGCAGCGCGCTGCACCGGCGAGGCCTTAGGTTCGTGGTCGATCGCCCGGTCCCGGGCTGCAGCGGCCGTCGGCGCGCTGACATCCTGCTGCGCGGCGCTCGTATCGCTGTGTTCGTCGATGGCTGCTTCTGGCACTCCTGTCCTGAGCACAGCCACCTGCCCAAGACCAACACGAACTGGTGGCGTCTGAAGTTCCGCGGCATCGTCCTTCGCGATCGGGACACCAACGAACAAGTCGCAGCGGTGGGGTGGCTCGTGGTCAGGGTCTGGGAGCACGAAGATGCGATTGGAGCAGCCCGGACCATCGAAGTGCTCGTACGCCACCGGGCAGCCGGTCTGGCACGTCGTGCATCGAAGCAAGTCGGCGGGGGACATGAACCCCCACGCCGCTGACCAGGCGCTTCGCCGAGACTCAGCGGACGGGATATGAATCACCACAGGTCGTCAGCTTGATCTTGTGTCCGAGGGGGGACTTGCGCACTAGCCACACGCATGTTGCTGGATTAATGCAGGACTGCTGGCGCCCGGACCCGCCGTCGAGGAGTCGTTCCGGCTGTGTTCTCGACGCCAACCCCGCAACTCAATTTGCCCGTCGGTCGCCGCCAAAGGGCGGCCGGTAGCGGCGGTCAGGCGAACAGCGCGCGACGGCCGATCTTGCTGCGCACGCCCGACCGATGGTGGAGCCACTTACCAGGGTCCTGCGCTGCACCGACGGCGAGCGTGCGTCAGGTCGTCCGCTGGCGCACCACCATGTAGGCGACCACGAACTCGCAGCGGCGCATCCTCACCGTGGTGGGGTGGCCGGCGAGGAAGCGCAGCGCCATCGGCGCGGTTCGTGCTGGAGAGACTCGGCCCCAGGGGACCGCGCGGCGAGGTTCTGGTAAGGAAGTGCGCCGTGAAGGCGAGCGAGACCACAGTTGGTCAGTTCCTCCAGGGCGAGACCCAGTTCGTGGTGCCCCTCTATCAGCGGCGTTACAGCTGGCAGCACGGTAAGGACAAGGACCACCTCGGGCAGCTGTGGGACGACCTGATGGTCCTCGCCGGGGACGGTGGCGTGACCACGCACTTCCTCGGCTCGATCGTCCTGGCCCCGAGTCCGGCGACGACGGCCGGCGGGCTGACCCGCTGGATCGTGGTCGACGGGCAGCAGCGGCTCACCACGCTCAGCGTGCTGCTCTGCGCCCTCCGCGACCACGTGGCCGGGACCAACGGGACCCTCGCGGAGAAGATCCACGAGCACCGGCTCGTCAACAAGTACGCCACCGGCAATGACCGCTATCGGCTGCTGCCCACGCAGGAGGACCGCTCGTCCTGGATGGAGCTGGTGGAGCGGGCCCCGGCGGCCGGGGGCGAGGACCGGATCGGTAGTGCCTACCGCTACTTCCGCACCAAGCTGGCCGAGTTCGACGACCCGGACGACGACACCGATGTCGCGACCCTGGAGCAGACCGTTACCGGCCGGCTGGCCTTGGTGTCGATCTCTGCGCACGCCGACGACAACGTCCATCGGATCTTCGAGTCGCTCAACCACAAGGGGCAGCCGCTCACCCAGGCCGATCTGCTGCGCAATTACCTGTTCATGAATTTGCCGACTATGGGCGACCACGTCTACACCACTCAGTGGCTGCCTTTGCAGACAATGCTCGACGACGCGCAGCTCGACGAGCTCGTGTGGCTGGATCTCGTCGTGGCCGGGGACGAGAAGGCGACCCAGACCGCGATCTACCGACTCCAGCAGGCCCGGCTCGACCACCTCTCGGAAGAGGAGATCGCGGCGTGGGTGGTGCGGCTCCACCACCGGGCCCTGCTCCTGCGGCGGATCCTGCGGCCGGCGGAGGAGCCGGTGCCGGTGCTGCGCGCCGCGCTCGACCGACTCAGCCGCTGGGGGTCCACGGTGGTGCACCCGATCGCGCTGCACGTGCTGGAAGCGCACGAGGCCGATCTCGTGGATGCCGAGGAGGGCGCCCGCGCGTTACGGGTGGTGGAGAGCTTCCTGGTGCGCCGGATGCTCGTCGGCATTCCCACGAACAACCTCAACCGCATCCTGATGTCGCTGGTCAAGGAGTTGGGCGGCAACGCCCCAACGGCGGCGGCGATCACGAGGGTGCTGTCCGGCCCCCGCAAGCGGTTCCCGACCGACCAGCAGGTGCGCGAGTCGGTGCTGGTGGAGCCGTTCTACTTCAGCGGTCGCGGTCCGCAGCGGCGGTTCGTGCTGCGGTACCTGGAGGAGGACCTGCGCCACGGCGAGCAGATCGACTTCGACCTGGCTGCGCTGAGCATTGAGCACGTGCTGCCGCAGAAACCCTCGCAGCAGTGGTTGACCGAACTGGCGGCCGAGGCCGATCCCGACGAGACAGCGGAGGAGGTGCACGCCTCGGTTGTGAACACGCTGGGCAACCTCACGCTCACCGCCTATAACGCGCAGCTGTCGAACTCCGACTTCGACGTGAAGCGCGTCCAACTCGCTGACAGTGGGCTGAAGACCAACCGGTCGATCGCCGAGCATGATCGGTGGGGGCGTGCGGAGATCCGCGCGCGCAGCCGCGCACTCGCCGATCAGGTGGTTGCAATTTGGCCGGGCCCGGACGAGTCGGCCACCGCCTACCCGATCGAGCCGCGATGGCGGCTGATGAGCCAGGTCCTCGCGTCTGTTCCGGCCGGACGTTGGACGAGTTACTCGGACGTGGCCGAGGTGATCGGCTCGCACCAGGTCGCTGTGGGGGCGCGATTGGCTACTGTGACGACGCCGAATGCGCACCGCGTGCTCAAGCGCAGTGGACACATCTCGCCGGAGTTCCGGTGGCCTGATCCCGAGCGCACCGACGATCCGCGCCAGGTGCTACTGGCTGAGGGTGTGCGGTTCGACGAGTGGGGTCGGGCTGAGCAGGACCAACGGATGGACGCTGAGCAGCTGATGGCAATGGTGGCGGAGGATCGCGACTGACCCTCAGAATGTCGTAGGTCTGCATCCGGCTTCGGCCGCAGCACTAGCCCATCGAGAAGTCAGCGCAATCTCGAAGTTCGACAGCTAGTTGCGTTAGGAACGCGGAAGGTCTCAATGCGTCGCGGTCGGGCCACGGCAGAACGGCGTCGATCGGTCCTGCGACGCGAACTAGCGGAGGAGGGTCGGCGTTGGTCGACGAACCGAGGCGGTAGTAACCGATGATGCAGCAGACCGTTACTAGTGTGGTCGCCGGAGAGGCAGGACCGTTGCCCCCTTTGGCAGCCAAAATGTCGGCGTCCAGGCAACTCCAGGTTGTCGGTCCACCCCGAGATGCTCGTGCCGTGTACCAGCACCTCGATCCAGGCCCGACCCCTTCAGCATCATCGCCGGTTGTCTCGCAGGTCATGCGCCGGACCAGGAGGTCCGGCACTCGGCCGGAGCTGGCGCTCCGTAGTGCTCTGGCACCGGTGCGGTTTGAGGTTCGTGGTCGATCGGCCGGTACCGGGCTGTAGTCGCCGCCGCCGCGCTGACATCCTGCTGCGCGGCGCGCGGATCGCTGTCTTCGTCGCCGGGTGCCTCTGGCACTCCTGTCCAGAGCACAGCCACCTGGCCAAAATCCAACACCGGCTGGTGGCGCCTGAAGTTCCGCGGCATCACCTGCCGCGACCGTGATACTGACGCGCAGATCGCAGCGGCGGGGTGGCACGTGGTCAGGATCTGGGAGCACGAAGATCCATTCAGAACAGCCAGGGAGATCGAAGTGCTTACGCGTCGTCGCGCTGCTCGCCCGCAGCGTCTGCGTCGAAGCAAGTCGGTGGGGGTCATGAACCCTCACGGCCCTGACCAGGCCCCCTGTCGAACTTGATGATCAGGGTGATGAATTACTGCTGGTCAGGGACTTGATCGTGTGCCCGAGGGGGGAGTTGTGCACTGTCCACACGCATCGCACTCGCCTAACCGATCGAACTGCTTCCCGCTACGTTCGCGACCTCCTGTAGTCGAGGTGTCACATATTGAAGTCGGCCGCATTGCCTGTCAAGCGTGGGTGCTCAATGCGAAGCACGGACGCGTAGAGGCTGATGTGAGATCAGTCACCGATGGACCACAGTAGAGTGCCGAGCCGAACCCACCAGTTTGGCCCAAGGTACTCGTTGAGTAGTAGGAGTAGCTTCTCGCCGTCAACCAATTCAAGTCGAGGGTTATTTGCCGCCATAAGCAAAGCAGGCTTTGTAAAACGGCTGCTAGTGACTAAAACGCCAGAACTCGCGCGATCAGTGCTGACTACGCCTGCCAGTTCACGAACGCGCCGTACTCCTACGGGTTCGGTATAAAGCTTACACTCGATAAAGATCGTGTGACGCCGTCCGGATTCAAGTCGGAGGGCGAGCACGTCGCGCCCGCCGTCCTTTTGTGGTGGAGTTAGTTGAACAGAGTAGCCCATCTCGCGATATAGGCGAGCAATAAGCCTCTCGAAATCTCGTGGACTGAGATTCAGTAGATGTTCTCGCTCAACCTCCGGGGCACCCCTTATCCATCTTGCCTCGATTAGCGCGATAGCGTCGTGAAGGCCATCGCGTCGCCCGCCGGCGAGACCGATGATGTGGGCTTTCAGGTAGGCGCGAATGACATCGCGTGCCGTGAACGGACTGTCGGGTAGGAGGTCAATTACCCACCGCACTCCTGGTTGGGCGTGCTCAACGTTTGCAATAGTTCGAAGGAGGCGTTTTCCGTATTCGAGCGATGACAGTATCCGAAACTTCTCCTTGTTGTGTAGCATATAGTACAGGATGTCCGCGTCATGTTCGAATGTTGCCGGTCGGAATAGAAATGACCGTAGCACTGCCATCACCTCATCCTCGTCGCGCTCCGGCGCCAGTGCGAGGTACTCAGTCGCCAGCGTTTGCGTGGGAAAAGACCAGTAGTGCAAGGCTTCGTCGGGGCCTACTTCATGCTCCTGGTCCTGCGCCTGTCGCACGGCTTGGATCCAGTCGTCGAGTCGACCATCCCAGTAGCTTCCTACTCGAAGCTGAACGCCAGAATCTGCTAGCTCGATCGCTCGCGCATGTGACGGCAGTTCAAAGGCATCTGGCATATCTACATCCTGCCAGTTGGGGCCGACATCGTCGGGCGACATGGCTGACGGGGGCGCGGCGGCCAGATCAGAACAAGCGCCAGGGCGCGCGCGGGTGGCAGGGCGGAACGATCAAGTCCATCTACACCGACTACGCGATCTTCGGTCGGTTGGCGCGGCAGGAGGTGCTGCTCGACCCGGACGACGTGGTGGCCGGTCACGTGACCCGGCTCCGTCGGGCCGCGCAGGAGCAGATCGTGCGCTCGCGAGAGCCTGCGCCCCTGACGACCGCCTCGGCACCCGTCGCGGATCACCCGCTGACCGTCAACCTGCGCGAAGACCAGCAGGCCTCCCAACCGGGCGAGTTGGCGGTGCTGGTCGTCGCATCTCGGCCTGATGGGGCAACACACGCAGCTCTTCACCGACGAGCAGGCCCTTCAGGCCTAAGCTCTGTGCGTGACTGAGGCGGACGGTACCGAGGTCGACATCTGCCGTTGTCGTGAGGACGGCCCTATCGCTACTGTGCGATGTTCCGTCAGTCATCTAATCGCGAATATGGCAAGAGCACGTGTCGACCCAGCGAAGAGGCCGACGGCGGAGCAGCGCAAATTGATATTTATCGCCAGCCTGAACGAGAAGGGTTACTAGTGCCGCGGATCTTCGACAATTTGAGCGATGAGGGCCGACTAGGGCCAGAGCTTCAGAAAGGTTTGACGATATTCGACTCACTCGACGTGGCGACGGGATATCTTGACCTTCGCGGGTGGTCGAGCTTGGCCGATATTGTTGATACTAAGTCCGCAGCTCTCGATCAGAACGAGAGGCCGCTGGTCCGCGTATTAGTAGGCATGGTTATGCCCTCCGATTCAGCGGCAATGCTTTCGGCTCTGCAAAATGCCACGCAGCCTCCCAAGTATGGCGCCGACGTAAATAGTGTCGAGAAGGCGATCATAGCCAAAGAGAAGTTGGTGAAGCACCTTCAGACTCAACTAATGCGTGGGGTGCCGTCTAAAGCTGAGCAGCGAGCTCTTCAGCAACTTTGCGCTCACCTCAAATCTGGGGCTGTAGAAATGAAGGTCTTCACGGATTCGGCCCTGCACGGCAAGACTTACATCCTTCACGCTCCGGAGAATGACTTTCAGAAACAGAGAGCGTATGTCGGCTCTTCTAATCTGACAGCTGCAGGGTTCTATAGGAACCTCGAATTAAATATTGACGTTGTAGATCAGGATGCGACCGCCAAACTAGCTGCTTGGTTCGAGGACCGTTGGACGAACAAGTTCTCTCTCAAGATTACTGCAGAGGTCATCGAGCTGGTCGAGGAATCCTGGGCATCAAATACGCAGCCCACTCCGTACGAGCTGTATCTCAAGGTTTGTCACAGTCTGTCTGAAGACGCGCGCGAGGGTATGGGATACGTCCTGCCGCCCTCAATGCAGAGCCTTCTTCTTGACTATCAGGAGACGGCAGTTCGGACTCTTGCACGGCGCATCGTCCGGCGTGGCGGAACGATGCTGGGGGACGTTGTCGGACTTGGCAAGACATTGACCGCGGTCGCAACAGCTCTAATGCTTGAGGCAGCGGAGGACTACACGACGCTAGTGCTCTGCCCGAAGAACCTTGAGCAGATGTGGGAGAAGCATCTCGACCGCTACGGACTTGCTGGTGCGCGCGTAGTTCCGTACTCGCAAGCCGAGAAGAAACTCCCAGAGATGAAGCGCTTTCACTTGATAATCTGCGACGAGTCCCACAACTTGCGCAACAGTTCGACCAAGGCATCAGAGGCTATCGGTGAGTATATCCGCAGGAATGGGTCTAAAGTTCTTCTGTTGACCGCGACCCCGTATAATCTGGCGTTTACTGATGTCGCTAATCAAATCGGCTTGTATGTGGACGACGATCAGGACCTGGGCATCCAGCCCACAGCGGCGATGGCACTTGACTCAACCTTGGCCGACAAGGTCGATGGCAAGATAACGACATTGGCCGCTTTTCGCAGATCTGAAGAACCGGAAGACTGGAAGCGCTTGATGAGCGATCATCTCGTTCGGCGCACACGCTCATTCATCAAGCGAACCGCAAAGAAGGAGATTGTTTCTCTTCCTGACGGAAAGGCGATTGAGCGAGAGTACCTCCAGTTTGCTAACGGCGACCGATTCCACTTCCCGAATCGAATCTCAAAGCCACTGAGTCACGACTTCTCCGCGGACGATCCGGCCCGGATGATGGAGGAGGATTTGACGCTCGACGCAATTCGAGATCTGACTCTACCTCGTTACCGTCTTGCCGACTATGATAACCCGCGGGCGCTACACTCTGCCAACGACTTAAAGATACTCTCTGACATCCGGGCAGGTCGCGGTAACGTGAGTGGCTTTGTCAGGATGGGACTTTTCAAGCGCCTCTCGTCGTCTGGTCACTCGTTCATCCTGAGTCTGCAGCGGCAACGGGCCCGCAACGAGTTGTTTATCTACGCGATTGATAATGGTCTTGATGTCCCCCTTGGCAGCTTCAGTGACCAGCAGTTCGCTGTTACTGACCAAGATCTCGAAGATGAAGCAGAGTTATACGGTGGCATGCAGACCCGGTACAACGAGCTCACGCGTAGGCTGCCTGCAGCCACAAAGTGGATTAGTACCAAAGTCTTCAGGTCCACCCTGCGGAAGGATCTAGGGCACGACAACGAAGTAATTACCGGGCTGCTGGAGAGATTCGGAGCGTGGGACGCCAGTACCGACTCGAAAGTGAATGCACTAGTCGATCTTCTTCGAACAGATCATCCGACCGATAAAGTTCTAATCTTCACCGAGTACGGCGACACGGCGAGGTATGTTGCCGACGCTCTACGCGATGCCGGCATCAAGAATGTCGGTCTGGCAACCGGTGACAGCGAAGATCCGGCAGGTATGGCCCACCGCTTCTCGCCTGAGAGCAACCGACTCCCAGGAGACGAAGCAGGAATAGTGGCCGAAGATGATGCGCCAGTTGACGTCTTGATTGCAACCGACGTACTTTCGGAGGGGCAAAATTTGCAAGACTCTCATGTGGTTGTGAACTATGATCTTCCATGGGCGATCATTCGCATCATTCAACGCGCTGGCCGGGTCGATCGGGTCGGTCAAAAATCGGAAGATGTCTACATCTACATGATCACGCACGAGAAGGTAGAGCAGGCGATTCGTTTGCGTCAGCGGATCCGGCAGCGTCTCGGCGACAATGCCGCGGCGTTTGGCTCGGATGAGCGCTTCTTCGGTGGTGAAGACGAGGTCAATGTCCTTGACGACCTATACAAGGGTTCGATTCCAAATGAGAACGAGCTTGACGACTCTGAGGGCGAGGCAGATGCCGTCAGCGAAGCGTGGCTCGTATGGTCACGTTTGAGAGACGAGAAACCTGCACTCGCTAATAAGGTCCTGCGGATGCAAGACATGGTGCACAGTACGCGAGCACCGTATGATCACGAATCCAGGACGGGCGTTACTTGTTATGCTAGCACTACCTCAGGCGTAGATGCGTTCGCCACTTCCTACGTCGGCTCTGATGGTACTCTCGTAGATCGTCTCTTGACTCCACTGGAAGCGCTCCACATTTTCCGAGCGCAAGAGACTACTCCGACCGAAAAACTTCGCGAGGACCACTTCGACCGCGAGACGGAGCTGGTAAGAGGAACACTTGCAACGGAGATGGTCGCAGTAGGAAACCTCAGAGGTATCCGAAAGTGGGCAGTCGAGCGACTTGGAGGAACCATCTTCGGTCAAGACGCTGGTGAGGCGCTGGCGGCCATGAATGAGCGGCCACTTACTGAATACGCGAGTGCGCGCCTGCGTCAAGCACGCCGCAGCAAGTATGCGGAACAAGATCTCGCTGATCTAGTCAATGAACTGCATGCTGAGGACCGCTTGGTCATCGGGTCAAGCGAAAACGATCAGATCAAAATCGTTTGTTCGATTGGAGTTGTTGACCGTTGAGCGAAGAACTGGTCGCGCAGTCGGAGAAGCGTAACTACGGAGAGATGTTCAGGCTCGACCTGAATTGGGGTGCGCCCGATCTTCCGCCGATCATCCTTGAAGTCGAGCATGGTGAGACTTTGACGGCAACTAACGTATCGTCGTATCGAGGCTTGAGGGTGTGGGAAGTGCCGTCTTTGCCAGGCACGGCAGTGGAAGCCAAGCTAGACCAGCTCATCGCGAAGACAACCACGAATCGCCTCGTGATTTTTCATGAAGAGGATAAGCAGGCCTGGCGTTGGCCATCCCGAACTAACAGGGGGGCGGGAGTTGTCTCTCGACCTGCTCGCCATGTCCACAAGACTGGGACACCTGACCCCAGGTTCGCGGCCAAACTCGATGCAATTAGGCTGCCTGACGACGTTCTACTCGATGTCAATGCTGTCCTTACGAAGGTCCGAAGTGCGTTTGACGTCGAAAGCCAAAACGAGTCGAAACGCGCGTCGAAGCTGATGGCCAAAATGTACGGCGCTGTAGAGCGAGCTTACGCGTCAGATGCGGATCCGAAGCAGCGCGACCATGAGGTATCGGTCATCCTTGCAAGGATTTTGTTCTTGCTTTTTGGCGACGACACTGATATGTGGGCTGCGGATCTATTTCAGGATTTCATCAAAGACTACACTGCCCGTGATGGTCAAAACATGGCCGAGCGCTTCAACGAGTTGTTTCAGGTATTGAATACGACTCACGGCTCAGAGCGGCAAGTATACGCGGGCGAGCTGGCTCCACTCCCGTATGTCAATGGCGGAATCTTCGAAGAGCAAATTCAGATGCCCGAGGTTGGCCTTGAGTTCCGGGATGCTGTCCTTGAGGCCTCGGCGGTGGACTGGTCGACTATCAGTCCTGCGATATTTGGATCAATGTTTCAATCTGTTCGCGACTCGCAGACGCGCCGAGAACTTGGTGAACACTATACGTCAGAAGAAAACATTCTGAAGACGCTTAATCCGCTTTTTCTTGATGAGTTGCGAACGGAGTTTGATCGGGCTACGGAGCGGGATACGCCGCGCAAGCAGGCGAATGCCCTGAATGCTCTTTGGTCCAAGCTCGGTGATATTCGATACCTCGATCCTGCGTGTGGCTGTGGGAACTTCATCATTGTCGCTTACCGCGAGCTTCGTGCCATTGAACTTGACATCATGGTCGCACTGCAGACAATCGACGGAAGCTCGCAGCTATCATTTGATCCAACACTCGATCTAAAAGTCACACTTGACAGCTTTTTTGGTATCGAGATTGACGAATGGCCAGCCAAGATCGCTGAAACGGCAATGTTCTTGGTCGACCGCCAGTGTGATCTTCGTCTTAAGGAACGCTTTGGTGAGGCTCCTCAGCGCTTGCCGATCAGTCGGCAGGCATGTATCGTTGTGGGTAATGCGCTTCGCCTCAATTGGTCTGAAATCTGTAGTCCGACGGCGTCAGTTATTGTCGCTGGTAATCCCCCTTTCATTGGCGCGAGGCTGAAGAGTCAAAGCCAGGCGATGGATCTGCAGCACGCGTGGGGTGCGGACTATGACTCCGACTTCGATCTTGTGACCGGCTGGTACGCGCAGGCGATGACTTATTTTGGTAACTGCGATGGCCGCTGGGCTTTCGTTTCAACCAGTTCTGTTAGTCGCGGCGCCTCTGCGGCGAGCTTGTTCGCGCCGCTAGCTAGGCGTGGATGGAAGATTAAGTTCGCGCACCGAATCTTCGCATGGAGCTCCGAGGCAGCTGGTAAGGCGGCGGTTCATTGTGTCATAGTGGGGTTCGCGCGAGAAGTCACCCGTCCGCGCCTCTTTGATTATCGCCGCCCGACTGAGCCGCCGGTCGAACTTCGGGCTAGCTCTATAAATGCCTATCTGGTCGACGCGCCTTGGGTCTTGATTACGAAGCGGCGCAGCGTACTAAGTCGCTCCTTGAGTAAGTGCGATTTTGGATCGATGGCCAATGATGGCGGGAACTTGCTAGTTGACGATAGCGATCTTGACGAGATTAAGAGCGATTCAATTGCGGTAAGGTATCTTCGCCGGTTTGTGGGCTCCGATGAGCTCATTAATGGCAAGGCTCGATGGTGTCTTTGGCTAGTCGATGCTTCACGTGACGAGATTCAGTCATCGGCCGTGCTCCGGCGTCGAGTTGCGGCGGTACGCGATCTGCGTCTTCGCAGTAAGCGGGCGGCGACCAATAAGCTTGCCGCTACTCCCCATCTTTTCGGTGAACGCCGCCAACCGGAGACTCCCTATCTGGGCATACCGCGTCATGTATCCGAAAGTCGACGTTACTTCACGGTCGGCCGATTCGATCCGGATGTCATCTGCGGGGATGCAAACTTCGCTGCTGCTGATCCTGAAGGTTTGCTCTTTGCAATTTTGTCGTCGTCGATGTTTATGACATGGCAGCGCACAATTGGTGGGCGCATAAAGTCAGACTTGAGGTTCTCGAACACGATGGTGTGGAACAATCTGCCTTTGCCGCTACTGGCCGATGTCGATCGCGCAGAAATCATCAGTGCAGGCCGGGCGATAGTCGCTGCACGTCAATTGGCGTCGGATCTATCGCTGTCACAGCAGTACGATCCGGGAAATATGGCTGATGATCTGCAGGAGGCCCACGGCGCCCTTGATTCGTTGGTTGATCGAGCGTTCGGCTCGGTTGACTTGTGCCGCAGCGACGAGGAGCGGCAGAGTCTCTTGTTTAAGCGCTACGCGGAGCTAGCAAGAGGCGTCAGATAGGGGTGGCGTATAGATCTGCGCATCGCTACTCGGCGGACTTGGCAAAGCGTGCGAAAGGTCGATGCTTCATGGAACCGAGCAGGGCGCCGGGTCGGGGTCGCGGTGCCCTGCTCGGAGTTCAGTAGCGGCCACGCTCCCGCAGTGCCCGCCGGTACTCGGCCCGCTCTTCGGCTCCCGCCCACCAGCAGACCCACACGATCAGCGCAAGGTAGCCGAGCAGGATCACGACCAACCCGATCACCGCGACCGCCGACGGCGAGTGGCGACAGTGGCGGCGGCGTGCAGCGAGCACGGCCACGTGTGGTTCCCTCGCTGAGCGCCGATGCTGCACACCCGGCAGTTTCCACGGCCGTCGTCGACGTGGTCGGCGAGCAGTCGGGCGACCGCGGTTGGCTGGCCGGTTAGGAACACCGCCAGGGCTGCGATGGGGTCGCGCTTCGCTCCGCTCACAGTGCGGAAGATTCGTCCGACTGCGGGGACGTATGAACCGTTTGACTGAGACGTTGGAGGACGTGCGCCCGGTGCCGAAGACGTCCCGGTCCCGTCCCGGTGTCAGCTACGGCGTGACTGGCGTGGCCGGCTCCCAGACGCGCTCGAAGCTCTCGACGTAGGTCGAGAAGATGCCGTCCTCGACGCGGCGGCGCAGGTGCAGGACCGGGGCGTAGGCCGCTGCGATGCCGTGGATGTGCTGGTTGATCAGCATCTCGTCGTCGCCGAAGTAGAGCGAGTTGTAGAGCACTGTGGAGTGCAGGCGGATCGACGCTCCGGCGGCGAGCAGCGGCCGATAGAGCAGGATGGCGTTGTGGATCTTGGCGGCCATCGCGCCGTTAATGCCCTCGTCCTGGCCGCGCTGGTCGACGTGCGGGCTGTCGGGGTCGCCGACGACGATCCGCACGGTGGTGCCGGAGCGGGCCTTGCCGCTGAGGAGGCGGAGGAGTTCGGCGTCTTCGGCGATGAAGAGCCCGCTGTAGACGAGGATGCCGATCTCGCTGTCGGCGGTCTCGAACAGGCGGCGCCAGATCTGGCGGGGGACGGAGCTGCGGTGGGGGTAGGTGGAGTAGACCTCGGCGTCGATCGAGGGTAGGTCGGCGAGGTGGGGCCAGAGGTCGTACTCGTGCACGCTGAGGAGGTCGGCGACGCTCCAGCGGTGGCGGGCGTGCGGGACGCGACCGCCGAGCCACCGTTGCACGGTCTTCGGGTCGACGCCGAGGGACTTGGCGACGTCCACGTCGCGGATGCGGGCGCCGATGAGGGCGCGGCGCAGCGGTTCGCCGATGGCGCGGGTGTCAGACATTCGCGGCCTCCCCTGACGTCACGACGGTAGCAGTAGACGTACCAAGACGTCCCTCGAATGAGTGGGCGTTTGGGGACTTTCCGTGACGGTCGGGGGACGTGGCGGTGGGGTTTCGCGTCCCGTCTGCCCTACCCTCGGTCGGTGCCGGACGTGGACGCGCGGGAGCTGTGCCGATCCCTGCTGGAGGCTGAGTTGCCGCAGCGGTGGGCGCACTGCCAGGGCGTTGCCCGGCAGGCGGCCAGCATCGGGCCGGCGTTGGACGAGTTTGGAGCGCTGGTGGAATCGGCGGCGTGGCTGCACGACATCGGCTATGCCGCACCGCTGGCGCACGCCGGCTTCCACCCACTCGACGGCGCCCGCTACCTGCGTGACGCCGGCATTGGCAGTCGTCCCCTCTGGACCCTCGTTGCGCATCACACCTGCGCGGTCACCGAGGCTGAGGAACGCGGACTCGGCGGCGAGCTCGCGGCCGAATTCCCGATCGAGGACGCCCCCCGAACGGCTCTCTCAGCCCTGACCTACTGCGACATGACGACCGGGCCGGACGGCAGTCCCCTCGATGTTGAGCAGCGGATCGCGGAGATCCTCGCGCGGTATGGGCCCGGCGACGTCGTGCACCGTTCGATCTCGCGGGCGGCTCCGCTGCTGCGTGCGCAGGTGGCGGAGACCGAAGCGCGGATCGCTGCAAGCTGACCGCTACGGCGACTCGGCGTCGGCGGGAGACAGGCGGCCTTGCTCGTCTCGCTTCCAGTGCCGGCCGCTGCTGTCGAGGAACTCGATCTCGACCGGTTCGGGCGCGTAGTAGGTGGCGAGCCACTCCCGCGGCGCCGGGCGCTGGATCGTCTGCCCGGGTGGGACGAGGCCGATGAACTCGGACTCGTCCTGGTCGTCGTCGGGACTGGGTAGCGACACCTCGTAGATCGGCATGTCGCTGGCGTTGTGCACGGAGAACAGCAGCTCTCGGCCGCCTTGCGCGGTGCGTTGGGCCTCGACCCATGCGCTGACCTTCACCGCCTGCGAGCGGCGGCCGTCCTCGGCGCGGGCTTCCTCGCGACGGTGCTCGCGGCGGAACAGCACGAACCCGACGACGAAGGCGCCCATCGTTCCGATCGCGGCGGCTCCGTCGACGTAGACGGACACCCAGTCGGGAGAGAACATCGGCGCCGGTCAACCCAGGTAGGGCGTCTGACGGCCGGACAGGTAGTGCTCGACGCGCATGCGCATCGAGCGGTCCATGGGCAGCTCGCTCACCGCATCGGGGGCGATCCACTCCACGCTGCGGGACTCGCTGCTCGGGGTGGGTGTGCCGCCGACGGGGCGGGCGGTGAAGACGACGGAGAACTCCTGTCGGGCCTCGTTGTCGCTGGTGTAGAGGATCACGTGCTTGGGGTCGGTGTAGATGCCGACCAGGCCGGTGACCTCGCAGACGATCCCGGTCTCCTCCAGGGTCTCCCGCACTGCAGTGTCCACAAGGGACTCGCCGAGGTCCATCGCTCCGCCGGGCAGGGCCCAGTTGTCGTTGTCGGTGCGGTGGATGAGCAACAGTGCGCCGGCGTCGTTGACGACGATGGCGTTCGCCGAGGGCACCAGGCTGTTGGCCGGGGGCGCGTCGGGGTCGTCGTAGTAGTCGATCCGGCGCACGGTCTCGGCGTCTCCTCGTCGGTCAGTCGAGTCGGTCAGTCGAGGGGTCGGGACTCGGACCAGACCCGCTCGAAGCTGTCCAGGTACGTGCTGACCAGCGTGCCACCTGCGATCTGCCGCAGGTGTATCACCGGGGCCTGCGCGGCCGGGGTGCCGTAGATGTGGGGGTTGACCAGGAGTTCCCCGTCGGCGCGGTAAATCGAGTTGTAGAGGACCGTGGCGTGCTTGCGGATCTCCACGCCGGGCACGTCGCGCAGCGGCTGGTAGAGCACCACGACGTTGCGGATCTTCGACGCGAGGGCATCGTCGATGCCCTCGTGCGCGCCGCGGACCGCGACCTCCGTGGAGTCGGGATCGCCGAGCAGGATCCGGACACGGACGCCCTGCTCGGCCTTGCGGCGGAGCAGGCTCAGCATGCCGGGATCGTCGGCGATGAACAGGCCGCTGTAGACGAGGATGCCGATCTCCTGCTCAGCCGCGTCGAACAGAAACCCCCACCTGTCGCGCGGCACCGCCCAGCGGTGCGGGTGCACGACGATGATCTCGCTCTCCGACGCCGACGCCACCTGATCGCCGGCCAGCGCACCCGGCCACAGGTACGACTCGTCGACCCGGAGTCGGGCAGACACCTGATGCCGGTGTCGCCGGTAGGGGATGCGGCCGCTGATCCACCGCTCGATCGTCTTCGGGTCCACCCCGACGGCGTCGGCCAGAACGCTCGGCGTGACGCCTTGCTGCAGCAGTGCCGTGCGCAGTCTCTCGTTCGCCATCCCGCCCCGAGACTCCCGAGTTCGCCATCCCCTATCGGGCCGACTGCCGGAGGCAAGACGTCCCGAAAGCGTCCCGGGGACGTCCCGGGCCTGCGGGGAAGGTACCGAGGACATCCACGCGGTGTCCGGCCGTTGGGTAAAGACGTCCCTGCCTCATGGCGGAATGTCACAGCCATGACGACGGACAACATCAATCCGGACGACAACTACGACCGCATCGAGACCGACCCGCTCCGCCCCGACCGGCTCCGCTGCGCCTGCGGCGCCACCGCGGATCGCGGCGGTCGGTGCCGCAAGTGCCGGGCGCGGGCCGCATGGGCGTGCCGCACCGCCGGCCGTCGATCCCACGACGACCGGGCGCCGCGTCACCGGGTGAGCCGATCACGGCTCGCCCGCACCACGGCCAGTCCGCTCGTCGGGCGCTGCAACCGCACGCCTCGACGGGACGAGGGGATCGAGCTGTGAGGCCCGCGCGCGGCAGCGAGCACGGCAGGAACGGGGCGCCGACCGGCGCCCCGATGACGAACAGGAGGTGGTGCCCTTGACCGACAGTCGCAAGATCGGACGGGACGAGAAGGAGGACGGGCGAGAGTGGGACGGTCTGACCGCGGCCGATCTGCCGATCGTCGAGCGGTACGCCGCCGCAAGGACGGCGGCTGCGGCGGTGATGCGCGATCACAGCGCATCCCACGATGAGGACACCCGGCGGCACCTCGTGCTCGCCGCCCTGGTCGCGGCGCTGGACGCGGTCGGCGACGTGCCGGTCCTGTTGCAGGCGCTGCTTGCGGCTCGGTTGCGTGCGGCGAACCTGGCTGCTGCGGGGCGCGCGGCGGTGGCGGCGCAGCGGGACGGCGAGGCGGACCCGCTCTACTACGTGCGCGACGAGCTGATGCACGACGTGGACGCGGGTCCGGACGCGGCGGTGACGCCGTGACCGGCGAGCAGCTAATCACTGTTGGGGCGGTGCTGGCCGGGCTTGGGGTCCTGATGGTGTGGTCGTCCGGGGCGCGGGCCGGGCGGCGGTCGGAGCGAGCGGTCCGCGAGGTCACCCGGGTCTCGGGCGCGCTGACGCGCACGGTGGTCGCGGCGGGTGTGATCACGGGTGCGCAGTGGGCCGTGGTGAGTCTGACCGGGTCGCCGGTCGCGTGGGCGGTCGCGCTCGGGCTGCCGGCGCTGTTCGCGGGTGTGACCGTGGCGCGTCTGCTGGCGGTCACGCAGGTGATCCGCGCGGTCCACGACTCCAGGCGCAGGCGCCCATGACCGGCGACCCGGGATCGGACGGGTCCGCTCCGCCGCCGATGGTCACGCCGAAGGCCCGTGGTGAGAGCGGGCAGCTGGTGCGGCGCGAGACCCCGCCCGCACCGGTGCGGCGCCCGGGCGGTGCGGTTGTCCGGGCGTTGACCGGCGCGAGGATGCCGCGCAGTCGGAGCGTGGTGTGGGTCGTGGGAGTGGCGCGGCGGGCCGTGGCCCACGAGCGCACGGTAACCAGCGTCCGGTGGCTCGCTCGCAACCTCGTGCTCTACGTGCTGGCCGGTGCCCGGATCTTGGTTCGCCGGTTGTGGGAGGCCCGGACGAACTCCCGCTACGAACGGCTCATGCGCTCCGCGGAGACGGTCGGGGACTACGAGCGGCTCACCGAGTGGGAGGCCCGTGCCGAGCAGGCGCGCGAGCGGCGGCACCGGCGCCGGATGGAGTGGCTGTTGGCGCCGGTCGCGGTGGTGCACGCCGTCGTCGTCACGATCGTGACCACGGCCGGGTTGCTGCTCGGGCTCGGCGCGGTGCTGGCGATCGGCTACGCGGACTTCTCCTGGCTGCTTGCGCCGCTGCGCACCGCGGTCGATCTGATCGCGTGGGTCGTGTGGTTGCTCGGGGTGGTGTGGCTCCCGGTCGTCCTGGCTGTGCCGTGGGTCGTGCTGGCCGGTCTCTGGGAGGTCGGCCGTCGTAGCGGCGCCGTCCCGGCGTGGGCGGCGCCGGGCGGGTCCCGCGTCCACGAGACCGTGATCGTCACGCCGGGCGGGATCGCGACCGCGCTCGCGCACCTGGGCATCCCGGCGCTGAACAGGGCAGTCAAGGAGGGGTGGCAGGTCGAGTTCGCCACCCCACCGGTCCGGGTCAACCGGCGCGGCTACCAGAGCACGTTCTCCCTGCCCATGGGCGTGACGCCGGAGATGATCGCCGACAAGCGCGACGTGCTCGCCCGCAACCTCGTGCGCGCTCCGCTGGAGGTCTGGCCGACTGCGGCGGAGCGGGCCGGCTACGTGGATCTGTGGGTCGCCGACCAGGGGTCGACGGAGAAGCCGGCTCCGCCGTACCCACTGCTGCACGAGGGCACGGCCGACCTGTTCGCCGGCATCCCGCTCGGGGTGTCCCAGCGCGGGGACGTGATCGCCCCGCCGCTGCCGGGCGGTAACGTGGCGTTCGGCGGGGTCATGGGGCAGGGCAAGTCCAACGCGGCCCGGGTGGTCATGGCCGGGGCGGCGCTCGATCCGCTCGCCGAGCTGTGGGTGTTCGTGTTCGCCAACAACGGCGACTTCGACGCCTACCGACCCCGACTGGCCCGCTACCACCGCGGCGTCGACGACGCCACGGTCGTCGCCGCGCTGGAGTCGCTCCGAGCCCTCTACGAGGAGGTCGGGCGGCGCGAGGCCCGGTTGGCTGCGCTCGGGGCCAAGAAGGTGACGCGTCCACTCGCGGAGAAGCATCCGGACCTGCGGCCGGTGGTGGCGCTGTTCTCCGAGTGCCACGAGCTGTTCGGGCACGGCGAGCACGGCAAGGAGGCCGCGGACCTGGCCGTGCAGACCATGCGCCGGGCGCGGAAGACCGCGATCAGCCTGGCGTTCGACACGCAGTCGTCGCGGGCGGACGCGATCCCCCCGAAGATCGTGGAGCTGGTCAAGATCAACGCCTGCTTCGCGGTGAAGTCCTGGCGGTCCAACGACGGGTTCCTCGGCGACGGCTCGTTTCAGGCCGGCATCCGCGCGACCGAGCTGCGGATGGGCAAGGACGTCGGGACGTCGGTGCTGACCGGGGCGACCGACGAGCGGTTCGAGATCGTGAAGTGGTTCTACATCGAGGTCGACGACGACACCGGCTACGACGCGGCGGCCGACATCATCGCCCGCGCGATGAGCGCCGTGCATCCGGCCGTCAAGGCGCAGACCGGAGCCGCCGAGCAGGACGACGAATCGCGCGATCTTTTGGACGATCTCGGCTCGGTTCTCGGCAACGAGCGGGTACCGGCCGCCGATGTGCCGGCACTACTGCGGGATCTCGCGCCGAATTGGTTGCCGTACCGGCGATTGAACGGCATGCGGTTACGGCAGGTGCTCGAAAAGCAGTACGGCATCAAGGTTCCGTCGACCGGTAATCGGTACCCGATCGACCCCGCGGCTGTCCGCTCACGGCTTGCCGAGCGGGACGGTTAGGTCGGCAGCGACATCGGAAGGGGCGCGTGCGGCCTGCCTGGCAGGGTGCGCCGGGACCACCTTACCCACCTAACCTAGTCTCTTCTCCCTGGTCAGGGCGCCGCAGGCGGTCACGGGCGGCGGGTTACGAACCTAACCCGCAGCCCGCGGCCTAACCCCTGCGATCAAGGAGGTGATCACCGCGACGAGTCGAAACCCGACTCCGCCGAACGATGTACGAATTGATCTACCCGACCACCTACCACCACTGACGAAGGAGGTCTGTCACGCGTTGCTTGCTATACTCCGGGAGCTGACTGAAATCCCGGTCCTCGATCGCTCGTCGGAGGGCGATGACCATGCCGAATGAGCCCGACTCGCCAGACCCGTGGGTGATCCTCGACGAGCTGACCGGCGCCGGTAGCGGTACCGCCGACGTCGAGAGCGATATCGGACCGGTGGCGTTCTACGGGCGCTGCTCGACCGAGGACAACCAGGACCCGCGCACGTCCCGGGCGTGGCAGCGCAGCAACGCGGCCAAGTTCGTCGAGGCCCTCGGCGGGGTCATCACCGAGGACTACTTCGACATCGGGCAGTCCCGGTCGGTCCCGTGGGACCGGCGCCGCGAGGGTGCCCGGCTGCTGGCCGCGTTGAAGGACCCGGGTCGGACGTGGACCGCCGTGGTCGTCGGCGAGGGCACGCGGTGCTGGTTCGGCAACCAGTTCTCGCTGATCGCTCCGCGGTTCGCCGCCTACGGCGTTGACCTCTGGGTTCCTGAGCTGGGCGGCAAGTTCGACGCGCGCAACCCCTCGCACAAGATGCTGATGAGCGTGCTCGGCGGGATGAGCGAGTCCGAGCGGCAGCACGTCCAGGCTCGGGTGCGCGCCGCGATGGATGCCCAGGTCGTCAACGAGGGCCGGCACCAGGGCGGCCGGGCGCCGCACGGCTACAAGGTGGTCGACGGCGGGCCGCACCCGAACCCGCGCAAGGCGGCGGAAGGCTTCCGGCTGCGTGTGCTGGCGATCGACGAGGACACCGCGCCCGCGGTGCGGCGGATCTTCCGGGAGTACCTGGCCGGTGCCGGGGACCGGATGATCGCCGGTGGGCTCAACCGTGACGGGGTGCCGTGCCCGTCCTCGATGCGGCCGGAGCAGAACCGGCATCGGCTCGCCGACGGCTGGCAGGGCAGCACCGTCCGTTCGATCTTGGAGAACCCGCGCTACACCGGCTACGCCGTGTTCGGGCGCTGGACCAAGACGGAGATGCTCGCCGACCCCGACGACGTGGCGGCCGGGCACGTCACCCGGTTCCGAAGGGCGGCGCCCGAAGACGTGGTGCGCTCCCGCAAGCCTGCCCATCCGGCGATCGTGTCCGTTGAGGACTTCACCCGTGCGCAGGTCGTGCGGCGCAGCCGGGGCGCGGGCGGTATGGCCGGAATCGCGAAGTTGGAACGGTCCGGGTCGACGCCGCCGAAGCGGCTCTACCTCCTGCGCGGCCGGGTCCGGTGCGAGGTCTGCAAGCGCAAGATGCAGGGCGGCGCCGTCCGTCAGCACGCCTACTACCGCTGCAAGGCGCGCACCCTGGCACCGGGCTCGCTGGCGCTGGCGGATCACCCGACCACGGTCAACCTGCGCGAGGACATCATCACCGGCGCGATCAACGGCTGGGTCGGCGAGCTGTTCGCGCCCGAGAATCGCGACGCAACCGTGCACGCGCTGGTCGCCTCCCAGTGCGACCCGGCCGAACTCGCCGCCGACCGGGCCGTGAACAAGCGGCTGGCGGATGCCGAGACGGCGTTGAAGCGCTACCAAGCGGCCATCGCCGCAGGTGTCGAGCCGTCCGCAGTGGTTGATGCGATCAACCAGGCTCGCGCCGAGCGAGACGCGGCGCGGGCGCACTTGGCGCAGCCGCCGGACCGGCCGCCAGTCCTCGACACGGCCGAGGTCTACGCGATGATCGACGCGCTTGGCGACGTCGGCTCGGTGATCGAACGCGCGCGGCCTGAGCGGCTCGCGCGGCTGTACCAGGAACTTGACCTTGGTGTCCGCTACCTACCTGCGGATGATGGGGGTGTAGCCACACTGTCTCTGCGTGTGGCTAGCGAGTGTGTCCGAGGGGGGACTTGAACCCCCACGCCCGTTAAAGGGCACTAGCACCTCAAGCTAGCGCGTCTGCCATTCCGCCACTCGGACTGCTGCACGACCTCTCGGCCGGCAGGCTGAAGGATAGCTGATGGGCTCCAGCGGGTTCACGACGGGACCGCCTCCCCGGCTCCCCGCATCCGCGCGGCCAGGCGCTCCCATGCGTGCGGGCACTCGTCGAAGGGGAGTGAGCAGGCCGACGCTCCTCCCAGCGGCGCAGGACGTGGGTGGCCAGGCCGAAGCGGTCGGCGAGGTCGCCGATGGTCGTCGTGGCGTCGGCCGTTGACTTCATGTGCACATCAAGCTGCACCGTGCGGTCATGACCGAATCCTCCCTGTCCGTCACCCGGGTCGCCGACGCCTGCGTGCTGATCGAGTTCGGCGGGCGCTGGTACCTGCGGCGGGGCGAGCCGCTCGGGCTGCGGGTCGACGCGTTGCCGCCGCTGACCGCGATCGTGGCCACCAACCCGGTGGTCAACCACTGGGACCTGCGGGCGCTGCGGGAGTACGGGGCGAAGGGTGCGACGCGGGTCGTGGTCAGCACCGGGCGGATGGCGCGGCAGGCGCGGGCCCTTGGTTCGACGACGTCGAGCGGTTGCGGTGGGGGAGGTCGCGGGAGCTGGCCGGGGCTGCCGGTGGCGGCGGTGCCGTCGGGGCGGACGCTCGTCGCGCCCAACAACGCCTACCTCTTCAGCGCGGGGGACGTGCGGGCGGGGAGCCGGCCGACGTCGACGGGCTGGACCGCTGCGCCCCGGTCGACGCGGCGAGCTCCCGACCGACGGCCTGCGCCGGTGGTCGGGGCCGCCCTGGTGACCGGGCCGGCGGAGGCCGTCGCGGGGGCGGTGGCGCTGGGGGCGCGGGTGCTGCTCCCGGTGCACGACGCCCACGCCGCCGACCCGCGCTCGCTGGTGTTCCGCCGCCACGGCAGCGCGGCGGACGCCGTCGCCCTCGCCCCGCCCGGCCTGGAGGTCGTGGTCCTCGAGCCCGGGCGGCGCTGGGAGTTCACGCCCGGCGCAGCGCGCTGGGGGCCGCGCCACCCCCACGGCGGGCCCACCGGGTGGTAGGAAGATCCGCGTGGCGGACGACCGAGTGGAAGGCACCAGCATCGCGGCCGAGGACGAGGTCGTCCGGCTGTGCTCGGAGCTGATCCGGATCGACACGACCAACACCGCCGACCCCGAGACCTGGGTGGGGGAGGCGGAGGCGGCCGAGTGGGTCGCCGCGCAGCTCACCGAGGTGGGCTACGAGGTGGAGCGGGTCGAGTCGGGGGCCCCGAAGCGGGAGAACGTGTTCATCCGCGTCCCGGGGGCCGATCCGGGCCGCGACGCGCTGCTCGTGCACGGCCACCTCGACGTCGTCCCGGCCGACCCGAGCGAGTGGTCGGTGCACCCGTTCTCCGGGGCAGTGCAGGACGGCTACGTGTGGGGCCGCGGCGCGGTCGACATGAAGGACATGGTGGCGATGATGATCGCCATCGCCCGCCAGTACCGGCGCGAGGGCATCGTCCCGCCCCGCGACATCGTCTTCGCGTTCCTGGCCGACGAGGAGGCGGGCGGGGCGTACGGGGCGCAGTGGCTGGTGCGGAACCGGCCCGACCTGTTCACCGGGTGCACCGAGGCGGTCGGGGAGGTGGGCGGCTTCTCGCTCACCCTCGGCGAGGACAAGCGGGTCTACCTCATCGAGTCGGCGGAGAAGGGCATCGCCTGGATGCGGCTGCGGGCGCGCGGGCGGCCGGGCCACGGCTCGTTCCTGCACGACGACAACGCCGTCACCAAGGTCGCCGAGGCCGTCGCCCGGCTGGGTAACCACACCTTCCCGCTCACCCTGCACGACACCGTGCGGGAGTTCCTCGCCCGCATGAGCGAGCTGACGGGGCTGGAGTTCCCCGAAGACGACCTGGAGGGCTCGCTGGCCAAGCTGGGCCCGCTCTCGCGGATCGTGGGCGCGACCGTCCGCGACACGGCGAACCCGACGATGCTCAAGGCCGGCTACAAGGCCAACGTCATCCCGTCCTCGGCGGAGGCCGTGGTCGACTGCCGGGTGCTGCCCGGGCGGCAGGAGGCGTTCCTGCGCGAGGTCGACGAGCTGATCGGGCCGGACGTCACCCGCGAGTGGGTGACCGACCTGCCGCCGGTCGAGACCACCTTCGACGGGCCGCTGGTGGACGCGATGGTCGCGGCGCTGCAGGAGGAGGACCCGGGCTCGCACGCCGTGCCCTACATGCTCTCCGGCGGCACCGACGCCAAGGCGTTCTCCGAGCTGGGGATGCGCTGCTTCGGGTTCTCCCCGCTGCGGCTGCCGCCCGACCTGGACTTCGCCTCGCTGTTCCACGGCATCGACGAGCGGGTGCCGGTGGACGCGTTGAAGTTCGGCACCCGCGTGCTCGACCGCTTCCTGCGCTCTTCCTGACCCGACCGCAGTCCCTCGCCGAGGAGGAACCATCCGCATGGACCTGTCGAACAAGGTCGCCCTGGTCACCGGCGGAGCGTCCGGGATCGGCGCGGCGACGGCCCGGCTGCTGGCCGGCGCGGGCGCCCGGGTCGCCGTCGTCGACCTGGACGAGCCCGGCGCGAAGGCGGTGGCCGAGCAGGTCGGCGGGACGGGGATCGGCGGCGACGTCAGCGCCGTCGACGCCATGGCCACGATCGTCGGGCAGGTCGAGGAACGCTACGGGCGGCTCGACGTGGTGCACCTCAACGCCGGGATCGTCGCGGGCCAGTCGGGCATCGAGGACCTCGACGTCGAGGGCTACCGCAAGATCGTCGGCGTGAACGTCGACCACGTGGTGTTCGGGGTGAACGCCGCGGTGCCGGCGCTGCGCCGGGCGGGCGGCGGGTCGATCGTGGCCACCGCGTCGCTGGCCGGGCTGGTGCCGATCCCGGGGAACACGCTCTACACGATGACCAAGCACGCCGTGGTCGGCTACGTGCGGGCGGCCGCCGGGCCGCTGGCGGCCGAGGGCATCCGGGTCAACGCCGTGTGCCCCGGCTTCGCCGACACCCCGCTGATCGCCGCGGCCAAGGACCGGTTCGCCGGGTTCCCGCTGCTCAGCGCCGAGGACGTGGCCGACGCCGTCGGCGCGATCCTGGACCGCGGGGAGCCGGGGGAGTGCTGGTACGTCCAGCCCGGCCGCGAGCCCGGCCCGTACGGGTTCCGGGGCGTGCCCGGGCCGGGCAACCACCAGGCCCCGCCGAGCGGGGCGGGCGAGGACGTCTGACCGGCCGGAGCGCCGGTGCCGGGCGTCCCGGCGTCAGATCGTCGGCTCGGCCATCAGCGACGACGTGCGGCGGCGGCGCAGCCACACCTTGCGCACACCGCCGGGGTAGAGCCGCACCCGGGAGAGCTCCCACCCGCCGAACTCGGCCTGGATGGCCAGTCGGACCGCCGCCGTCATCCGGGACACGTCCCCGGGCAGCTGCACCGGCCGGTACTCCCAGCCGTCCGAGGGATTCCCCTCGCCGTCACCTGCGTCGACTCCGCCGGTCGTACCGCCTCGGGCCACCGGCTCACCTCCCACCAGCTCGTCCCGGAGCTGCCGCGCCGGTGCGCTGAGACACCGTCGACCCGATGAACTCCGGGTGAATGCCCCACCATATGCCCGGTTCGGGCCGTCGACCAGGTAGGCCGCGCAGGCCCGTCCCGCCCGGTTGACGATCAGCTCGGGGCCGGGTGCGGGCGGCTGACGTCGTCGAGGGCGGCGCGGATCTCGTCGGGCAGCACGAGCGGCTCGGTGGCCAGCGCCGCGGCCAGCTGGGCCCGGTCGCGCGCGCCGACGACGGTGGCCGCCACGCCGGGCCGGTCTCGCGCCCAGGCCAGCGCCACCGCCAGCGGGGAGGTGCCCAGCCCGTCGGCCGCGGTGAGCACCGCCTGCACGATCCGGACCGCGGGCCTCGTGCGGCGGGCCTCGACGTAGCGGGCCAGTGCCCCGGAGGCGCCGCGCGAGTCGGTCGGGGTGCCGTCGGCGTACTTGCCGGTCAGCACCCCGCGCCCGAGCGGGGCCCAGGCCAGCAGGCCGATGCCGTGGTGCGCGGCGGCGGCGAGCAGCTCGCCCTCCGGCGCGCGCACCAGCAGCGAGTACTCGACCTGCGCGGAGACCGGCACCGTGGCCTGCCCCATGCCGCGGGCCCGCTCCACCGCGGTGGCCAGCTGCCAGCCCCGCGGGCCGACGAGCCCGGCGTAGCGCACTCGCCCGGACAGCACCGCGACCTGCAGCGCGGTGAGCGCCTCGTCCAGCCCGGCCGGCTCGCCGGCGCCGGGGAAGGGCAGCTGCCACAGGTCGAGGTGGTCGGTGCCGAGGCGGGTGAGCGTCGCGTCGAGCGCGGCGAGCAGCGCACCGCGGGCCAGGCCGCCCGGCGGCACGTCGGTCCGGCCGGCGAGCACCAGCTGCTCGCGGCGCATCCCGCTGACGCAGAGCTTGGCCATGGCGTCGCCGAGCATCCGCTGCGACTCCCCGCCGGTGTAGCCGTCGCAGGTCTCCACGAGCGAGCCCCCGGCGTCGACGAACGTGGCGAGCTGGGCGGTCGCCGACTCGATGTCGGCACCGTTTCCCCAGGTCAAGGTACCGAGTCCGAGCCGGGAGACGGCCAGTCCACTGGTCCCGACCCGTCGTCGAAGCACGGCGGGAGCCTATGCGCAGCCGCCCGCGGGGCCCCGGTACGGTCCCCCGGTGGGTTGGCTGGAAGTGATCGTTCTCGGGATCGTGCAGGGGCTGACTGAGTTCCTGCCCATCTCCTCATCGGCGCACATGCGGATCACCTCCGCGGTGTTCTTCGGCAACGACCCCGGGGCCGCGTTCACCGCGGTCACCCAGCTGGGCACCGAGGCCGCGGTGCTCGTCTACTTCGCCAAGGACATCTGGCGCCTGCTCTCCACCTGGTTCCGCGGCTTCACCGACGCCCGGGTCCGGCGCACCGACGACTACCGCATCGCCTGGCTGGTGATCGTCGGCACGATCCCGATCGCGGTGCTCGGGGTGCTGTTCGAGGACCAGATCCAGACCGTGGCCCGCAACCTGTGGCTGATCGCCACGACGCTGATCGTGTTCGGCCTGCTGCTCGGGCTGGCCGAGTGGATCGGGCGCCAGCGCGTCGAGCTCAACCAGATCCGCCCCGTCGACGGCGTGGTGCTGGGCTTCGCGCAGGCGATGGCGCTGGTCCCGGGCGTGTCCCGGTCCGGGGGCACGATCACCGCCGGGCTCTTCCTGGGGATGACCCGCCCGGCGATCGTGCGCTACTCGTTCCTGCTGGCCATCCCGGCGGTGGTGGCCTCGGGCATCTTCCAGATCCCGGACGTGTTCGCCGGCGGCGCCGACGCCCCGACCGGCCTGCAGATGACGGTGGCCACGATCATCGCCTTCGTGCTGGGCTACGCCTCCATCGCCTGGCTGCTGCGCTACGTCGAGCGGCACAGCGTCTACCTGTTCGTCTGGTACCGGGTGGTGCTGGGCGTGGTGCTGCTGGTCGTGCTGAGCAACGGCTGGCTCGCCGCGATCTGAGGCCGCGCGGCCGGCGCACGTAGGCTCGGGCACCGTGCCCACCGTCATCCTGCTCCGCCACGGCCGCTCGTCGGCGAACGTCGCCGGCGTGCTCGCCGGCCGCAGCCCGGGCGTCGAGCTCGACGACACCGGCCGGGCCCAGGCCGAGAAGGTGGTCGGGCGGTTGGAGGGCGTGCCGCTGGCCCGGATCGTCTGCTCGCCGATGACCCGGTGCGAGCAGACGGTCGCGCCGCTGGCCGCGGCGCGCGAGCTGACCCCGGTCGTCGAGCCCGGCATCGCCGAGGTCGACTACGGCTCGTGGACGGGGGGCGAGCTGAAGACGCTGGCCAAGGAGCCGCTGTGGCGGGTCGTGCAGGCCCACCCGTCGGCCGCCGTCTTCCCCGACGGGGAGGGCCTGGCCGGGATGCAGGCCAGGGCGGTGGCCGCGATCCGCAGGCACGACGCCGAGGTCGCCGCCGAGCACGGGCCGCACGCGGTCTGGCTGGCCTGCAGCCACGGCGACCTGATCAAGGCGGTGCTGGCCGACGCGCTGGCCACCCACCTGGACAACTTCCAGCGGATCATCGTCGACACCTGCTCGATCAACGTGGTCAGCTACACCGAGACCCGCCCGTTCGTGGTCCGGGCCAACGACGTCGGCGGTGACGTGTCCGCGTTGATCCCGCCGCCGCCGAAGGACCCGGACGAGGGGGCGGAGGCCGAGCCGGCGCCGTCCTCGGACGCCGTCGTGGGCGGGACCACGTAGTTGAGCGCGCATCCGGTGTGCCAGGTTCGCCGGAGCGGTCTACTCTCGATGAGGTCATGTCTCGCGTCATTCACGTCTTCCGCCGCCCCGAGCGCTTCGTCGCCGGCACCGTCGGCGAACCCGGCGACCGCTCCTTCTACCTGCAGGCGGTCGAGCAGGCCCGCACGATCAGCGTCCTGCTGGAGAAGCAGCAGGTCTCGGTGCTCGCCGAGCGCATGGCCGCGCTGCTGGAGGAGGTCGCGCGCCGGTTCGGGCCCGACGAGGCCGCCGAGTCCGCGGGCACCGACCTCGACCCGCTGGCCGTGCCGCTGGAGGAGGAGTTCCGGGTCGGCACGATGGGCCTGGGCTGGGACGCCGACTCCCAGTCGATCGTCGTCGAGCTGCTCGCGGTGAGCGAGGAGGAGGTCGACGAGTCGGTCGTCCTCGACGACACCGAGGAGGGCCCGGACGCGCTGCGCGTGTTCCTGTCCCCGGTGCAGGCCCGCGAGTTCGCCGACCGCGCCGAGCGCGTCGTCTCCGCTGGTCGCCCGCCGTGCCCGCTCTGCGCCGAGCCGCTCGACACCGACGGCCACGTCTGCGTCCGGCTCAACGGGTACCACCAGCGCTCCCCGGTCGCCGACTGACGCCACCACGTGGAGCCTCGCGACCCCGCCGTGCCGGCCGTCCTGCGGCGCGGTCGGATGGAGATCACCGGACGGCTGGTCGACGCCTCGAACGCCACGTTGTTCGGCACCGTCGCGCTCGACGGCGTCGAGCTGCAGTGCGTCTACAAGCCGGTGCGCGGTGAGCGCCCGCTCTGGGACTTCCCGGACGGCACGCTGGCCGGGCGCGAGGTGGCCGCGTTCCTGATCTCCGAGGCGGCCGGCTTCCACGTCGTCCCGCACACGGTGCTGCGCGACGGGCCGTTCGGCCCGGGCATGGTGCAGGTCTGGGTCGACACGGGCGACGACGAGCTGGTCGACGTCTGCGCCCCGAACGAGGTGCCCCCCGGCTGGCTGGGGGTGCTGCGCGCCCGCGGCGACCGGGGCGAGCCCGCGGTGCTGGTGCACGCCGACGTCCCCGCCCTGCAGGCGATGGCCGCGTTCGACGCGGTGGCCAACAACGCCGACCGCAAGGGCGGCCACGTGCTCGCCGGGATCGACGGCCACGTCTACGGCGTCGACCACGGGCTCTGCCTGCACACCGAGCACAAGCTGCGCACGGTGCTGTGGGGCTGGGTGGGTCGCCCGCTCCCCGAGGACGTCGTGGACGCGCTCAAGCGCCTGCGCACCGACCTGGACGGCGACCTGCGCGACACCCTGGGCGAGCACATCACCCGCCGGGAGGTGCGGGCCCTGACCACCCGGCTCGACCGGCTGCTGGCCGACCCCTGCTACCCGGGCCCGTCCGGGCGCGGACCGGCGATCCCCTGGCCGGCGTTCTGACCGCTCACGGCCCCTGGCCCGCGGCGAGCAGGCCGATCCCCACCAGGGCCAGCGCCGCGCCGATGCGCTGGGTGCGCGAGGGGCGCTCGTGCAGCAGCAGGAAGGCCAGCCCCACGGTGATCACCGGGTTCAGGGTGGCGATCACCGAGACCACGCTGAGCAGCCCGACCCGGCTGGCCTCGCCGAACGCGAACGTGCCCAGGGCCAGCAGCAGGCCGGGCACCGCGGTCAGCGCGCCGTCGCGCGGGCGCGCCCGGACCGGGGCGCGCAGCACGAGGACGCCGACGGCCGTGCCGCTCAGCAGCGCGACCCGTGACCAGAGCAGGGCGCCGGGCGAGGAGTCCGCGGCCGCCTCGGCGTAGGTGGTCAGGAACGCGCCGAACAGCAGGGCGGCGAGCAGCGCCCAGCCCAGGCCGCGGGACGCGGGCGCGGTGGCGCCAGGTCCGGTGGCCATCCGCGGCCGCCGCGCGGCCAGCGCGATGCCGATCAGCACGACCGGGATGCCGGCCAGCTGGACCGCGCTCGGCCGGTCGCCGGTGGCCAGGCCGACCAGCACCGGGACGATCGCCCCGCTGGAGGTGATCGGGGAGAGCACGCTGAGGTCGCCGGTGCGCCCGGCCCGGTAGAAGCAGGCCAGGGCCCCGGCGTTGGTGGCCCCGGCGGCGATCGCGAACGCCAGCCCCGGTCCGTCCATCGTGACGTCGGCGCCCGCGGTGACCGCCAGTGAGACGACCAGCCCCGCGAGCTGGCCGCCCAGCAGCACCACGGCCAGCGGCATCCGCCTGCCCAGCACGGGGGCGAGGTAGTTGGCGACGCCGTAGCCGAGCGCCGTGCCCAGCGCGAGCAGGATCGCCAGCACGCTGCCTCCGGTGGGGCGCCATCGCCACCGGCCGTCGGCGGTCGCCCCATCCTGGCGCACCTAGTGACCGCGATCATTAGCACGTCGGAGCCCTGATTACCAGGCCTCGCAAAGGCTATGCGGAGCCGCCTCCGGTCGGCGTAGGGTCGGTTCGGGGACGTCGTCACGGCGCTCCCGGCACGGAACGCCAGCGAGGAGAGGCACTGTGAAGATCGGGCTGCACATCGCGGACTTCACCTACCCGTCCGGCCCGGCGGGCCTGGCCGACGACCTGGCCCGCATCGCGGGCACGGCCGAGGAGGTCGGGTTCGCCCGGATCAGCGTGATGGACCACGTCTGGCAGATCGAGGTGCTGGGCCCGCCCGAGCACGACATGCTCGAGGCCTACACCACGCTCGGCTACCTGGCCGCGCGCACGTCCAAGGTCGAGCTGCTGGCCTGGGTCACCGCGGTGACCTACCGCGAGCCCGGCATGCTCGCCAAGCTCGTCAGCACGCTCGACGTGCTGTCCAAGGGCCGCGCCTGGCTCGGCATCGGCGCCGCCTGGAACGCCGACGAGGCAAACGGACTGGGCCTGCACTTCCCGCCCACGAAGGAGCGCTTCGAGCGGCTGGAGGAGACGCTGCAGATCTGCCTGCAGATGTGGAGCGACGAGGACGGTCCCTACGTCGGGCAGCACTACAAGCTCGACCGCACGCTCAACGTCCCGCAGACGCTGCAGCGCCCGCACCCGCCGATCCTGATCGGCGGCGGCGGGGAGAAGAAGACGCTGCGCCTGGTCGCCCAGTACGCCCAGGCCTGCAACCTGTTCGGCGGGCCGGACCTGGAGCGCAAGCTGGACGTGCTGCGCGGGCACTGCGAGGCCGTCGGGCGCGACTACGACGAGATCGAGAAGACCGTCATGGTCCCGTTGGACCTCGGCGGGAACGGCGAGAAGACCGACGAGGTGCTCGGCCAGCTGCAGGGCATGGCCGCGCTCGGCGTGCAGGAGGCCCACGGCTGGGTGCCCCGGGTGTGGGAGCCGGGCGTGCTGGAGCGCATCGGCAAGGACGTCATCCCGGCGGCCGCCCAGATGTAGCCGAAAGCGGATCTCCCCCGGGGCGGCCGAACCGGGGGAGATGCTGCCCCGTGTTGCGGGGTAGTCGGTACCGTCGCGCGTACCGAGCCTTCTGCGAGGGAGAACGATGACAGCGTCTGCAGGGTCCAGCCGGATCGGCGTCAGCGGGCTGGCCGTGATGGGGGCCAACCTGGCCCGCAACATCGCCCGGCGGGGCACGCCGGTGGCCGTGCACAACCGCACGGCCGCCCGCACCAAGGAGTTCATGCAGGCCTACGGCGATGAGGGCGCCTTCACCCCCGCCGAGTCCCTGGAGGACTTCGTCGCCGCGCTGGAGCGCCCGCGCCGGATCATCGTGATGGTCAAGGCGGGCAAGCCGGTCGACGCGGTGATCGAGGAGCTCTCGCCGCTGCTGGACGAGGGCGACATCATCATCGACGCCGGCAACTCCCACTTCGACGACACCAAGCGGCGCACCGCCGCGTGCGCCGAGCGCGGCCTGCGGTTCATGGGCGTCGGGGTGTCCGGCGGAGAGGAGGGCGCGCTGCTCGGGCCGAGCATCATGCCCGGCGGCGACCCGGCCGCCTACGCCGAGGTCGAGGAGATCCTCACCGGCATCGCGGCCGTCGTCGACGGCACGCCCTGCTGCGTGCACGTCGGGCCGGACGGCGCCGGGCACTACGTGAAGATGGTGCACAACGGCATCGAGTACGCCGACATCCAGCTCATCGCCGAGGCCTACGACCTGCTCACCCACGTCGCCGGGCTGGACGCGCCGGCCATCGCGAAGATCTTCGAGGAGTGGAACTCCGGCGACCTGGAGTCCTTCCTGATCGAGATCACCGCGAAGGTGCTGGCCAAGACCGACGAGAAGACCGGCGGCCCGCTGGTCGACGTGATCGTCGACGAGGCCCAGCAGAAGGGCACCGGCACCTGGACCGCGGTCGACGCGCTCGGCCTCGGTGTGCCACTCACCGGGATCACCGAGGCGGTGTTCGCGCGCGGGCTCTCCGCGCTGAGCGGTGAGCGCAGGGCCGCGGCGAAGACGCTGTCGGGCCCCAACCCGAGCGCCGCGGAGAACCGCGAGGACCTGGTCGACGACATCCGCCAGGCGCTCTACGCGAGCAAGGTCGTGGCCTACGCCCAGGGCTTCGCGCAGATGCGCGCGGCGTCGGTGGCCAACGGCTGGGACCTCGACCTCGGCGCGATGGCCACCATCTGGCGCGGCGGCTGCATCATCCGCGCGCAGTTCCTCAACCGGATCACCGAGGCGTACGCCGAGCACGGCGACGTCGAGAACCTGCTGATGGTGCCCTACTTCACCGAGGCCGTGGCGAACGCGCAGGACGCCTGGCGGCGAGTGGTGATCACGGCCACCGAGCAGGGGGTGCCGGTGCCGGCGTTCGCCAGCTCGCTGAGCTACTACGACGCCTACCGCCGCGAGCGCGTGCCGGCGAACCTGATCCAGGGCCTGCGCGACTTCTTCGGCGCGCACACCTACCGGCGCATCGACGCCGAGGGCAGCTACCACACCCGGTGGAGCCAGGACGGCACCGAGGTCCGCACCGACGTCTGAGGCTCGGGTCAGCGGCCGGACCGGCGCGACTCAGACCAGCGCGGCCAGGTCGACGCGGGCCGGGAACGGGCTGTCGGTCTCGAACACCCCCTTCACCGGTTCCGCGTCGACGTAGCCGAACTCGCCGCCGAGGTGGCAGGCGGTGAGGCTGGGGCCGTCGGTGCGATCGATGATCCAGTAGTGGCCGATGCCGGCGTCTGCGTACTCCGAGTGCTTGATGATCGAGTCCGTGCGTCTGCTGCCCGGGGACAGGATCTCGACGGCGAGCACCACTTCATCCGGTCGGAGCGCCCCTCCTTCGGCGTCCAGCCGATCCACGGCCGCACTGCGCACGACGACGAGGTCGGGGACGCGGACGGTACCGGGATGGGTGTCCGGCACCAGCCTGAGATCGACTTCGACTTCGCTCGCCAGGTCGAGGTCATCCGACACCTGGTCCCGCAACTGGGTGTACAGCTCGTTGATGCACTTCTGATGGCGGAAGGTCGGCCGCGGGGACATCACGACGGAGCCCTCCTGGAGTTCGAGACGACTCGCCGGCTCTTCGGGCAGAGCCATGTAGTCGGCGACGGTCAGCGGATGGTCGAACGAACCAGCCGAGACCGGCTGCGGGAGGGCCGTCATGGCGACGAGTCTGGCACGCTCTGCGAGCGCGTCCTGGACGTTGTCCACAGGTGCACGGGTCTCACTCCAGCAGTGCGGCCAGGTCGAGCACGGCCGGGAACGGCACGTCGGTCTCGAACACGCCTCGCCGCCGTCCGGCGTCGAGGTAGCGGGATCCGCAGGCGAGGTGGCACGCGGTGAGGTTCGCGTCGTCGTCGAGATCGATGATCCAGTAGTGGCCGATGCCGGCGTCGGCGTAGTCGGCGTGCTCGATCACCGTGTCGGTGCGGCGGGAGCCGGGACCGATGACCTCGCCGACCAGCACGAGGTCATCGGCTGTGACGGGCTCGGTACCGTCGCGGACCCGCTCGTAGCGGTCCTTCGGGACGACCACGAGGTCGGGCACGCGGACGGTGCCGGGCTGGTCGGGCGGGACGAGCCGCGGGTCGACGTCCACGCCGGACACCGGGACCAGGCCCGGGGTCCGCTGGTGCAGCTGGACGAACAGCTCCAGCAGCGACGCCTGGTGGTGCGGCGTGGGCCGCGGCTTCACCACGAACGCGCCGTCCTGCAGTTCCAGGCGGATGTCGGTGTTCTCCGGCAGGGCCAGGAACTCGGCTGCGGTGAGAGGGGCCATGGAGGAGAAGGTCATCGGAGGCATGGCACCGACTCTGGCAGGGCTCACCGACAACCGTCGGAAGTTGTCCACAAGCGGAGGGTTACACCTCCACGGGCACCCGGGGCGGGAACGGGGTGGCGTCGAACCGCCGCACCCACGCCGCCACGTCGGAGAACGTGACGTTCCCGCCGCAGACCACCAGCCCCAGCCGGGCGTCGGGCCCGACCCGCTCCAGCACCCGCAGCGCCGCCGGCACCAGGCACCCCGCGGCCGGTTCGGTCCACACCTTGGCCTGCTCGGCCAGCGTCAGCACGCCACGCACGGCGTCCGTGTCCGGCACCACGAGCACGTCCTCGACCAGCTCGGAGACGTGGTCGAGGGTCAGCCGGGAGACGTGCGGGGCGCTGAGCGTGCTGGCGATCGAGGACAGCCGCACCGGGACGGGCGACTTCGCCGCGAGGGCCTGGGTCATCGCGTCGGCGCCCTCGGTCTCCACGCCCCACACCCGCACGTCGGGGCGCAGCGCGCGGAAGGCGGTGGCCACGCCGGAGACGAACGCGCCGCCGCCCACGCTGACCAGCACGTCGGTGAGGTCGGGGGCGTCGGTGGCGAACTCCAGGCCCACAGTGCCGTGCCCGGCCAGGACCATCGGGTCGTCGAAGGGGTGGACGAGGGTCTTACCCCCCGCCACCAGCTCGTCGAGCAGCGCGAACGCGCCGTCCATGTCAGGGGTGAGGCGCAGGTCGGCGCCGGCGGCACGGACGGCGGCCTTCGACCGCTCGGGAGCCGACTCGGCCATCACGACGGTGGCGGCGATGCCGAGGGAGCCGGCCACGGCGGCCAGGGCGGTGCCGTGGTTGCCGCCGCTGACCGTGGCGACACCGGCGGCCTTCTCGGCGTCGGTGAGCGAGAGCAGCTTGTGGGTCGACGCCCGCGGCTTGAACGAGCCCGTGCGCTGGAGCAGCTCAAGCTTGAGCGTCACCGGGACGCCGAGGTGCGCGGTCAGGCCGGGGCTGGCCAGGGTGGGGGTGCGCAGGACGTGCGGGGCGATGCGGTCCGCGGCCGCGCGGATGTCGTCGATGCCGATCAGAGAACTCACGGCACGACGCTAATACCCCGGCGGACGGGGTGCGGGGTCAGCGGTGGTCGAACTCGCCGGCGCGGGTGGCGGCGAGGAACGCGGTCCAGGCGCCGGCGGTGTAGCGGTGGGGGGCGCGCGTGCGGTCCTTGGTGTCGCGCACGGCCACGCCGTCCCCCGGCAGGAACGCCACCTCGACGCAGCTGCCCTCGTTGCCGCCGCTGAAGCTGCTCTTGAACCAGGTCTGGTCGGCGTCCACGGCGTCCCTTCCGTCGTCGCTCAGCCCGCCCGGTCGAGCGCTCCGCGCAGGAGGGCGAGCGAATCGGCCAGGCCCGCCGCCTCGGTCCGCAGCCGGTCGAAGCAGACCCTAGCCCGCTCGACGTCCGGTGTCTTGTCCATAGTCACCGCGCCCAACGTGTGCTCGACGTAGGCGATGTCGGGCTCACCGAGGTCACCGAAGCTGAGCAGGGTGAGCGGCGAGGCGAGGGCTGGGTGTGCCCCCACGCTGAGCGGTAGCACCTGCAGGGTCACCGTGGGCAGCCCGGCCGCGACCAGCAGGCGGGCCAGCTGGGCCCGGTGCACCGCGGGGCCGCCGATCGGCCGGTGCAGGGCGCTCTCGTCGATGATGGCGTCGAGGTGCAGTGGCTCGTCCGCGTCGACCAGCCGCTCCTGGCGGATCATCCGCACCGCCACCGCGTTCTCCAGTGAGGCTCCGGAACCCCAGACGCCGGCGGCCACGAACAGCGCCCGGGCGTAGTCGGCGGTCTGCAACAGGCCGGGAAGGTAGTTGGGAGTGAACTCGCGGACCCGGGTCGCCTCGGTCTCCAGCCCGACCAGGTGGGTCCGCTCGCCCAGCCCGAACGCCTGCCACCAGCCCCGCTGCCGGCTGGCCCGGGCCAGCCGCAGCAGCTCGTCCCAGCGGTCGTCGGCGCCGTAGACGTCGAGCATGCTCTTGACCACGTGCACGCTGATCTGCTGCTGCCCGCTCTCCGAGCGGCTCAGCGTGCTCGGCGCCACGTCCAGCGTCGCCGCGGCCTCGTCCAGCGTCAGCCCGGCCGCTTCCCGCAGCCCCCGCAGCTCGCGGGCCAGCACTCGCCGCCGCACCTGCGACCCGCTGCGCCCGCCCATGCCGTCCCCCCGCCGTGCTCGACCACCGTCACTCTCGGTGGCGGCATGATGGCAGAGGGAATGTGCGACGGGGAAAGTGCGGCGCGGAACTTCCGCGCAGCACGATCCGGCGCGGAGCGGCGCCGCAGAGGGTCTGGCGCCATGACCGACCTGACCGAAGCCGCCCGGATCGTCGCTGGCTGGCCGCGCGTTCTGACCCGCCTGCTCGACGCCCACGTGCCCGGGCCGGACGGCCGCTGCCGCGGCTGCACGAGCCAGGTGTCGCTGCCCCCGCAGTGGCCGTGCGCGCTGACCGACTTCGCCCGGCTCGCCGCCGCGACCCGGCCGCCGAGCCGCCGGGACCGCTCGTCCTGAACGGTGGTCAGGGATCGAGCCAGCTCATGTCGATCTCGACCTCACCGGTCAGGAGCGGGCCGGTCATCTGCTCCTCGGTGAGCCGGATCCCGAACGCGACCGTCAGGAGGTCGAGCGCGGCCATGTCCGGGTCGAACGCGTCGAGGTCCACCTCGACGTCCGGGTCGAACCCGACGGCGCGCATCGGTTCCAGGAACCGGTCGGCGTCCGACCCGTGGCGCCATCGCGGGAAGAGGGGTTCGCAGGCGAAGGTGGCCGCGCCGTCCTCGAAGTAGCTGAGGGCGTGCGGCCCGGCGAGGTTCCGGAACACCGAGACCGCACGCGTTCCGACGGACAGGGCGAGCAGCTGCTCGGGGACGGGATCGGTGTACTCCTCCACCGCGAAGCCCCAGCCCCCGGTCTCGCCGGCCCGGAACACGCCCGGGTCGCCCTCGAACTCCTCGAAGGCCTCCAGCGGCGTCATCATCCGGGCCGCCGCGGGGTCGACGCCGAACGCGGCGAGCATCTCGGCCGCGGTCCGGCCCTCGGCGAACGACAGCTGGTACCCGCCCGGGTAGACGCGTGCGGTCCACGCCCATCCGGAGACCCCCGACGTCACCCCGCGACGGTAGAGGTGCTGCGCGGGAGGCAGGGCCGGGCCCCGCCTCCCACGACGGTCAGCGCACCGGGACGATCTCCGGTGCGCCCATCCGGGCGGTGTCGGCGGTCTCGTCGTCGGGCATCTTCTGGCTCTCCCGCTCGGCCTCGACCCGCTTGCGGTAGTGCTCGACCTCCCGCTCGATCTGCTCGTCGCTCCACCCGAGCACCGGGGCGACCAGCCTGGCCACCTCATCCACCGCGCCCAGGCCCCGGTCGAAGGTCTCGATCGAGACCCGGGTGCGCCGGGCCAGCACGTCGTCCAGGTGCCGGGCGCCCTCGTGCGAGGCCGCGTAGACGACCTCGGCGCGCAGGTAGTCCGGCGCGCCGGCGAGCGGCTCGCCGAGCGTCGGGTCGTCCTTGACCAGGTCGAGCACCTCGGGGACCAGCGAGCCGTAGCGCCCGAGCAGGTGCTCGATGCGGGCCACGTGCAGCCCGTAGCGGTGGGCGAGCTGGTAGCGGGCGTTCTTCATGGCGTCGTAGCCCTCGGCGCCCAGCAGCGGCACCTTGTCGGTCACCGACGCCGGCACCTTGGCGTCCATCGCGTGCACGGCGGCGTCGACGGCGTCCTTGGCCATGATCCGGTAGGTCGTGTACTTGCCGCCGGCCACCACGACCAGTCCCGGCACCGTGTGCGCCACGGCGTGCTCGCGCGACAGCTTCGACGTCGACTCCGACTCGCCGGACAGCAGCGGGCGCAGCCCGGCGTAGACGCCCTCCACGTCCTCGTGGGTGAGCGGCACCTCGAGCACCGCGTTGACGTGGTCGAGCAGGTAGTCGATGTCGGCCGCGCTGGCCGCCGGGTGGGCCTTGCCCAGCTCCCAGTCGGTGTCGGTGGTGCCGATGATCCAGTGCCGGCCCCACGGGATGACGAACAGCACGGACTTCTCGGTGCGCAGGATCAGCCCGGAGTCGCTGCGGATCCGGTCGCGCGGGACGACCAGGTGGATGCCCTTGCTGGCGCGGACCTTGAACTGCCCGCGCTCGCCGACCAGGCCCTGGGTCTCGTCGGTCCACACGCCGGTCGCGTTGATGACCTGCTTGGCGTGCACGTCGATGACCCGGTCGGACTCCAGGTCGTGCACCTGGGCGCCGGTGACGCGCTCGCCTTCGCGGAGCAGCCCGACCACGCGGGCCCGGGACGCCACGTGCGCCCCGTAAGCCGCCGCCGTGCGCGCGATGAACATCGTGTGCCGGGCGTCGTCTACCTGGGCGTCGTAGTACTGCAGTGCGCCGACGAGGGCGTCCTTGCGCAGCGACGGGACGATGCGACGGGCGCCGGTGCGGGTGAGGTGCTTGTGGGCGGGCACGCCGCGGGAGCGGCCCGACAGCAGCCCGAGGGTGTCGTAGAGCGCCACGCCCGCACCCGCGTAGAGCCGCTCCCAGCCGCGGTGCTTGAGCGGGTAGATGAACGGCACCGGCCGCACCAGGTGCGGGGCGAGGGTCTGGATGAGCAGTCCGCGTTCCTGCAGGGCCTCCGCGACCAGCCGGAAGTCCAACATCTCCAGGTAGCGCAGACCGCCGTGGATGAGCTTGCTCGACCTGCTCGACGTCCCCGAGGCGAAGTCCCTCGCCTCGACGAGCCCGACGGCCAACCCGCGGGTCGCGGCGTCGAGGGCGGCTCCGCTGCCCACGACCCCGCCCCCGACGACCAGCACGTCGAGTTCGGTCGAGCCCATCGCCTCCAACGCGGCCTCTCGGGCCTGCGGGGAGAGCGCGACCGATCGCATGATCTGTTCCCTTCGTCGGTGGTCCTACCATGGGGAACGCCGCCGCGATGATCAACATGACCCGATGGTCACCGCGCCGGCGTCCCCCGTTCGGTCAGTCCACGTCGACCCAGTCGAGGGTCCGTTCGACGGCCTTCTTCCAGCGGCCGTAGCCCTCGTCACGCTGCTCCTGGCTCCACTGCGGCTCCCACCGCTTGGACTCGTTCCAGTTCGTCCGCAGCTCGTCGGTGTTCTTCCAGAACCCGACGGCCAGCCCCGCCGCGTACGCCGCCCCGAGCGCGGTGGTCTCGGCGACCACCGGCCGGCTCACCGGCACGCCCAGCACGTCGGCCTGGATCTGCATGCACAGCTCGTTGGCGGTCACGCCGCCGTCGACCTTGAGCACCTCCAGGTGCACCCCGGAGTCCTTCTCCATGGCCTCGGCGACGTCGCGGCTCTGGTAGCAGATGGCCTCGAGGGTGGCCCGGGCCAGGTGCGCGTTGGTGTTGTAGCGGGAGAGCCCGACGATCGCGCCGCGCGCGTCCGAGCGCCAGTACGGCGCGAACAGCCCGGAGAACGCCGGCACGAAGTACACGCCGCCGTTGTCCTCGACCTGGCGGGCCAGCGACTCGCTCTGCGACGCCCCGGAGATGATCCCGAGCTGGTCGCGCAGCCACTGCACGGCCGACCCGGTGACCGCGATCGAGCCCTCCAGGGCGTAGACCACGGGCTCGTCGCCGAACTTGTAGCAGACCGTGCTCAGCAGCCCGGCGTTCGAGCGGACCAGCTCGGTGCCGGTGTTGAGCAGCATGAAGTTGCCGGTGCCGTAGGTGTTCTTGGCCTCGCCGGGCGCGAAGCACACCTGCCCCACGGTGGCGGCCTGCTGGTCGCCGAGGTCGCCGGTGATCAGCACCTCGCCGCCGAGCGGGCCGTTGGTCAGCGTCGTGCCGTAGCCCTCGGGGCACGAGCTGGGCTTGATCTCGGGCAGCATCGAGCGCGGGATGTTGAAGAACCCGAGCAGCTCGTCGTCCCAGTCGAGCGTCTCGAGGTTCATCAGCATCGTGCGGCTGGCGTTGGTGGGGTCGGTGACGTGCACCCCGCCGTCCTTGCCGCCGGTGAGGTTCCACAGCAGCCAGGTGTCGGTGTTGCCGAAGATCGCGTTGCCGCTCTCGGCGGCCTCCCTGGCCCCGTCGACGTTCTCCAGGATCCACTGGATCTTGCCGCCGGAGAAGTAGGTGGCCGGGGGCAGGCCGGCCTTCTGCCGGATCGTCTGGCCGCGCTCGTCGCGGTCGAGGGCGGAGGCGATCCGGTCGGTGCGGGTGTCCTGCCAGACGATGGCGTTGTACAGCGGGCGCCCGGTGCGCTTGTCCCAGACGACCGCGGTCTCGCGCTGGTTGGTGATGCCCAGCGCGACCAGGTCGGAGGCCTGCAGGTTGCACTTGTTCAGGGCGGTCTGCAGCACCGCCGACGTGCGCTCCCAGATCTCGACGGGGTTGTGCTCAACCCAGCCGGCCTGCGGGAGGATCTGCTGGTGCTCGAGCTGGTGGCGCCCCACCTCGTTGCCCGAGTGGTCGAAGATCATGAATCGGGTGCTGGTCGTGCCCTGGTCGACGGCGCCGACGAATTCGGCCATGGTGGCTCCCCTTCGGTGCGGATCAGGCGTTCTGGCTGTTGTCGGCGCTGCGGCCGGTGTCGGTGGCCGCGTCCGGGATCGTGTCGGCCTCGACCTCGGCGGGCAGGAACGACTCGACGGCGAACTTGAACAGCGCACCGCCCAGCAACCCCCCGATGATCGGGGCCACGATGGGCAACCAGAAGTACAACGCGCCGTTCTGGTCGTAGAGCGCCGTCTCGTACCCGGTGATCAGGCTCAGCAGCCGCGGCCCGAAGTCGCGGGCGGGGTTGATGGCGTAACCGGCGTTGGCGCCCCACGCCATGCCGATGCCGACCACCAGCAGCCCGATGATCAGCGGGGCCATGTTCCCCATCGGCGGGTTGTTGGTCGCCGTGACCAGCGCGAAGACGACGAAGACGAGGATCGCGGTGCCGACGATCTGGTCGAAGAACGCGGTCGTGATGGTCACGTTGGCGCCCTCGACGCCGTTGCCGGGCAGGGTGGAGAAGATGCCCTGGGACGCGATCGTGTGCTCCGGGTCGATACGGGCGATCAGGTCGGAGTAGACCACCCGCACGATCGCGGCGGCGACGAACGCGCCGGCCGTCTGGGCCAGCGAGTACGGCAGGACCTTGCGCCAGGGGAAGCCCTTGAACGCCGCCAGGGCGATGGTGACCGCCGGGTTGATGTGGGCCCCGGACAGCCGGGCGGCCACGTAGACGCCCATCGTCACGCCGATGCCCCAGGCCCAGGCGATGGAGTCGTGGTCGCCCATGCCCCCGTCGGGGTTGGTGACGACCTGGGCGACGACGCCGACGCCGAACAGGATCAGGATCATCGTTCCGAGGAACTCGGCGAGCAGCTCACCGAGGTACGAGTTCTTCGCCATCGAAGTCCTCCTTGGTCTCCCCGCGTCCGATGGCGGGGTGAGTCGGCACGCTAGGAACGGCGGCGGTGCCGGTCAACGGGATGCGTTCGGCATTGTCGAACCACCGGGTGGGCCAGCGTCACACCGCGCGGGGCTAGTGTCGATCCGTGCCCGGGTCCATCCAGTCGATCGAGCGAGCGGCCGCGGTGCTGCGGCTGCTCGGCAGCACGGACCGCCCGCTGGGGCTGGGCGAGATCGCCGACGCCCTCGACCTGCCCCGTCCGACCGCGCACGGGATCGTGCGCACGCTGCGCGAGGCCGGGTTCGTCGACCAGGACGTGGAGAGCACCCGCTACGTGCTGGGCCGCGGGCTGCGCGAGCTCGACCGCGGCGGCTGGGACCCGCACGACCTGCGCGCGCACGCGATGAACTGGGCCGACTCGCTGGCCGGCAGCACGGGGCAGGCGGTGCAGCTGGGAGTGGTGGCCGACCGGGCGGTGCGGCTGGTGCACCACGTGTTCCGCCCGGACGGCTCGCCGCAGCGGATCCGCACGGGCGAGTGCCAGCCGCTGCACGCCACGGCACTGGGCAAGTGCCTGCTGGCGTTCGCCCCGGTGGCCTCGCCGCCGGTGCGCGACCTCGACCTGCACGCCTGGACCGGGCGCACCTGCGCCACGGTCGCCGCGCTGGAGGCGCACCTGGGGGTGGCCCGGCGCCGGGGCTGGGCCAGCGACGTGGGGGAGTACCGCAGCGGGGAGGGCAGCGCGGCGGCGCCGCTGCGCGCCGGCGGGGGGGTCGTGGTGGGGGCGTTGGCGGTGGTGGGGCCGGTGGAGGACCTGTTCGGGATCGGCGGCGAGCTGCGCGCGGGCACCGCCGGGCAGCTGCTCGCGGCGGCCCGGGAGATCTCCCAGTCGCTGGTGGTGGCCCGGTGATCGAGAGGGTGGTGGCGGCCATCGACCAGGGCACGACCTCGACGCGGTGCCTGCTGTTCAACCGGGCCGGCCGGATGCTGGCGGTGGCCCAGCGCGAGCACCGCCAGCACTACCCGCAGCCCGGTCGCGTCGAGCACGACGCCGCCGAGATCTGGCGCAACGTCATGCGGGTGGTCCCGGCCGCGCTGCGCCGGGCGGGGCTGGAGCCGCGCAACATCGTCGGGCTGGGCATCGCCAACCAGCGCGAGACCAGCGTCATCTGGAACCGGCACACCGGCACCCCCCTGGCCAGGGCGATCACCTGGCAGGACACCCGCACAGACGGCATCGTCGCGCGGCTGGTCGACGGCGGCCACAGCCCGATGATCAAGCAGATCTGCGGGCTGGCCCCGGCCACCTACTTCGCCGGACCGCGGCTGCAGTGGCTGCTCGACCACGTGCCGGGAGCGCGGGCCGGCGCCGAGGCCGGCGACGTGCTGTTCGGCACGATGGAGACCTGGCTGATCTGGTGGCTCACCGGCGGCCCCGACGGCGGTCGGCACGTCACCGACGTCACCAACGCCAGCCGCACCATGCTGATGGACGTCTCGACGCTGAGCTGGTCGCCGAAGCTGCTGGAGCTGCTCGGCGTCCCGGCCCGGATGCTCCCGGAGATCCGCTCCAACTCCGAGGTCTACGGCCAGTGCACGACGATGCTGCCGGGCGTGCCCGTGGCCGGCGCGCTCGGCGACCAGCAGGCCGCGCTGGTCGGGCAGGCCTGCTTTTCGCCGGGCGAGGTGAAGTGCACCTACGGCACCGGGGCGTTCCTGCTGATGAACACCGGCTCGCGGCTGGCCGAGTCGGCGCACGGGCTGATCCCGACGGTGGGCTACCTGTTCGGCGAGCGCCCGGTGTACGCCCTGGAGGGCGCGATCGCGATGACCGGCTCGCTGGTGCAGTGGTTCCGCGACTCGCTCGGCATGATCCGCACAGCGGCCCAGATCGAGACGCTGGCCACCAGCGTCCCCGACAACGGCGGCTGCTACATCGTGCCCGCCTTCTCCGGGCTCTACTCGCCGCGCTGGCACCCGGAGGCGCGGGGGGTGATGGTCGGGCTGACCTCGTTCATCAACCGCGGGCACCTGGCCCGCGCGGTGCTGGAGGCCACCGGCTGGCAGACCCGCGAGGTCGTCGACGCCATGAACGCCGACTCCGGGGTGACCGTGAGCAGGCTCAAGGTCGACGGCGGCATGACCGCCAACCACGTGCTCATGCAGTTCGTCGCCGACGTCCTGGACGTACCGGTGGAGCGGCCGCTCGGGTCGGAGGCGGTGTCGCTGGGCGCGGCGTACGCGGCCGGGCTGGCCGTGGGCTACTGGTCGGACGTGGAGGTGCTGCGGGCCAACTGGCACCGGGCGGCGGCCTGGGAGCCGGCGATGGACCCGGCGCTGCGCGAGCGCGAGCGCGGGAACTGGGGGCGCGCGGTCAACCGGAGCTACGGCTGGGTCCAGTCGCCCTCGCCCGACTGACCCCCCTGCTCACCGGTCCTCTCCCTCCCCCTCCTTCGCCGCCTCCTCCGCCGCGGGGTTCACGAAAGCCACGATGCTGCCCTCTCAGGGCAGCATCGTGGCTTTCCTGAACCGGACCGAGCCCGACGCGCGCCAGGAGAGCAGGGCCTCGGCGAGCGCGTCGACGTCGGCGACGACGAGTGCGGCGTCGGCGAGCTCCTCGGGGGAGGTGGCGTAGCCCCAGGACACACCGATCGTCGGCACGCCGTGCTCGGCGGCGCCCTCGACGTCGTGGTGGCGGTCGCCGACCATCACCACCGGGTCGCGGGCCGGGTCGAGGCCGAGACGTTCGAGCACCGAGCCGACGACCGGGCCCTTGCCGACCCGCCCCGCGACCGGGTCGGAGCCCCCGACCAGGGCGAAGTGCCGGGTCAGGCCGAGCCCGTCGACGATCTCGGCGGCCAGCCGTTCGGGCTTGGCGGTGGCGAGCGCGAGGCGGAACCCGGAGAGGCGGTCGAGCAGGTCGGTGATGCCGGGGTAGAGCGGCGTGTTGGTGGCGGCCACGGCGCCGTAGGACGAGCGGTAGGCGGTGACGGTCGCGGCGACCTGCTCGTCGGTGAGGCCCAGCTCCGGCAGCGCGTACTCGAACGGCGGCCCGACCAGCGGCAGCAGCTGCGCGGGGGTGAAGACCGGGCCGCCCGCCCCGGCGATCGCCGCGGCCAGGTGCTCGGTGATCAGCGCGGCCGAGTCGGTGAGGGTGCCGTCGAGGTCGAGCAGGACGGTGGGGAGGGCGTCGGTCACTGATCCGAGCCTACGTCGTGGCGCCGCCCACCACCCCCGCATTGGCGGCCGGTGGCCGCGTGCGGTAGGTCTGCGTGGTGCACGACACACGACTGAACCGGGCGGTCGTCCGGGTGGCGATGGTGGTCGAGGACGGGTTGCGACTGGTCCTGCTGGGGCTGTTGCGCCTGCGCGGCAAGCACCATCCGACGATCGTGCCGTTCATCGGGCAGGGCAGCCCGCAGCGCGTCCGCGTGCACGCCCGGGTGCTGTTCGGTCGTCGCGAGGCCGACGCCCCCGCCACCGGGGTGCCGGGAGCGGCGGCGCCGACCGCGCGGTCGCGGCGGGCGATCCTGCGGGCCAGCCTGGCGCGCTTCCTGACCGTCGAGGTGGGGGGCGCGCGGGTGCGCGTGAGCGTCGCCGGGCAGGTGATCGGGGCCAGGGCCGACCGCGAGGGCTACCTCGACGTCGCCGTCGACCTCGACGAGCCGCTGGTCCCCGGCTGGCAGGACGTCGAGCTGGCGCTGCCCGACGGCACCGCCGTCGTCGCCAAGGTCGTGGTCGTCGACCCCGAGGCCCGGATCGGGCTGGTCAGCGACGTCGACGACACCATCCTGGAGACCGGCATCGGGCGCGGGATGGCGTTCATCCGGGCCGCGCTGCTGACCGAGGTCCACAACCGCAGCCCGCTGCCCGGGGCCGCCGCGCTCTACAACGCGTTCTGCGAACGGCCGGGCGAGCCGGTCCGGCCGGTGTTCTACGTGTCCACCAGTCCGTGGAACCTGCACGAGATGCTGCTGGAGTTCATCGCCCTGCGGAAGTTCCCGCTGGGCCCCCTCCAGCTGACCGACTGGGGCCCCTCGCGGGCGGGGCTGCTGCGGATCAGCGCCACCGCCCACAAGACGAGCCTGGTGCGCCGGATGCTCGCCGAGCACCCCCTGCTGCGCCTGGTGCTCATCGGCGACAGCGGCCAGCTCGACCCGGAGATCTACGCCGCGCTGGCCCACGAGAACCCCGACCGGATCGCCGCGGTCTACATCCGGCGCACCGCGCACGACGCGCCCTCGCGCACCGCCCAGGTCGACGAGCTGGCCGCCGAGGTCACCGCGGCCGGGGTGCCGATGCTGGCCGCGAACGACAGCGTGGAGATCGCCGCGCACGCCGTGGCGCTGGGCCTGCTCGACGCGGCCGCGCTGCCCGAGGTGCGCGAGGGCGTGCGCGCGGCGGCCCGGGAGCGGATGGTGCTGCTCAAGGGCTGACCTCGCTCACGACCTCGGGAAGTCCCCGGCGCGGATCCCGGTGAGGAACGCGGTCCAGGCGGCGGGGTAGCGGTGGGCGGCGAGGGCGCGGTTCTTGGTGTCGCGCACGGCGGTGCCGCCGTCGGGCAGGAACGCCACCTCGACGCAGCTCTCGCCGTTGCCTCCGCTGAAAGTGCTGGTGCGCCAGTCGAGATCGTCGGTGTGCACGGGTTGCCTCCGGGGCTGGATCTGCCCGGCCACCCGCTCGATCAGGGCCTGCGATGCGGCCGGGTCCAGCGCGACCGCCACCACCCGTGCCTGCGGGTCTCGACGGCCAGGGCCATCAGCTCGGTCCACTCGTCGCCGCCGACCCCGTACAGGTCGAGCATGCTCTTGAAACCGTGGACGTCGACGGGCTGCTGCCCGGTCTCGATCCGGTGCAGCTTGCTCCCCGACCAGTACAGCGGCGCTGCGGCCGAATCCAGGGGCAGCCCGGCCCGCTCGCGCAGCACCCGCAGTCGCCGGGCGAGCATGCGCCGCCGCACCACCGAGCCCGTTCGAGTGCCCATGCGCCCCTCCGCGTCCAGCCGGTGGCCGATCGTGACATCGGGAAGGGCGGATCCGGGATTCCCACGCCCGGGACCCCGCCGGCGGAAATCGACGGCCCGATCCCGGCGCCCGCGGCAGGATCCGGGCATGGACGCGGGGCCGGCCGTTCAGCGCGCGCTGCGCCACGTGGCCCGGCTCTCGGCCGGTCCGCCGATCGACCCGCGGTCGCGGGTCACCGTCAACTTCCACCCCGACCGCCCCACCCGCGACGGCCTGCTCGTCGTCGAGGCGCTGGCCCGCGACGGCGTCTACCGCAGCCAGTTCGTCACCGGCACCAGCAACGGCGGCCTGACCGCCCACCCCGGCGGTGACCGCTGGGTGTGGGAGCAGCGGCTGTTCGGCGGCGCCTACGACGACGAGCCCGTCGAGCTGCGCCCGGTCTACGGAACGCTGGACTTCCGCGCCGACCCGGCGGGCGGAGCGCCGAGGTTCGGCTCGGCGCACCTGCGGCTGGGTGCCGCCGTGCTGCGCCGCACGACGTTCTGCCACCCCGACAGCGTCTTCGCCCCGACCGACTTCGGCGTCGCCGAGCGGATGGGGTTGGTCGCCCTGGCCGAGGCGCGCAGGCCGCAGGACCCCCTCGACGACTACATCGAGGCCCACGTGCACGGACCGGTGCGCCTGGACCGCGACGTCGAGGCGATCGTGCTGGACCCCGCCCACCGCGGCACGGCCGTCGAGGCGGCGGCGGCGCGGCTGGGCTGCCCGGTGCGGTGGCACCCCGGCTTCCGCCTCACCGTCGCCGAGCTGCGCCGCCACCCCGACTACCGCGGCCCGCAGCACACGGCGCTGGAGGCGGAGCTGGCGGTGGACGGCGTGCTCGACCCGCGGATCCTCGGCGCCGCGTGGCGCTCGGGGCGCCACGACGCCCAGGACCTCAAGCGCGTGTGGCACCTGCTCGCCCGCTTCGGCCGCCCCGGCCGGCGGGGAAACGGTCTACGGTGACCGCGTGGAGCCCGAGGACGCCGGTCGGATCGCACGCGGGCTCGAACCGCTGCACGGGATGACCTACTTCGCGCCGGAGACCGAGCAGCACCTGACCGGCGTCGGGCTCAAGCCCGGTCGGATGAGCTACTTCGCGGGGCGCTCGGCGCCGATGGGCGCGGTCGGGTCCGCCGTGGTCGCGGCCGCCTTCTACAACTTCAACCCCGCCCTGGTGGGGAGGTCGATCCCGGCGGCGTGGTCGCTGGCCGACCCGAGCGACGTGGTGGCCGCCCGGTTCGCCTCCGTCGACGCCGCGCTGCGGCGCATGCTCGGCGACGAGGTGCTGACCTCCCCGGAGGTGGCCGAGGCGGCGGGCCTGGCCCGGCGGGCCGCCGAGGCCGCCCGCCCGGAGGGGCGCCCGCTCGCCGCCGCGCACCTGTCCGTCGAGTGGCCCACCGAGCCGCACCTGGTGCTCTGGCACGCGCTGTCGATCCTGCGGGAGCACCGCGGCGACGGGCACATCGCGCTGCTGGTCGACGCCGGGCTGACCGGCATCGAGGCCATCGTCACCCACGTGGCCAGCGGCAAGGGGTTCCTGCTGGCGTTCGCGCAGGCCAGCCGGGGCTGGTCGGAGGACGAGTGGGGTGCGGCGGTGGCCGGGCTGACCGAGCGAGGGCTGCTCGACGACCAGGGCGCGCTGACCGCCCAGGGCGCCGACCTGCGCAACCGGATCGAAGCCGATACCAACCGGGTGGGTTTCGGGCCGTGGGCCCACCTCGGGGCCGACGGCGCCGCCCGGCTCGGTGAGCTCGGCGGGACGGTGGTGCGGGCGCTGCTCGCGGCCGGGTGCTTCCCGCCGGAGGTCTTCCCCGCCCGCCGCTGAGCGCCCGGCCGGGCTCCCCGGCCGTCAGTCCCGCCGTCGGGAGAGCCGCCGCGCACGCGATCAGGTCCGCGCTCCGCGATTGCCCCGCGCCGCCGCGGGGTGTTCGCTACCACTGCCGCGCGCGCTCGGAACCCGGTAGGAGGTGCGCCCCACTGGGTAAAGGGTCGGTAATACTCTTCCCAGGGATGTGACGGCGAGACGGAGGAACGGTGCTGGAGATCAGTGGGCTCACCTGGGGGGTGACCATCGCCCTGATCGTGGGTCTGCTGGCCCTCGATCTGGTGCTCGCCGCAGTGCGGCCCCATCGCGTCGGGTTCGGCGAGGCGACGGCGTGGTCGGTGTTCTACATCGCCGTGGCGATCGGGTTCGGCGTCTGGTTCGCCATGGCCTACGGCGGTGGCGCCGGGACCGAGTACTTCGCCGGCTACATCGTCGAGAAGAGCCTCTCGGTCGACAACCTGTTCGTCTTCGTGATCATCATGACCACGTTCGCCGTGCCCGAGGAGCACCAGCACAAGGTGCTGACCTTCGGCATCGTGCTGGCGCTGATCATGCGGGCGATCTTCATCGCGGTCGGCGCCACGCTGCTGGCGCTGTTCTCGTTCATGTTCCTGCTGTTCGGGCTGCTGCTCGTCTACACCGCGATCCAGCTGTTCCGCCACCGCGACGAGGACCCCGACGTCGAGGACAACGTCGTGGTGAAGACCGCGCGGCGCGTCCTGCCGGTCACCGAGGAGTACGACGGCGGCAAGATCTTCACCCGCGTCGACGGCCGCCGGATGGTGACCCCGTTGCTGATCGTGCTGGTCGCCATCGGCGGCATCGACCTGCTGTTCGCGCTCGACTCGATCCCCGCCGTGTTCGGGGTGACCGAGGAGCCGTTCATCGTCTTCGCCGCGAACGCCTTCGCCCTGCTCGGCCTGCGCGCACTGTTCTTCCTGGTGAAGGGCCTGCTCGACCGGCTGGTCTACCTGTCGACCGGGCTGTCGATCATCCTGGCGTTCATCGGCGTCAAGCTGATCCTGCACTGGCTGCACGTCGACATCTCCGAGTCGGTGCCGGAGATCTCCACGCCGGTCAGCCTGGGCGTGATCATGGTGGTGCTGGTCGTGGTCACGGTGGCGAGCCTGATCAAGACCCGCAACGACCCGACCGCGAAGGCGCACGCCGGTTCGCTGCGGGCCAGCAAGCCCGCCGACCAGCGCTCGGAGCGCGGCGGCTCCTGAGCCTCAGCGCAGGCCGGGCCCGCCCAGCGGGGTGAGGTCGACCAGCTCGGGCGGCCCGGCCAGCAGCTCCAGCACCTCGCCGATGCCGACCTCGCCGAGGTCGGCGGACAGCGCCCGGTCGGAGGCCTCGGCATCGGCCCAGACCTCGGTCACCCAGACCGTGTCGGGCTCGTCCGCCGAGGCGTTGATCACGTACATCTCGCAGCCCGGGGCGGCGCGCAGGCCATCGGCCACCCGCAGCAGCGTGGCGGCCAGCGCCGCGCCCTGCCCCGGGTGGGCGACCATCCGCACGTAGCGCCCGACCCGCTTGTTCGACCCGTTCACGGAGCCCTGCTGGATGTCATCGCCGCCACCGTAGTGGGCCCCGGCGGGGGCCCCGCGCCCGGTCAGATGCCGTAGGCCCAGATGGTGAGCGCGTAGCCGCCGAACCACGCCGAGCCCAGCGCCGCCGCCCCCAGCACCGCGACGGCGGTGCCGGTGCGCCGGCGCGCCAGCCCGAGCGCCACCGGCACCAGCAGCGCGAAGGCCGGCACGAGCAGGCGCAGCTTGGCGTTCATCAGGCCCTCGGTGCCCCACACGGTGAGCAGCGCGACCGCCCCGTACACCAGCAGCGGCCACGGCAGCCGCAGCCACGCCACCAGCCCGAGCAGCACCAGGCTGGCGACGAACGCGACCAGCGTGAGCACGTCGAACACCCGCTCGCCGCCGACCAGCACGGAGCCGAGGTACTCGGCGGTGGCGTCCCCGCCGTCGAAGTACCAGCCCCAGCCCTCGCGCTGGATCGCGAACCAGCCGTCGACGCGACCGGTGCGCACTGCCACGTACCCGAGGTAGCCCAGCAGGCCGGTGGCGGCCAGCAGGCCGCCCGCCCACGGGCGCCACCCGGGACGCCCGGCCCGGACGTCGGCCACGACGGCGACCAGCGCGGCCAGCCCGACCGCGGCCACCACGGCGGTGGCCGTCGGGCGGACGAGCCCGGCCGCCGCCGCGAAGGCCCCCGCCGGCAGCCACTGCCTGCGCAGCACGCCCACCAGCGCCCACGCCGCCAGCGCGCTGAACAGCGCCTCGGTGTAGCTCATCGACAGCACGACGGCCATCGGCGTGGCCGCGAACAACCCCGCGAGCAGCAGGCCGGCGCGCCGCGAGCCGCCCGGGACCAGCTCGCCGATGCGGGTCAGCGCGTAGGCCGCCGCGACCCCCGAGCCGAGCGAGACCAGCAGCCCCGCCGCCTCGAAGGAGCCGAACGTCAGCCACGAGACGATCGAGACCAGCGCGGGGTAGCCGGGGAAGAAGCCCAGCGGCGTCAGCTCGGTGCGGTTGCCGAACGCGTCCAGGTGGTCGGGCGGCAGACCCGCGTAGCCGTGCTCGGCGAGGGCGAGCAGCCAGGCGCCGTCCCAGGTGGTGAGTTCGCGCACGACGTCGGAGCCGACCCGCGCGGACATCACAGCGAGTACCGCGACGCCCACCGCGCGGACGCCCAGGTAGACCAGGGCCGGGGTGAGCGCGCGCACGATGGCGCGCCGTCGGTCGGCCGCGCTGCCTGCCGATCGCGGGTCGTCGCGCGGCTCCCGTACCTGGTCACCGGCTGTCAGGTCGCTCGCGGTCACGACCGGCGGCCGTTCGGGTCGCGGGGGGCGCCCTGATCGGGTGGCGGCACGCCGGTTACCGTAGCGCCCGGCGACGGGCCGCGGGTGATCACGGAACGTAGGCGGCTTCCCGCCGGAAAGCCCCCGACCCGTTGAACCGCAGGCTCCTCCGCGCCGTCTGGTGTGGGGAGGGAGCCCGACAGCAGGGGTGAAGGCGCACTCACCGGACGTGGCGGGGGCCTCATCGCTGAGTGGACACGAGGGGGAACGACTGTGAGCAGCGGATACAACCAGGGGGGCTTCGCCCCGCCCCAGCAGGGCGGGTACCCGGGCCAGGGCTACGGACAGCCGGGCGTACCGCCCCGGCCGCCGGCCGCGGCGGGGCCCAAGCCCGTGCCGCCGGTGGTGATCTGGATCATCCTCGGCATCACCGCGCTCAACCTCCTGCTGGTCTCCATCAGCTTCATCCAGGGCATCCAGGCCCGGGCGGCCCTGCAGGACGCCGCGGAGCAGTACCAGCAGCAGCTGAACGACATCCCCAACTTGGACGACCTCGACCTGGGCGGCCTCGGCGGCTCGGGCTCGAGTGGCCTGGGGGGCTGAGCACCGCCACGACGACGAAGGGCCCGGACCTCGACGGTCCGGGCCCTTCGCGCGTCCGGGGTCAGGAGCCGGGCCGGTGCAGCCAGGGGGTGAGCGCGACGGTGATCGCCCGCGAGAGCCGCTCGCGCACGTCGTCCGGGGCGAGGGCGGGCTCGCCGCCGTCGAGCAGGGCGTCCAGCGCGCCGCCGACCGCGCCCACGAACGCACCGACCAGCGCGGCCGCCCCGACCTCGTCGAGCTCCTCGGGGTAGGCCGCGTGCAGGTGCCGGGCGATCTCGCGCTGGGCGTCCTGCTGGAGCTGCAGCGCGCGCCCGCGCACGGCGGGCACCGTGCGGATGAGCTGCAGGCGCAGGGTCGCGAGCGGGCCCACCAGGTCGTCGCTGGCCGCGACCGCGGGGTGCCTCAGGGCCCTGGCCAGCACGTCGACCGGTCCGTCTGCGGGTCCGCGGGCGGCGATCGCCTCGATCGCCGCGCCCACGCGCTGGTCCACCTCCGGGAAGAGCACCTCCTCCTTGCTGGTGAAGTGGCTGAAGAAGGTGCGGGTGCCGATGTCGGCCGCGGCGGCGATGTCGGCGACCGTCGTGGCGTCGTAGCCGTTGCGGGTGAACAGGTCGGCGGCGGCCTCGACGAGGGCCTGGCGGGTGCGGGCGCGCTTGCGCTCGCGCAGGCTCGGGCGCTGCTCGGACGGGGTCGGTGGCACCGGGGAAGGGTACGGCACCGAGAGCATTTCAGCATTCAGTGCAAATTTGCATCGAGTGCGAGTACGGTCGACCTCGTGACGTCGAGCGACGGGGGACCGAGATGAATCGACCGAGCGTGCTGATCTCCGGGGCCGGAGTGGCCGGACCGACGCTGGCCTGGTGGCTCGTCCGGGCCGGAGTCGCGGTCACCGTCGTGGAACGGGCGCAGGACCTGCGCTCCAGCGGCAGTCCGGTGGACGTGCGCGGCCCCGCGCTGCAGGTCGCCGAGCAGATGGGGATCGTCTCGAGGCTGCGCGAGTCGGGTACGCGGGTCCGCGCTGTGCAGCTCGTCGACGATGCCGGTCGCAGACTGGCCCGCATCCCGACGGCGAGCCGCCGCGACGTCGACCGCCAGGTCGAGATCCCGCGCGGCGTCCTCGCCTCGGTGCTGTACGAGGCCGCGCGCGACGACGCCGAGTTCCTGTTCGACGAGTCGGTGGTCGCCCTCGACCAGGACGCCGGCGGCGTCGAAGCCGTCTTCGAGCACGCCGCTCCTCGACGCTTCGACTCCGTGATCGGTGCCGACGGTCTGCATTCCGCGGTCCGCCGGATGGCCTTCGGTCCGGAGGGCGACTTCCTGCGGCACATGGGGCTCTACGTCGCCACTGTCTTCCTCGCCGAGTCGACCGCGGCCACCACCGACGACGTGCTGCTGCACAACAGGCCGGGCCGGGCGCTGGCCGTGCACCCCGTGCTCGGCCGACCGGGCGCCGCGTTCATGTTCCGCAGCCCGGCCGTGCCCGGCTTCGACCACCGCGACACCGCCCAGCACCGCAGGCTGCTGGTGGCCGCCTACGCCGGGGGAGGCTGGCGCACCCCTGAACTGCTCGACCGGGCCTGCACCACCGACGACCTCTACTTCGACGCGGTGGCCGAGGTCCGGATGGCCGAGTGGTCGATCGGGCGGATCGGGTTGCTGGGCGACGCGGCCGCGGCGGCGTCGTTCCTGGGGGACGGGTCGAGCCTCGCGATGGTGGGCGCGGTGACGCTCGCCGAGGAGCTCGCCGCGAGTCCCGGCGATCCGGCCACGGCGCTGCGCCGCTACGAGGCGCGCCACCGACGGCGCACCGACCCGGTGCAGCGCGCTGCGGTGCGGGGTTCCCGGCTGCTCATCCCGGCCACTGCCGGCGGGATCCTCGCGCGCAACGCCGCCGCCCGGCTGTGGTCGGCCGTCGGTGGCGCCGCCCAGGCGCTGCTGCCCCGCCAGGCCGCTCCGGCCGGCGCCGGCTGAGCGCGGATCAGGGGTGGTCGACGACCGGGTCGACCTCGTGCTGCCGAGACGCCCGCCGGGCCCTCAGAACGCCTTGCCGAGGTCGCGGGCCAGCGCGTGCGCCGCCGCCCGGCCCGCCTCGGCGTCCGCGGTGGCCAGGTTCGGCCGGAAGTGGATCTCCTCGATGTCCGCCACTCCCGCCCAGCGCAGCCAACCGTCCAGGTAGGGGGCCTGGAAGTCGGAGCCGAAGCGCGGTCCGCGCCCGGGCCCGTAGACGGCGCTCGTGTAGATCGCGACGGCCTTCTTGCCGGTCAGCAGGCCGCTGTACCCCTCATGCGGATCGAACGAGAACACCATCCCCGGCTGGCTCACCACGTCGATGAACTGCTTGAGGACGTAGGGGATCCCGGCGTTCCACATGGGGACGCTGAACAGGTAGCGGTCGGCGGCGTCGAGGCGGCGGAACGTCTCGGTCGCGGCCCGCCAGGCGTCCGCGCCGGCGCCGGTCGGCCGCTCCCCGGCGAAGACCGCCATCTTGGCCGCCGCGGCGGCCGGACCGAACTCGGGCAGCGTGCCGTCCCAGAGGTCGAACTCGTCGATCTCGACGTCGGGATGGGTGGCGGCGAAGGCGTCGAGGAACTCGCGGGCGATCGCCAGCGACTCCGAGGCGTCGCCGCGGGGTGAGGCGGAGACGTGCAGCAGGCGGGACATGGTGGCCTCCTCGTATGAAAGTGCGTGCGCACGCACAGATTATGGAGATGCGTGCGCACGCACAAGTCATAGGATGGGTGGGGTGACGAGGGACACCGACCGCGACACCCACGGCGACACCCACAGCGACACCCACAGCGACACCCACAGCGACACCCACAGCGACACCCACAGCGACACCGACCGGGACCCGGACGACGGCGTCGCAGCGTGGGCCGCCCTCCTGCGCACGCACGCCGCCGTCGTGCGCCAGTTGGAGCGCGACCTCGACCGCACCCAGGGGCTACCGCTGACCTGGTACGACGTGCTCCTGGAGCTGAACTCGGCGCCGGGGCGCCGGCTGCGGATGCAGGAGCTGGGGGAGCGGGCGGTGCTGTCGCGCTCGCGGATCAGCCGGATCGTCGACGAGCTCGCCCGGGCGGGCCTGGTCGTCCGCGAGCCCGACCCGACCGACCGGCGCGGCAGCTGGGCGGTGCTCACCGAGGCCGGCCGGGCCCGCCTGCGCGGCGCCGCCCCCGGCTACCTCGACGGCATCGCCCGCCACTTCGCCGACCACCTCACCGCGCAGGAGCGCGCGGCCATCGTCTCCGGCCTGGGGCGGGTGCTCGCCGCCCAGCACGCGGTCGCGGCGGGAGAGTGATCAGGCCGCCCGCTCGGCTGCGCTGACCCGACCGGTCAGGTAGACCAGCTCGTCGCGGGCGACGACGCTGGACGGGTCGGCGTCGACCATCCGCTGCACGGCGGCCAGCGCCTCGCGGTACTGCTCGACGGCCGCCGCGGCGTCCCCGCCCGCGGCGGCCGCCTCACCCAGTTTCTCGTGGAAGATCGACTGGTCGCGCAGGGCCGGGGCGTCGCGCGGGTCGACCCGCACGGCGGCCCGCGTCAGATCGAGCCCGGTGCGGTAGAGCGCGCCCGCCGCGGCCAGGTCGCCCGCCGACATCGCCATGTCGCCCACCTTGCTGTAGCCGATCCACAGCGTCCGGATCGCCACCGCGTCGTCGGGATGGGTGTCGGCGGCGCGCCGGGCGATGGCCAGGCCGTCGCGGAAGTAGCGGTCGGCGTCGTCGGTGTCGCCGGTGACCAGCGCCCGCTCGCCCACCCGGAAGTGGCAGACGGCCAACTCGCACTGCACGCCCAGGTCGGCCGCCTCGACCTCGGGCAGCTGCAGCAGCGCGGCGAGCTGGTCGCGGTAGTGCAGCCCGGCCGCGGCGCTGTCGCCCAGCGCCAGCTCCAGGTCGCCCAGCTTCTCGTGGCACACGGCCAGGTCGCGGCTGGCCTGCCCGCCGTCCTGGGCCTGCGCCAGCTGCAGCGCGGCGCTCAGCGAGCGGCGCAGGAACTCGCCCGCCCGAGCCGTGTCGCCGCCGTCGAGGTACAGGGTGCCCAACCGCTGCTGGCTGATGCCGATGTCGCGGCGGGCCACCGGGCTGTCGGCGTCGGCGGCGAGCATCGTCCGGCCCAGCAGCAGCGCGGTCCAGAAGTGCTCCTCGGCCTCGGACGCCTCGCCGTCGGCCATGGCCAGGTCGCCGGCCAGCACGTGCGCGCAGGCCAGGTCGTGGCGGCGGGCCGGGTCGTCGGGGTCGGCCACCGCGAGCCTGCGCCGGATGGCCAGGGCGGTGTCGAAGAACCCGGCCGCGGCCCGGCTGTCGCCCTCGGCCATCGCCGCCTCGCCGCGCTCCACGTAGGCCACCGAGGCGAGGTGCGACATCGACCCGCGGGGCGCGGTCGGCTCGACCGTCGCGGACTCGTCGGGCGTGGACCGGGCGGAGGCGGGGTTCTCGGCCTCCGTCGGGGTCGCGTCGGTCATCGCATGCCTCCTCCGCCGGCCGCGGGTGACCGGCGCGCCCCAGACCGTATTGCGATCACCGGGCCGGGGGACGGCGGGAACCCGCCGCGATCACCCGCCCCATCCGTCGAGAACGAAGTTGTCACCCGTTGGACCGGTCCAAAACGACGGCGACCTCGTTCTCGACGGGATCGGGATCAGGCGCGGAGGGGGGCGAGCTCGTCGAGCGTGCGCAGGACGGCGTCGCCGTCGGCGTCGGGCAGCTCGAAGAGCACCCGGTCGACCCCGGCCGCGGCGTAGGACTCCAGCGCGGCCGCCTTGGGCACCGCCCCGTAGACGGTGACCGGGATGCGTCCCCGGCCCGCGTCCGCGGCCCGGCGCTGCAGCTCGGCGATCCGCGCGCCGAACTCCTCCAGCCCCGACACCGGCACCCGCAGCGGGATCCAGCCGTCGCCGTACTCCAGCACGCGGTCGAGCACGGTCTGCCCGCCGCCGCCGATCAGGATCGGGGGCACCCGCACCGGCTTGGGCCATGACCAGATCGGGTCGAAGTCGACGAACTGACCATGGAACTCGGCCTCGTCCTCGGTCCAGATCCGCTTCGCGGCCAGCACGTGCTCGCGCATCCGCGCCGTGCGCGAGCGGGGGTCGACGCCGTGGTTGGCCATCTCCTCGCGGTTCCACCCCGGCCCGACGCCCAGCTCCATGCGCCCGCCGCTGAGCCGGTCGACCGAGGCCACGGCCTTGGCCAGCACGATCGGGTCGTGCTGGGCCACCAGCGACACCGCCGTGCCGATCGCGATCCGCTCGGTGACCACGGCCATAGCGCCGAGCGCGACGAACGGGTCGTAGGTGTGCCGGTAGCGCTCGGGCAGCTCGTCGCCACCGGGCCACGGGGAGAGCCGGCTGGTCGGGATGTGGGTGTGCTCGGTGAGGAACAGCGCGTCGAAGCCGCGCTCCTCGACGCCCCGGGCCAGGGCCGTCGGGTCGATGCCGTAGTCGGTCAGGAAGGTCACGACGCCGTGCTGCACGGGCCGAGCCTGCCACGGATCAGCCCGCGTCGGGGTCCTCGCGCAGCGTGAGCACCAGCCGCAGGACGTACTCCACCGCGGCGTCGTAGGCGCTGGCCCGCAGCCGGCCCTTCACCGCCAGGTTCGCCGAGGCGAGGTCGAGCACGGCCGAGGGCCCGAGACGGCGCACCACCATCCGGGCGATCTCCTCGCGGTCGAGGCCGGAGTGTGCCCGCCAGGCCAGCACGTACTCGACGACCAGTTCGTCGTCCGTCACGGGGGCTCGCTTCCTGCGTCGGTATCGCGCACCAGTGTGGCGCAGCGTCGCGGGTGGGCCGATCCCGTGCTGTCTTCGCCGCCACGTCGCAGGGTCTGCATGGTCTTCGCAGGTGCGGTAGCCCTTGTGAGGACCACGCCGCCTCTGCGAAGACCGCCCCGGCGAAAGAGCTACGGGCCGGACGACAGCCGGGGCCGGTGGCTGCTGGACGTCGGTGGTCGCGGCCAGGGGTTCCGGGGCGGGGCCGTCGTAGCCGCCCTCGACGGCGATCCGGACGTCCGCGAGCGGCGTCCCGCCGTCGAGGTCGACGAAGGTGACCGGGAGCCCGGTGCCGTCCTGGGACGCGCCCGAGACGTCGAACAGCCGACGCTGCGGGCCGAGCACCACCAGGACGTCCGAGGACATCCGGACGACCTGCACGTCGCCTACCGGTGTGCCGCTGGTCCCCGACACGGTGACCGTGGTCGCGGTCAGCAGGCAGGCGAACGCGTCGTCGATGACCAACCGGCTCATCTCCGGGCCGGCGCCCGATGTCGTCGTCAGTCGCCACGAGCGCGGCGGTGGGTAGTCGTCGCCGCGCCCGCCGCGCACGAGGGCCGCGGCGCAGCGGGCCATCGAGTTGTCGACCTCCGCAGCGCCGACCGGGGCCGGCAGCTCGTCCGCGGGCAGGGGCGCCGCCAGGGTCGCGGTTGCGGCGCGGAGCTGGTGGTGGGGGAGTCGGCGAGCTGCTGCGCGGCTCGGGACGGGCGTCCGACAGGGTCACCGCCGCCACGGCGACGGCGACCAGCAGGACCGCGGCGACGCTGAGGTAGGGCGCCCATCGGCGGCGGAGGGCCGGGCGGGCTCGTCCAAGTCGTCCAGCACCACGCGCAGGGCGCGGTCGCGCACCTCCGGCGGCAGCGGCGGGCGGGCGGCAGGGGCAGCTCGGTCACCGGTCCTCCTCGGTGAGCCGGGCCCCGCCGCCGGGGACGGGCCTCCTCGCCCGCCACGGAGAGCAGCCACGGCAGCGCCGACCCGCCCACGAACCGCGCGTCGGAGCGGCGCCGCCAGGCCGTGACGAAGGTGGCGGTCAGCACGTCCTCGGCCGTGGACCGCGCCCCGGTGAGCCGGTGGGCGTGCTGCCACACGGCGTCGGCCCGGCGGTGGTAGAGCGCGGTGAACGCCTGCGAAGGTCCGCCGGCTCCACAGCGGTTGAGCCCCGGACGCCGTCAGGCCGACGGTCTCCCCGACGGCGGCCCGACGGCCGCGTCGACCTCCGCGCCCCGATCGGCCGGTGGCTCGCCCCAGCGGTCGGCGTCCGCGTTCGGGCGGTGCCGCCAGGCGAACACCGCGAGCGCTCCGACCGCGAGCACGGTGGAGACGATCATCGCCGTCGGCATGCCGCCCACGGTCCAGTTGTCGACGCGCAGCGTCTCCAGCGCGAACCGCACGACCGAGTACCAGACCACCCAGGCCAGGAACAGGTCGCCCGGACGCATCCGCGACCCCCACCGCCGGGCCACCCACAGCAGGACGACGGCGCCCAGCGCACCGCTGAGCGACTCGTACAGGAACAGTGGCTGGAAGCCCGTCGTCGCCTCCGGGTACGTGGTGCACGGCCACTGCGTGACGCGGTACCGGCAGCCGATGGTGATGCCCCACGCCAGGTCGGTCGGCGGGCCGTAGAGCTCCTGGTTGAAGAAGTTGCCCCACCGCGCGACCGCCTGCATCACGAACGCGGCGGGGGCCACGACGTCGGCCCAGCGCCAGAAGCTCTGCCCCCACAGCCGCATGACGACGACCATCGCGAGCGCGCCGGCGATGATGGCGCCGAAGACCCCGAGCCCGGCGTAGGGCGGCAGCACGATCGCCAGCGGGTCGTCGGAGTAGCGGTCCCACTGGTCGATCACGTGGTAGATCCGCCCGCCGACCAGGCCCGCGATCGTCACGACGGCGAGCCCCCGGTCGACGACGCCGGTGTCCAACCCACGCCGGCGCGCCTCGCGGACCAGCACCAGGTAGGTCGCCGCGAGACCGACCACGTAGCAGAGCCCGTACCAGTGCACCGGGAACCCGCCGATCCAGAACGCGACCGGGTCGGGGGCGAGGGGGATCGGCTCGGCGGGGACCAGGTGCGGAGCCGGCATGGCCGCGCAGTCTACGGGCACGCCTCACCCGAACGTGGCGCCGCGGTGACGCACCGTCCCGCGGCGCGCTCACTCACGGACGAGGACCAGCCCTCCGCCGAGCCCGGCCAGCGCCGTGCCGGTGACCCGGTCCCACCAGCGCCGCACGCGCGGGCGCCGCAGCACCCCCGCGACCCGCACGCCCAGCGCGACGACGATGCTCCAGGGCAGGACGCCGAGCAGCACGTCGAGCAGCCCCAACGCCGCGACCTGCACGGCGACCGGCGCGACGCCGGGCACGACGAACTGCGGCAGGACCGCGGCGAAGAACAGCACGGCCTTCGGGTTGAGCAGGTTCGTGAACAGGCCATGGGCGAAGGCGGACCGCGTGGACACGGGCTCCTCCGCCGCGGGGGAGCGGCCGCGGCGGCGCAGGGTGGGGATGATCAGGCGTCCGCCGAGGTAGAGCAGGTACGCGCCGCCGAGGACCCGGATCGCGGTCAGCGCGTCGGGGTGGCGGGCCAGGACCACCGAGAGGCCGACCACGGCCAGGACCATGTGCGCGCACAGACCGACCTGGGCCCCGGCGGCCGCGGCGACACCGGCGCGGGGACGCCGGGCGGCCGACCGGAGGACGACCGCGAAGTCGGGGCCGGGGACCAGGTAGGCCACCAGGACGACCCCCACGAACCCCCACCAGTTGATCCCGGTCATCCCGCGACGGTCGCACGACGGTCGGCCGCGCGCAGACCGGCGGCGCCGCAGCGGTCGGTCACCGCTCCTCGTCCGCGTGCGCGACGTGGGACAGCTGCCGCCAGATCAGCACGACGAAGACCGCGGACCCGGCGAACGCGAACCAGAACGGGGCGGTGACGCCGTAGTGCTGGGCGAGCACGCCGCCGACCCCGGAGCCGATCACCAGCCCGCCGTAGACCCCGACGACGTTGACGCTGCCCACCCGGCCCTGCAGCTCGGCGGGGACCGCCCGCTGGCGCACCGTGATCGACGTCGTGCCCCACACGAACGCGTGCGCGCCGAACACGAAGAAGATCACCATCGCCACCCACGGGACCGTGGTCAGGGCCAGCGCCGCGTGCGTGATCGTCTCGATGACCAGGCCGATCCGCATCAGGTCGCCGAGGGAGACCCGCCGGGTGATCCACCCGTAGGCCGCCGTCGCGGCGAGCCCGCCGACCGCCTGCACCAGGGTGATCGCCCCGAACCCGACCGGGCCCAGGCCCAGGCGCTCGGTCGCGTAGAGGACCAGGACCGACCACGCGGCCCCGAAGGTGATGTTGAACGTGAAGATCGTCAGGACCAGGGTGCGGACGGCGGCGTGGTGGCGGGTCCAGCGCAGGCCTTCGACGATGTCGCGGTACACCCCGCGCCGCCCGCCGCCGGCCGCGGCCGGGGGCGGCAGGGCGATGCGGCTGATCAGGACGGCCGCCGCGGCCACCAGCACCGCCTCGGTGGCGAACGGCCAGACCGCGCCCGCGGAGAACAGCGCCGCCCCGACGAACGGCCCGGCCAGCTGGTTGAGCGTGATGAACCCGGTCTGCAACCGCGCGTTGCCCACGGCCAGGTCGTCGCGGTCCACCAGGATCGGCAGCAGGTTCTGCGACGCGTTGTCGGCGAACGACTCGGCGGTGGCCAGCAGCAGCAGCGCCAGCAGGACCACCGCCACCGACACGGCCCCGACGACGATCGACGCCGTCAGGAGCACCAGCACGAGGCAGCGGACCACGTTGGCGGTGACCACGATCAGCCTGCGGTCGAGCCGGTCGGTGAGCGCCCCCGCGAACAGCCCGAACACCAGCGGCGGCAGCCACTGCAGGGTCGCCCCCAGCGCGACGAGCACTGCCGAGTCGGTCTGCGAGGCGACCAGCAGCGGACCGGCGGCCAGCGCCACGCCGTCGCCGAGGTTGGAGATCCAGGAGGAGGCCAGCAACCAGCGGAAGCCGCCGCCCAGCCGGGACGGGGCCAGGGCTTCGACGAGGCGGCTCACCGCTGGACGCTAACGCGGGAGGGCAACCGGGTTTCCCGACATCGTCGGCGCCCGGCGCGCGCGGCTGAGCGCCGTCCCCTCGGCCCCACCGGCCGTTCGCCCGCGTCGTCCTGTGCCGCGGTGGCGTGGGTCCCATCCCCGCCGCGAGCTGTCACAGGGGCCGCCGCGCCACCGTCTCGTACCCGACCCGCTCGCGGCCTCGGCCCCACCGCCGTGGTCGCGTACGACCCCTGAGGAGGACCGATGGACGTCACCCTGTGGATCGCCGCCGCGCTGCTGGCGACGGTCGCCCTGCTCGGCGGCATCAGCAAGACCTTCGTGCCGCTGCCCAAGCTGGCCGCCGCCCCGGGCGGGGAGTGGACCGGACACGCCGGCGCCGGACTCGTGCGGACCCTCGGGATCCTCGAGCTGCTGGCCGCGGTCGGCCTGGTCCTGCCAGCCGTGCTGGGGATCGCCCCGGTGATGGTCGCGGTGACCGCGATCTGCTGGATCCTGCTGATGCTCGGCGCGATCGTCACGCACCTGCGCTACGGCGACCCCCGGTTCATCGTGCTGAACCTGGTCTACCTGGGCCTGGCGGCCTACGTGGCCTGGGGACGGCTCGGACCGCAGCCCTTCCCCAGCTGACCTCGGGACCGCCGATCCCGCCCCGGTCGACGGCGTCCTCGTCGGCCGTTCAGGAGTAGTCCGCCCAGACCTCCCGGGCCCGCCCGTCGACCGTCACGCACCCGCCGAAGGGGAGGATCCACTGCGGTCGCGTGTGCCCGAAGGGGACCCCGACGCACACGACCGCGTCGGGGTTGTACCGGTCGATGATCTCCACTGCGGTGTCGCGCTGGGCCGCGCGGTGCGCGGCGCGGCCCGCGGCGTCCGGTCGGTGCTCGAAGCCGGAGGCAGGCGGCCGGGCGACGAGCACGGCGTCGACGGCGCCGATCAGCCCCCGCTCGCCGAGGGAGCGCAGGACCCAGCCGAACTCCCGGGCCGCGATGAGCTCCTCGCTGGTCTCGACCAGGAGCACACCGCCGTCCAGGACGCCGGGGTCGGCCGGGAACCGACCCGCCGTGAGGATCCACTGCACGACCTCGATGCAGCCGCCCCAGGTCGGCCCGGTCACCGTCCGGGACGGCCCGGCCCAGGTCCACGGCTCGGTCGGCTCGCGGTCGCCGTACTCGGTCAGGGCGGCGGGGTCCTGCCAGTCCCTGCCGATGTCTTCTGACGTGCCGGGATCGGTGATCCGCAGCCGCTCACCGGTGAGCAGCGCGGCGCGCAACGCGGCCCGGTGGACGGGGTCGACGCCCGGTCCGGGCCCGAGGTGGACCTGCGTGGAGCCGCCGTAGAACCCCGCGACACCGTTGGTCCACAGCCAGCTCAGGATGTTCGTGTTGTCGCTGTAGCCGAGGAACGGTTTGGGGTCGGCCCGGACGGCGTCGACGTTCAGGTGCGGGATGACGGTGATCTGGTCCTCCCCACCGACCGTCGTGAGGACCGCGCGGATCCGCGGGTCCGCGAACGCCGCGTTGAGGTCGGCGGCACGGTCCACGGCGGGCGCATCGAGCCGGCGCGTCGTCGGGTACTCCACCGGGATCAGACCGGTCACCTCGGTCAGGCGCCGCATCGCCTGCTCGTGCACGGCGGTCGCGGTGGCGGGCGCCGCGAACGACGGCGACAGCACCGCGACCTCGTCGCCAGGGGCCGCCTTGCGCGGGTGCACGGGGTCGGTCGTCACACCGCCATCCCAGCACGGGCCGGCCGCATCACGCCGCTCGATCGCCGGAGGACACGTGGCGGGGTCGCGGTCAGCGCCGGTCGTGCAGGTGGACGACGTTGGTGGGCGGGGTGGAGAAGTGCGCGTCGAGCAGGCCCTCCACCACCGCCCACGTCAGCTCCGAGCAGGGCCGGACCCCGGCCAGCCGCTCGAAGGCGCGGCGGAACCGCGCCGTGGTCGGGCTGGTGCACAGCAGGTGGATGTTGGGGCCGGTGACCGGGAACCCGGGCGTGGCCTCGATCGCCCGGACCAGCACGGCGGTCAACCGGGCCGCCTTGCGGGCGCGGGCGGTGGCCTCGTGCAGGTCGTCGCGACCGGGGCCGGTGCGCGTTCGCTCGGCGCCCATCAGGTGGGGAGCACCCGGGCTGCGCCGCAGCGCAGGTGCTCGATCGGGCAGGGGGAATTGCGGGTCATCGCAGTCGCCTCCGTCAGGCATTCCGGAACAGAGGCTCGGCGCTTCCCCTCGCCGAGAACTACACCCATGTTAGGAGCCGGGCGCCGCCGTCGCCACCGAAGCGACCGGCGCGGATCCCACCGCGCGATCTGCCTGCGGACTCGGCGTCGGGGGCCCCTATCCTGACCCGCGTGACTTGTCCCAAGTGCCACGGGCGGATGCGCACGGTCAACCGGCAGGGTCTGCAGATCGAGCAGTGCGAGAATTGCCGCGGGATCTTCCTCGACCACGGCGAGCTGGAGCACATGCTCTCGGCCGAGGACCGCTTCTACGGCGCTTCGAGCTACGTGCCGCCGGGCGGCCACCGGGGCAAGCCCGATTCACCGCGCCCCTACCGCGGCGGTCACTCCGACTCGCCGCCCCCGTACCGGGGCGATCGCCGCGGCGGCCACTACCCGGACTCCCCGCGCCCGTACGGCAACCGCAAGCACAAGAGCTTCCTCGGCGACCTGTTCGGCTGAGCGGTGAATCCGCTCGTCTGCACCCGGTGCGGAGCGCGGATCACCCCGGCGGCGCCGCTGGTGTGCCATGCCTGCGGCCACGAGCAGGAGTTCGTGCGGCAGCCCCTGTACTGCCTCATCGGGCCCAGCGGGACCGGCAAGTCGACGGTGGGCCGCGCGCTGCTGCCTTGGCTGGCCGACCGGTTCGTCGTCCTGGAGCAGGACGTCCTGTGGATCCCCGAGCTGCGGGACCCGACCGGGCACCACCGCGCGTTCCGCACGACGTGGCTGCGGCTCGCGGCGACGATCGGGCAGAGCGGCCGGCCCGTGCTGCTCTGCGGGACCGTCGTCCCGCCCGAGGTGGAACCGCTGCCCGAGCGCGCCCTCTTCGGCGAGGTCCACTACCTCGCGCTGACCTGCCGCGCGGACGTCCTCGCCGCGCGGCTGCGGGCGCGCCCGGCGTGGCGCGAGTGGGACGAGCCGCGCATCGCCGAGATGCTCGAGTACGCCGCGTGGCTGGAGCGCGACGCGGCCACCCTGGACCCACCCGTCGACCTGCTCGACACCACCGAGCGACCGATCGAGGAGACCGCCGCGGCGGTGTGCGAGTGGCTCACCGCGCGCGGGCCGACCGGCCCGGGTCCCCGAGCTTGAGGCACGTGGCGGAGCTCAGGTGCAGGGTCAGCGCGCTCAGCGCGGGGACCAGCACGAGGACGGGGGCGGCGGCGAGCAGCGGAGCCGCGGAACCGGCGAGGACCGCGATCCCCAGCGCCACGGCGCCCATGCCGCCCACGACGCCGAGCCGACGCATCGTCCGGGCGGTGGCGTCGAGCGCCGCCGAGGGCACCTGGCCGTCGTGCACCGCGTCGCGCACCTGCCGCACCGGGCGGACGAGCAGCAGGAACAGCGACATCGCGGTCGCCGCGGCGAGCACCGCGGGCAGGGCCGGCAGCGTCCCGGCACCCGGCGGCCACCAGACCACCTGCACGACCACGATCAGCGCCGCGACAGCGGACACGGCGGCCAACGTGGTCGGCGCCCGGCGCAGCCTCCCCCGCACCCGCTCGCCCTCGCCGGGCGGGAGCAGGCGGGTGCCGGGGCCGTCGAGCTGCCGGTACGTCCAGCCGGCGTGGGCGTGGTCGAGCAGCAGCGACGCGCAGGGCAGGAGGCACAGCAGCGCGAGCAGCGGCGCGGGCGGCGGGCTGAACCCGACACGCAGCAGCCCGAACACCAGCGGGTAGTGGGCCAGGGCCACCGGCCAGCCGATGCGGTGCATCGCCACGACGTGCGCGTCGTCGGGGCCGCCCCGCCCGGGGCCGCGCCCGACGAGCGCGAGGGCGCGGCGCTGGCCGAGGAGGCGGCGGACCGACAGGACCTGGGCGAGCCCGAGCGCGGCCAGCCCGATGCCGAGCAGGACGGTGGAGACCCCGCCGGCGCCCCGGGGTCGGACGATCTCCGCGGCGCCGGGGCCGCCGATCAGCAGGACCGCCAGGACGACGGTGGCCACGGCCACGGCGACGTGCCCGACGGCGAGCAGGGCGAGCACCGCCGTCGACGGGCGCGTGGCCTGCTGGGGCGCGGTCACTTGACGTGCCAATCGGTGTCGTCGCCGTCGGTGATGCTGCCGTCCCCGGAGATGGGGGTGGTGGAGCGGGGCCAGACACCGCCGGGGAACGCGGTGTCGTTGGAGAGCCGGCGCTCGATCTCGGCGCTGCGGGCCGCGGATTCGTTGGTGATGTCGGTCAGCGCGGTCCACGCGAAAGTGCCCGCGGTGGCGAAGGCGGTCAGGCCGGCGGCCACGAGCCCGATGCCGATGGGGGCGCCGACGACAGTGGGGGCGGACACGGCGGCCGAGACGATCGCGACGACGAGGCCGGCCACGGCGACGCCGATCGCGACCCAGAAGCTCGCGATGGCGTTGGCGAGCTCCTCGAACGCGGCGCCGATCTCGTCGCCGGCGGCCTTGATCGCGGTCGTCGCGTCCTTCTGGGCGGGCAGGGTGAAGCGGTAGGCGTCGGCGGCCACACCGGACCAGCGGTCGTCGGCCGCGACCCCGTTGAAGGTGGCGAAGGCCCCGGCCCGGCTCGCCGCCGCGCCGATCTCGTTGGCCCACACCGCGCCGTAGCGGCGCAGAGCGGCGGGGTCGCCCCGGTAGGCGATCCACCCCCGCAGTTCCGCGACCTTCTCGTCGAAGGTGCGCTGCATGTCGGCGAGCGCGACGCGGACGCCGTCGGCGGCCCATCCGGGCAGTTGGTCGAGGACGGTGCTGACGCCGGCGGCGACGGCCCGGACCGTGGCCTCGGCCGTGGCGATGCCGGCTTCGATCTCGGCGATGATCCCGGCCAGTTCGTCGGCGGGATCGGTGACGGGTGCGCTCATCGGGAGCGGGCCTCCTCGGTGGGGTCCATCAGTAGACGCCGGCCATGCGGTGGGCCCCGGCGGCCTCGTCGGACTCGTAGGCGTCAGCGGACTGGCGCAGTGCGATGGCGATGTCGTCGTAGTTGGCCGCACCGGCGGTGAGCAGCGCGGCGACCTTGATGCGGAGCTGCTCGTAGGAGGCGAGGACGGCCTGGCCGGCGAACGAGAACGCCGCCGGCGGCAGCGCCATCGCCCCCGCCCGGCCGGCGGCGGAGCGGAGCTCCTCCGCGCCGCCGTCCCAGAGCTCGGCGTCGTCACGCAGGGCGTCCAGGGCGACCGTGATCTGAGCGGGCGTGGGAGCCATCAGCGGCCTCCTCGAGGGTCGGCGGGTGGCGCGAACGGCGACCCGGCGGGGTTGCGGACGAGTACGGCGACGAGGTCCGGACACCCCTCGAGCGCCTGCGCGGGCATGGCGGCGCACTGCTGCAGGGCCGTGCGCAACGCCGCGGTGATCCGGTGCTCGAGATCGGAGTCGATGGCGGCCCGGCGCCAGGCGGGGTCGAGCGTCAGATCGACGATCTGCCCGCCCAGCGTCTGGACCAGCACCGCTCGTCCCGGGCCGGACACGGTCCGCGGGGTCCGCATCAGGGCGGTGAGCTGCAGGCTGAACTCCCGCAGGTCCCGGAACGCCCGGCCCAGCTCCGCAACGGCCTCGCGCGTCGGCGGCGCCGCCGGGCGAACCGGGCGGTGCGCCGACCCCGGTGCGATGCCGGTGCCCGCGGCCCGCGGGGCGTCGGGCGTCGGGTGGTCGGCCGCCCAGGCCGCCAGGCGGGCGAGCGAGGCCACCCGGAACGCCTCGAGCACGGCCGGGCCGAGCCCGTCCGGTCCGACCGCGGGCCGCCACCCGCGGAGCAGTTCGAGCCGCGCGTCGGCGCCCGAGGCGTGCAGCACCACCCGCACCGTCCCGGACCCGCCTGCCCCCGCCGACCAGGAGGACCCCGGTGCGCGGGACGGCGGGATCGCAGCGGTACCGGAACTGGACGAGTAGGTCACGACGTCCCCCGAGGTGCTCGTGGAAGAGCGACGCTAACCACCGGCGCGCTCCGCCGAGGCCGGTTGCGGGAACCGGCCGACCTGCGCGGAACGCCCGCGCCGCCCGGGGTTCTCTGGTAGGGCCGGCCTACTCGACACGACATCCCCGCCGGCGACGACGGGCTGTGGTCGGTCTGTAGACGGTGCCGGCCTACCCGTGGACGACGGAGTTCAGTAGCGCCGGGAGACCCGGCCGCGCCGGGTGGGGTTCCGCCGAGCCGCGGCCCGGGGCCGGCCGTCGCGCTCCCGGACCACGGGACGGCCTACCGGACGTTGACCCGCACCGACTGCTCGTTGTCTCCCTCGTTGCGCTCGTGGACGTGGTTGTCGACGTCGACGACGAAGGTCACCGTGTGGAAGCTGCCGGGGTCGTCGAAGGTGTGGGTGAACTGGCTGTTGCCGTTCAGCTTCGAGGATCCGCTCGGCACGTCCTGGTGGCTGCCGTAGGCTCCCACCTCCTGGCCGTCGACGAACCACTTGATGTTGAACCCGCCGCTGCCCTGACCGCCGGTGTTGCGGATGCCGGAGTCGAAGTAGACGCTCTGGCCGGCGACGACCGGTCGCTCGAACTGGATCGGTGTCGGTGAGAGCTCGGCCGGACGCGGCGCGGCGTCGGCCGTCGCCGGCACGGCGAGGAGGCCGAGCACAGCGACCGGGAGAGCGGCGAGCCGGCGGATCCGAACGGATGCCACGTGGATCTCCTTCAGTGATCGTGCCCCGACTCTGTCGCGCACCGGGTGGTGGGCAGGGGTCGGGTCGACCGTGCGGACCGCTCCGTTACCCCATCGACACGATCGGCGGCTGCAGTCACGCTTTCGCCGCCGGCGCGGGTGCCGGCAACCACCCAAGGCCGATCCGCACAGACCCGTCGTGGGCGGGCCGAGGGCGGCCCGGGATCAGCGCACGGAGCCCTGTCGGACCGCGAACGACTCGAGTGCGCCGTGCAGCGTCTCGGCGCCGGTGGCGCAGGTGCTCGACCCCGACGATCGGCACCAGCTCCGGGGCCAGCTCGGCGAACCGCTCGTCGACCAGAGCACCGTTGTTGGTCAGCACGGTCACCTGTCCCACGCGGGCGGCCGCGGTGACGGCCGGTACCACGGCCGGCCGGGCGGTCATGCTCGCCCTCCTGACGCGTACGAAGTCGTCGGCCGACACGGTCGTACCCAGCGCCGTGGACAGGGCGGCCAGGTAGTCGGCGCCGGTCGGGTACCGGCCCGCCTCGGCCTGCTCCTCACCGTCGAGGTGGTGCCACCACCGCCGGGCGAGCTCCGGCTCGGGCACGCCGGTCAGCTCGCTCATCGCGGCCATCCGGTGCGACCAGTCGTAGTCGTAGACGACGCCGTCCATGTCGAACGCGAACAGCAGCGGCGCGTACTGAGAGTATCGGCCTCCTGCCGCACAGCCGGACGTTCCCGTGCGTTGGGCGGGCGCGGGAACTCATGCCCTCGTCGGGCCTCGCGAGCGGAAGGATGACGGGATCCCGCCACGCCGGTGGCCGGTCCGGCCCCTCCCGGTGGCGCGATCCACCGGCCGGCCGGGAAAGCTGGTGCACAACGGGGGATTCGCGGCTGCGGCGGGGGAGCGGTTATCTGCTCGCAGTTCTGCGCGGACCCCGGTAGGAATGGATTCCGATCGTCGCATCCGAGGGGGAGCCGCAGTGACCACCACCGAGCCGCAGGGCACGTTCGCGGCGTCCACGGCCAAGACGCTGGCGCAGATCGTGGCCGCCGAGAAGGGCGTCAAGTCCCGGGTCATGGCGCTCATCTCGCAGATGTACAAGAACATCCAGAAGGCCGGCGAGAAGGGTCCCATGGAGGGCATCTCGCGCACCTACCAGAAGCGTTTCGACGAGGGCGCGGAACTGCCTGCCGAGTACCGCAAGGTGCAGTTCACCGCCGAGGACCAGCTCACCCAGTTCGTGCAGGCGCTGCGCGGCCTGATGGACGTCACCGCGACCAAGGACCTGGCGAACACCCGGGCGAAGGCCACCGTCCGGGTGGGCGACACGGTGATCATCGAGGACGCGCCGCCGACCCTGCTGCTGTCGCTGGAGAAGCAGCTGACCGACCTGCGCACGTTCGTCGCGGCGCTGCCGGTGCTCGACCCGGCGACCGAGTGGACGTTCAACCCGGAGGCGGGCGCCTACGCGTCGCGGCCGGTGGGCACCACGCGCACCGAGAAGGAGCGCAGGGCGACGATCGTGGCCCCGGCCACCGACAAGCACCAGGCCCAGGTCGACATCGTCAACGTCGACGTCATCGTGGGCACCTGGAACACCGTGCGGTACTCCGGCTACATGGCGGGCGACCGGGTCAAGGAGCTGCTCGACCGGGTCGACCGGCTCCTGCTCGCGGTCAAGTACGCCCGCGAGGAGGCCAACGCCTCCACCGAGGCGCAGCCGGTGCGGGTCGGCTCGACCGTGGCTACCTACCTGCTCGGGTAGTCCCCGGGTAGCCTCGCCGACAGGTCCACCACAGGTGGGCAGTGTGGTCGGTCCACTGGGTGTGGGCGCCGCCCCCGCCTCGCGCCGGGGCGGAGGGGCCGGTTCGATCCCGGCACCACACGCGACCGCCCGGATGGCTCCGGGCGGCAAACTCAGACTGAACGTCAGCGCACTCAGACTCATCCAGCCGGTGAGGTGGAGGTTCGAATCCTCCCCGGGGCACGCCATGCCCCGGTGGCCCAATCGGTAGAGGCAGCCGGTCTCAGATTCTCGCCCACACTTCAATCCGCCCGACCACGTCGAATCGAGGTCGACCCGGCAACGCTTGTCCGATGCGGGTTCAACTCCCGTCGGGGGCTCGGGATCGTCGTACCCGACGATCCACGCACCACCCACGCCCACGCCCCCGTGCGTCTCAACGGCAGAGCGGGACATCCCTCAGTATGACCGGGACGATTAAACGTCGTCGACGTGTAAAACACATCGGGTACGCCGTTGCGCCCGTGGTCCCGTGCCGGACCACCGGCCTCGGCGGTCACAGGCGGGGCGTCCCAGGGAAGTGGGCGCCCCGCCGCACCGCCTCCGCGCCGTGCCCCGTACGGCCGGGCGGTGACCACGACGCGCGTTCAGGCGGGGCGTACCGGCATCGACGACGCGCGCCGCAGGTGGTCGAGGGTGGCCCGGACCACCGACTCGCCGTCGGGCCCCAACCAGACCAGGTGGCCGCCGGCGGACGGCCGGAGGATCCGGGCGTCGGGCAGTTCGGCCCGGACCCGGTCGATGTGCTCGACCGGTACGTCGTCGTCGGCCGGGGAGTGCACGGCCAGCACCGGCGCGTCGATCCGGTGCCAGGGGACGCGCCAGTCCTGCGCGAAGGCCCTCAGCTCGTCCATCATCCCCGGGTGCAGCCGGCTCATCGGGGTGGTGGAGTCGACCATCGCGGTGAACGACGCCAGCTGCTCGGGGTGGGCGCGGACGTGCCGCACGACCTCGCCGACGGCGGCCTCGTCCAGGCTGCTCTCGGTGCGCAGGAAGGAGGTCAGTGCGAGTGCCGGCGCGCCGCGGGTGGTGCGGGCGAGCAGCCAGGACAGCAGGTCCTGGCCGCGTCGCGACAGCACCAGCCGGCCGAGCGGCGACTCGACCGCCTCGCGGTTCGGGGTGTAGGGCCCGGTGACCGCGCACCACAGCGTCAGCGACCGCGTCGAGTGGCGGGCGGCGTACAGCGCGGCGGCCGGGCCGCCGGCCGAGACCCCGAACGCGTGCAGCGGTTCCCGCACCCCCGCCACCGCGAGCACCTGCGCGTACAGGTCGGCGTGCGCCGCCGGGTCGTCGGTGCCGGAGAGCGGGACGCCGTAGGAGCCGGGGCCGGGCGACCGACAGCACCCGGAACCCGGCGCTCGCCAGCCAGGGGAAGGCGTGCACCAGGTCGGGGCCCGCGCCACCGCCGGGGCTGAGCAGGACCACCGGCCCGCCGCGCGGGCCGATGTCGAGGTAGGGGATCGACCCGCGCGGGGTGGGCGCTCGCCGGAACACCCGCTCGACCCGCCGCCGTGCGCGCCGCCAGATGAGGAAGTCGCCCGCGACGGAACCGGCCACACCGACCGCCGCCGCGAGAAACCGCGGTCCCGCCCCGCAGCGACCATCCCTCGGCCGACCGGGTCCGCGTCGGCGTCGGCCGCGTCGAACGCGATGACGACGGGGACCCGGAGGTCGGACGCTCGCCCGCCATCAGGTGCCCGGCCCTTCGTCCGCGGCCCACGGCAGCGGCCCCGGTGGGCTCCACTCGCGGGACCTCCGGCGCCTGCTGACCTGCAAGCTTGGTACGTCGCGGGGGAATCGAACTCCAATGGTCATCCGCAGGTGCACGAGTGGCATTGTCGCGCGGAGCTCGACACGACCCCCACGGTCGCCGGCGGCGATTGCGGCGCCCAGTTGACAGAACCTCTCCCAACCGATTCCAGGATGCGATATGGACTGCTGGCGGCCGGACGCCGCGAACCGATCGGCTGCGTCGTTCAGCACGGCGAGCAACCGAGCGGCCCAGCCGCGGGCGCGGGCGCGGGCCGCGACGGATCCTCGCCCCTCGGTTCCGGTGGTGGGTGCGATCTCCTGACGCGCCGCACCTCGTCGCGTCGCTGGTGCGCCCCACCTGAACCGCGGGTACGGACGGCCTGACCCGCTGTTATCGTCACCACCAGGCACGGCATCGGGGGATCATGGACGAGCGACGGGCCGGTGCGACGGCGAGCCGGCACAACGGGTGGTTCGTCGTCGGCGGGCTGCTGGCCCTCGCCGTCGTGGTGCCGCTGGCCGTGCAGTCCTCGCGCCCGGACCAGGACGACGTCTACCGGGCCGCGGCGAACGCCGCCGACGAGCTGCGCAGCACCCCGGTCGACGGGCTCGGCGCCTACGGGTACGACGTCAGCCGCGCGCTCGCGGCGGGCAACCCGCCCAGCGGCGTCGGGAAGTTCGGCTCCAGCGTCGCGTCCGAACTCGACGTTCGCCCCGCCGGGGAGGACGCTCGCGGCGAGCTCTACGAGATCACCCGGGACGACGGCGCGTACCCGGTCTGCCTGGTGGTGGTGGAGTACGACAGCGGCCTGTCCCGCCAGGAACCGCTGCCGCCGTCCGCATCGGTCGACGAGGGCCCCTGCTGAGGGGCTGCCCCGCAGCTCCACGCCGGCGGGGTTGCCGCCCTCGGGCCGTCGCCCGCGCCCGCTCCGCCCCGCACGACCGCAGCCGGTCGTCGCCGTCGCCTGCGCGCGGCGGATCTCGCTGAGCCGCCGCCAGGACGCCTCGCCCGCCGCGCCCCGGGTCGAACGCCGGCGTCGGGTCGGGGAACCGATTGAGAGATCCCAGCATCGTGGCGAGCACGCCGGGATCGAAACCCGCATCGACTTCGCTCGCCCGACGGAGCAGTAGATCCTTCGGATAGTGCTGTGTGAGGGCGAAGACGTCGACGAAGTCACGTGCTTCTGCTCGGTCGAAGAGCGCGACCACTTTGCGGCCGGCGAGTTCCTCGAGCCCGAAGGTGGGGCCGGCGAAACTGGCTGACGGAGGCATGGTCGGCGGAGAATCCAGCGCGAGATCGACGAGGAGATCGTCGTCGCCGTGGACGATGAGGCGGCAGAACGTGTCCGCGTCCCGTATCCGCTCAACGGTCCATCCGCGGTCGCGGGCTGCTGCTTCGAACGCATCGCGGGCCTCGGGAACGCTGCTCGCGCCGACGCGGGTGAACAGGTCGAGGTCGTGGGTCGGTCGTGAGGTCAACTGTTGGGCTGCCAGCGCGGCGCTCCGCCAGGAGGAGACCATCGCTGGCAGGCAGGGAGAAGAACAGTGAGGCGACCGAGACCTGCAACGTGGTCAGCGGGGCTGTGGAACGCCCGCCCCGGTCATCGCCTGATTCATCGGAGTGCCCACGCTGCGCGGACCTCCTGGGGGAGGACGAGGTCGGGCCAGAGTTCGGTCGGCAGCACTCCGTCCACATAGGTCAGGATGTCCGTCGGTCCACCCTCGCGGAGCACGATCTCGTACACACGGGCACGTTGCGTGCGGCCCCGGAGTTCGACGGAGCGTGGCGTGGTCGACCAGTGGAGGCGGAGTGGGAGCTGAACGGTCGCCAGAGCCTGTGCCGGGGGGAGGCGGGGTAGGTGTGAAGGGACTGCGATCGTGCGACCCCGTCGAGTGCTGACCTCGCTGAACCGCACGATCGGCACCGCAGCCAACTCGTGGCCCGAGGCGGCGAGTATCCGTGCTGCGGTGCTCAGGGTCGGAGAGCGGTGGCCGTGCTCGTACGCCGACAGCGTCGGTCGTGAAGTGCCTGCCCGGTGCGCGACCTCGTCCTGGCTGGGCCGTGCGCGGCGCCGGGCCTGGCGAGTAGCACGCCGGGCTCCATCATGCCTCCTACGTATCGATCGGATACGTAGGAGGCGCGAGTTGTCAGCGCAAGGGCCTGGTTCCCGCCTGGGCTCCCGGGCCAGCGGGCGCCGTGGTCGGGCAGAGAGCCCCTGTGCGCCGGCCCAGCCGCCGAGATGGGTGAGTCAACGAGTCGACAGCTGCAACTGCGGCAGCATGGAGCAGCTGTCCACCCCTGTCGGACAGAGCGCGGCTGAACGAGGTCTGGCCAGGGCATCTGCCCTGGCCAGAGGTGGTACGCCGCGAGGGAATCGAACCCCCAACCCGCTGATTAAGAGGCTCGCCCTGACCGTCGCTGGTCGTCTGTAGACGTCTCCGACCAGGCGAAACTAGGTGGGTGGCGTCGTCCCGAGGTTGAGCAGGTTGGGCGCTGCTGCTGTCAGGCTTTGCTGTCAACGGTCAGCGCTGGCCCCTCGCTCCCAAAGTCACAGCAGGCCGTATGACCGAGTGTGGGCAAGGCTGCTACCTGCACGGAGGCCGTTATGCGCTGTGCGTCAGGTGGTGGCTGTTGACGTTCGTTGCTACACCACTGCCCACTGCTACAGAAAGCCTGTCTGTCCAGCTCGGTGACCCGGGGCGCGTAACAACACCGATACGGACAGCGACAGATCGGGCATGAGGCTTTGGGGTTGCGGTCATCCGCTAACCATGGCGAACAACTCGGCACCAATGCGGCAGGAAGGTATAGGAGTTGCATGTGACTACTTCTAGCTCGGAAGAATCGCATTCATTCCACGAAAGCGTCCTGCAATTCATGGGCGCGTTCTCGTCTACTCAGTTTGCAATCGATAACGTAATCGGCTTGTATCTCTGCCGTCGAATGCCCAAATTAGGGACAGTCTTAAAGAAGGAATTTCTTGGCAGGATTCGGGACGAGCAGCGACCAGCGCTCTTTACGGCCTTCTCTGCGGAGGCGGGTTATGGCGCTGATCTTACTCATTTTGGGCGGATCTATAAGCGTGCCAAAGAAGTCCGAGACATGATCGGACACTCATTGAACGTGATAGGTCCGGTCTATTCGGCAAACAAGCCTCCAAGTGTAGTTGTCACGCGAGCGACGTCAGTTAAGAGAAGCCTTGTGCCTGACCCGCTTCTGGCAAGCACATTTATTCGTTTGACGGCTGACTGTGAGTGGCTAAGTCAACACGCATGGCGTGCCGGTTATGTGGCCGAACCGCGCATGTTCGTTGACCTCCGCGGAAACCCGTTCGAGCCACCGATTCCGGCCCAGTTGCCCGAGGGAGGTGAGCCGTTGGTATAGGTACCAATTTCGCGAGATCGTTGGCTAAGTGTCAACCGCGGCTTGACAAACGACGGCGGAGTCGACCGATCGACCCCATCCCCCGCGATCCTGGCCGGCTCTTGACGGGTCCGGGCGACGTCAACCCGGAACCCCGATCCCGCTACGTGACCCGTCACCCGCTCGCGCTCACCAGCTCGTCGTCACCATCGGCGGGATCGGGCGCGCAGCGGGGTTGACGTCGTTCGGGCACGTTAAGACGATCTGCGGCCAGCGGGGATGACCCTCGACGGCCACAAGTTCACCCTTGCCGGCGCGTGGCCGGCGGCCCATAGGCGCGCGGCCCGCGTCGTAGCGGAGCGGAGAGAGCGGGACGTGCATGCCGTCCGGCGCAGTCCGGCCCGGTCCCCGGCTGGGGACCGGCTTGAAGACGTATAGAAAGTTCTCACCGGCTCGTCAGCACGTGCCGCCACCCCCGCTGCGCTTCGTGCTCCGGCACGAACTTGCCGAAACGGCACCGCTGATCTACGCCCGCTGGTAAAATGGGGATGTGCGTGGAGCTGGCGATGGCATGCGAATTGGCGAGCGCGTTGCGTTCTATCGTGGTCGCCGTGGGATCAGCCAACGCATGCTTGGTGACCTGGTCGGTAGGTCCGAAGACTGGGTATCGAAGATCGAGCGCGGTGTCCGCGATATTCGCCGGGTCGATGTTGTAGCAGAACTGGCTAAAGCCCTTCGTGTCGAACTCGGTGACCTCCTGGGGCAGCCGGTACTCATGGAGGATGAGCGCCAGGACGACGACGTCCCTGCCATCCGTGATGCCTTGATGACGCCGAGCCGACTCTCGCGAACCCTCTTCCGACGGTCTACCTCACAACGTGCCATCTCTCCCGATCAGGGTGAGCGCCTCGCTGAGCACGCCTGGCTGAACTACCAGCAAGGACGGATCGGTCGTGTCATCGCCGAGCTTCCACGGCTGATCTCCGCCGGGCAGGAGCTGGAGGACGCGGCTACCCCACAGAATCGGCAGGGCTGGGCAGTCTCAGCGCGTGTGCATCACCTGGCCGCAACGACCCTGAGCAAGATCGGTGAAGGTGACCTCGCGTGGATCGCTGCCGAGCGGGCCATGTACGCCGCCGATCAGGCGGACCATCCGCTCGTCCTTGCCTCGGCTGCACGAGCAGGAACGCATGCGCTGCTCGCATCCGGCCGTTTCGACGACGCGGTCGAACTGGGCAACACGGCCGCGGAGTGGATGCGTCCCCAGTTGGTCAACAACGATCCGGCCGCCCTGAGCCTGCTCGGCATGCTCCGGCTTCGTACGGCCGTAGCGGCAGCTCGACGCCGTGACCGAGCCGCATCTACTGAACTGATCCGACGGGCACAACGCGCCGCCGAGCTGCTCGGTCACGACGGTGACCACTGGCAGACGCAGTTCGGCCCGACGAACGTCGAACTGCACCGGATCTCGACAGCACTCGACCTCGGCGATGTCGACTACGTCGTGAGGCACGGCCCAGACGTCACGGCCTCCAACCTGCCTGCAGAGCGTCAGGTCTCCCACATGATCGACGTGGCACGAGCGCTGAGCTTGGTAGCCCGTGACGACCAGGCCACGGAACTCCTGCTCGGGGCCGAGCAGCTTGCTCCGCACCTTGTGCGGCACAACCCGATCGTGCGTGAGATGGTCAAGGCCATGTACCGACGGTCGGCCGCCGCCCGGACCTCGTCCTCCGTGCCGCTGAGCGCGCTTGCTGAGCGCTGCCGAGCAGTCAGATGACGTCGTTCCCCACGCTGGGCCTGGTCGGCTCGGGAGCCGGCGGTGTCGAGCTGATCCGTGCTGAACTCGTGCAGCCGCTGTGCGATCGGGGATGGCAGGTGGCGGTCACGCTCACTCCCACCGCCGGGGAGTGGCTCAGGCAGTTAGGGGAGATTGAGAAGCTCGAACAAACCACGGGCTTACCTGTACGCGTCACCGCTCGTCAGCCCGGTGAGCAGAGCCCTCACCCGAGAGTTGATGGCTACGCGGTCGTCCCGGCGTCTGCCAACACGGTCGCCAAGCTCGCCACCGGGATTGCTGACAACCAGGCGTTGACAACGGTCTGCGAGGCGCTCGGGGCGGAGGACGTTCCGGTCGTCGTCTTCCCGCGAGTGAACGCTGCTCACGCGCGGCATCCGGCCTGGAAAGGTCATATCGACAACCTGCGTACAGCCGGTGTCGAACTTCTCTACGGCGAAGACGTTTGGCCGCTGCACGAGCCGCGGACTGCTCCCGGACGGGACTTGCCTTGGCAAGCCATCCGAGACATGATCGTGTCTCACATAACCTGCTGACCAGGCAAGAAACAAGGACCCGGACACTTTGTCCGGGTCCTTCTTCGTCTCTGGGCGTTTCCTTGTGTGGCACCCCGACCGGGGCGCACATCCTGCAAGTTGATCCACACAAGGAGCACAGCAGTCATGGATCTGATCATCGACACCAGCAACGCGAAGTTCCAGGTGAGCGGCGACTTCGAGCCGCGTCTGGACAAGGACCGGGTGCAGCGTCGGGACAAGAGTGGTGGCACGAACCTGCCTCTGTGGGCTGCCAAGGTCGTGGCCTGGACTGACGGGGACGCGGAGACGCTCCTGGTCACTGTGGCGGTCGAGAACCCGCCGAAGGTGAGCCAGGGCCAGTTCGTGTCCATCGAGCGTCTGCAGGCGATGCCCTGGGTGCAGAACGGAAACGCGCGGGTGGCGTTCCGTGCCAAGACCATCGTCCCGCTCTCGAACGGGGCCCCGGCCCCGAAGCCGTCGAACTGACCCGAATCCATCCGGGTACCGACATCGAGAGGAAACGAGAAGCGATCATGAGTGAGAACACCAGCACGACGAACGGGGCGACCGACAAGGTCACCACCCTGACCACCGTTCCGTCCACCGCGGACCCCGAGCGGGAGCCCTACCGGCCGAAGGCCAGCACCAAGAGCGTCTACGACACGCTCGTGGACTCGATGAGCCGGATCGTGACCGATGCCACCTACCAGGCGGGCACCTTCGTCAACCTGGCGACCCACTACGACAGGGACGCGGACCCGACGGTCCGGATGAAGCACCTGGTCGACGCGGCCGAGTGCCTCGAGCTCGCGCTGACCCACTTGGGCCAGCTCCGCACCGGGCTGGCACATCGCCTGCAGGTCCTGGAGAGGACCGGGCTCGCCCGCTCTCGTTCTGATCACCGCTGATCGAGCGGTTCTGCCTGTCGGCAGGGGTGGACACGGGACCGAGGTTCCTTGCCAGAACATGATTGTTCGGCCCCGCGTCCACCTCTGTTCAGTCTGCCAGCTCTGGCACTGGATGGAGGAAAATGTCATGGCACGTACGAGTGTGCGCACCCGAAGCGGTGCCCGATCCGGCCGGTCCGGCCGCAACCCCGGTCACGGGGTGATCGAGATCTTCACCCGACCCGAACAGCACTGGTTCTTCAGGGTTGTCGGGTTCATCATCCGCCGACGCGCGGAACTGACCGTCATCACGGTCACGGTGATCGCCTGGACGGTGTGTGTCGACCAGTTCGGCCAGACCCACACGGTCATCGGTATGACCGTCACCGTCCTGGTGGTGTTCGCGGTCCCGGCATCGCGCCGGTTCGTGATCCGCCGCATGTGGTGTGTCATCACCCGGCATCGGATGCGGGCGTGCTTCAAGCGGACCCGCGGAGCGATCCACCACGGCAAACTGCCGTATCTGTGGTGGTCACGCCCGTCACCCGTGGGGGAACGCGTCCGAGTGTGGCTCCCGGCGGGGCTCTCGGTCAAGGATGTCCAGCACATCACCGACGAACTCGCCACCGCCTGCTGGGCCCGCGAAGCGCGGATCACCCCCAGCAGATCACAGGCTGCCTCAGTGGTCATCGACATCGTCCGACGTGACCCACTGGGACGCAGCAAGCCCGTCACCCCGACCGTCGCCGACGGTCTGGACGCCTCGTGGCATCACGACCACGGCGGCCCGCAACCACTCCCGGATCGCACCACTGTGGCCGCACCCGGTCCGATCCCGGTCCCGGCACCACGACCGGCCTCCGGGTCGAGCACGAATGGCCACAACGGCCACAAGCGTCCTGAGCGGCGCACCCCGCCGGATCCCGGCGAGCACGCCCCCGAGCCGGAAGTCGCCGGCTTCGGTGGAGTGGACGTCAGCGACTACATCTGATCCGGGCCACCCGCCCCTGACCGCAGGAGTCAGCCGGACAACCCTGACCCAGACTGTCCACATCGGACGCCGCTGATCGTCCTCGCACGACGCGTCGGGCCGACGCGAACCACCCGCAACCAGGGACCACACGGGTTCGCGTCGCCCGCCGCCTTCTCCCAGCACACGCACCAGGGAGCACACCACGAGCCCAGCTCATACGGAACCGAAGGACTGATCAGCCATGTCCGACCACTACTGGAACCGCCGACGCCGTCGGCGAACCCGCACCACCCGCAACGGCGGTCCTCGTGACCTGCGGGGACTGTCGATCTATGACCCGATCGAGTTCGGGATCGACGAGAACGGCGAACCGGTCGAGGTCACCCTCGCCTACCGCAACCTGCTCATCGGCGGCGAACCCGGCTCCGGCAAGTCCAGCCTGCTCAACACCATCATCGCCCACGCCGCACTCGCCTGCGATGCGACGTTGTGGCTGTTCGACGGCAAGCTCGTCGAACTCGGCCTCTGGCGCTCGATCGCCGACATCTTCGTCGGCAACGACATGACCGACGCGCTGAACCGCCTCCGGCAACTGCAGGCGGAGATGGAACTGCGCTACCGGCTCCTGGAAGCCGTCCAACGCCGCAAGATCATGCCGACCGACGCCCTCGACGTGATCGTGTGCGTCATCGACGAACTGGCCTACTACACCGCCACCACCGGCACCAAAGAGGAACAGGAGATGTTCCGGGCCCTGGTGCGTGACCTCGTCGCCCGAGGCCGGGCCGCCGGGATCATCGTCGTCGCCGCGACCCAGCGTCCCTCGGCCGACATCATCCCCACGTCGTTGCGGGATCTGTTCGGCTACCGCGTGGCGTTCCGCTGCACCACCGACTCCTCCAGCGACATCATCCTGTCGGTCGGCTGGGCCTCGGAGGGCTACTCCGCCAAGACCATCGACCCACAAGCACTCGGCGTCGGCTGGCTGCTGGCCGAAGGCGGCATCCCGCGCCGCTTCAAGGCCGCCTACCTCACCGACGGCCTGATCCGCGCCGTCATCGCCGCCGCCCTTCACCTGCGACGCGGCCCCGCCGCATAGCGGCTTCCACCAGCCCATCACCGCGCGGCCACATCACCGCATCCCGAGGGACAGCCATGCCCGACACCGCTGCACGTCCGCACGTCCACTCGACGAAGGGAACCGCCATGAACACCCACATCGCTCGCCCGATCCTCATCGGCGCCGCCGCGCTCGTGGTCCTCGTGACCGCCGGGTGGGCCGCGAACACCTGGCCCGAGGTCAAGCACATCGCCACCGGAATCGCCATCGCCGTCCTGGCCGGGATGTGCAGCATCGGCGGCATCACCGCCGTCCTGCTCGCCCTACTCGGCAACCAGGCCTCAGAGCCCCCAGAACAGCCCCAGGCCACCGCCCACGCCTCGGACACCCGGGGCGCTCGGTGACCGCGCCGATCGTCAACCTGCTGTTGACACCCGACCGACGCAACGACTCCCGTCCGGGTCGACGCACCCACCGACGGCGCACGGTCGAGAACGACGACTACAGCGCCTTCACCCGCCGCATCATCACCGCCCACGGCCGTCGCATCGCTCGCGGCGACATCGAGGGCCTGGCCGACCTCGCCGCCCTGGCCGACGACATCGACACCGCCATCCGGCACGCCGTCACCGGCCTCCGGGCCGCCGGCTACTCCTGGACCGACATCGGCACCCGACTGGGCATGACCCGACAAGCCGCCCAGCAACGCTGGGGGCGCCACGATGACCACTGAACCACCTACCAGCAACCTGCACCACCTCCGCAGGAACCAGCACGCTTATGACGATCTGTCGATCTGCGTGGTCTGCCAGCACCTACTGGCCAACGGCGAATACAACGACGGCACCACTGCCGCCGAAACCGCCGCTACCGGAATGCTGAAGCTGTGGGGCAACAACGCCCTACTTCTCATCCCCGACGGCACAGATCTCGGCTACCGCACCACCACGTGTGAGAGCTGCGGTAACACCGACCACGGGGACCGCTACCGCGCCGCCCTCTTCACCCCAAGGCGGAAGTCATGAGCATCCGGAAGCTGACCTGCTACATCGTCGTCTGCGACGGCTGCGGCATCGCCTTCGACGAACTGGTCGGCGACTACACCGTGCACTTCGACAGCCCCGAGGCCGGTGAAGCCTACGTCACCGAGGAAAGCACCTGGCTGATCACCGTGAACGGCCAACACATGTGCGAGTGCTGCTGGGCGAAATACGCCTGCACCGAAGCCGGACACATCTACACCGCATGGCAGCCCTGTGGCTGCAAAGGGGAAATCCCCGACCACCGCACCCACGGATGCGGACTCTGGCGAGCCTGCCACCGACGCGGCTGCCTGTTCACCGAAGACGCAACCCTCGCATCCCTTCCGACTATCGACGAACCACGACGTTCCCGGTAGTTGACGGCGACCCTCACTCCCGGCCACAGCCCACCCATTCCTGGGCGATTCCGGGGGTGCTGGGTGACCGCCAACCACCTGACCCGCAAGGAGAACCCCGCCATGACTACCACCGTCGACACCGCCGCCCCGATCTCGGCCCGCGAGGTCCCGAACGCCCGGACCGAGCCGGTGTTCCTGACCGCCGAGACCTACACGCTCACCGCCCGTCAGCTCGTCTATGCGCTGGCCGCTCACCTGGCCCGCTACGGCGACACCCTCACCGTGAAGGTCGTCGACCCGCTGTGCGCGGTGGACGCGGTGATGCGCTTCGACGGAGCCGACCTCATGGGCTGGATCACCGGCCGTACCCCGATCGAGGTCGCCACCGTCCTGGCCCGCGCCGAGACCATCGCCCGCGACTACTTCGGCACCGGCTTCCCGGTCATCCGCTGGTAGCGCCCATGACCCCACCCGCCCGACACCACGACGACCCCTCGCACCACCGCCGCCGACTCCTGCGCCGCGCCGGCTCCCACGACCTCGAACGCTGGCTCACTCACACCGCCTCGACCCGGGGATGCATCCGGCCCGTCCGACTGTCCGGCCAGATCCACACCGTCGACTCGACCACCGGGCGAATCCTCGACACCAGACACACCACGACCTCGATGCCCGACGGGGTGCTCTACGTCCCCTGCGGCGACCGGCGCGCCTCCGTCTGCCCGCCGTGCGCGGAGACTTACCGCGCCGACACCTACCACCTCATCCGCGCCGGGATCGTCGGCGGCAAGGGTATCCCCGCCTCGGTGTCGGGGCACCCGGCGGTGTTCGCCACCTTCACCGCCCCCTCCTTCGGGCCTGTCCACTCGCGCAGCATCAACGCCCGCAACGGCAAGGTCCGCCCGTGTCGGATGCGCCGCACCCTCACCCGCTGCCCTCACGGCCGCCTCCTGACCTGCACCGCCCGGCATCCCGAGGACGCACCCGCGCTCGGTCGGCCGCTGTGTCTGGACTGCTACGACCACGCCCACCACGTCGTCTGGAACGGCTGGGCCGGTGAACTCTGGCGCCGCACCACCATCACCCTCACCCGCGCCCTCCGAACCCTCGCCAAGGCGCACGGGATCACGCTGCGGGTCTCCTACGGCAAGGTCGCCGAATACCAACGCCGCGGCGTCGTCCACTTCCACGCCCTGATCCGCCTCGACGCCCTCGACCCCGACCAACCGGATGCGATACTCGCCCCACCAGCAGACATCACCGCCCAGGACCTCGCCGAGCTCGTCGCCGGTTCCGCCACATCGACCGGGTTCCGCACCCCCGGCTACGCCGACACCGGCCACACCTGGCCGATCACCTGGGGCCCGCAACTCGACGTCCGCCCCGTCAACGCAGGCCCCGGGCAGATCACCTCCGAAGCCGTCGCCGCCTACCTGGCCAAGTACGCGACCAAAGCCACCGAACCCACCGGCCTCCCGATCACCGCCCGGATGAACGCCGAGACCGCCGAGCACTACGCCGACCCCGACACCCATCTCGGCCGCCTCGTGGCCTACGCCTGGCAACTCGGCACCACCCCCACCGGCCTCACCGAGGACGAAGAGCAGGACTGGAACGCCGACTACGGACGCCTGCGCCGCTGGACCCACATGCTCGGCTTCGGCGGACACTTCGCCACCAAGTCCCGGCGCTACTCCACCACCCACAAGGCCATCCGTGCTCAGCGCCGCGACCACCACCGGACCTCGCGGAGCGACTGGCGCAACCGCCACGGCCTGGCCCACGCCCATGACGACGAGACCACGCTGATCGTCTGCGACCTCACCCTGGCCGGGATCGGCTGGAACACCACCGGCGACGCCCAACTCGCCGCCGACGCCGCCGCCCGGGCTCGTGAGCACCGCCAGCTCGCCAAGCAGGAGCACGCCACCGCACGACTCGCCTGACCACGTCCCGTAGACCCATCGATCACGGAGAACCAGAACCCATGGAACGCGTACTACTGACCGCCGAGGAGGTCGCCGAAGCCCTCCACATCGGCCGCTGCACCGTCTACGACCTGCTCCGCACCGGACAACTCCGATCCTTCAAGATCGGCAAACTTCGTCGTATCCCCGTCGACGCCGTCCACGACTACACCCGGCGCATGCTCGACGAGGAAGACGACATCGCATGAGCCGCAACACGACCGGCGAGGGAAGCGTCTATCAGCGCAAGGACGGTCGTTGGGTGGCCGCTGCCTACGTCCCCGTGATCGGTGGAGCCGTTCGCCGACAGGCGGTGTACGCCAAGTCCCGAGCTGAGGCCAGCAAGAGGCTCCGGGAGCTGCTCGACCGCGCCGAGAAGAACACCCCGGTCGCCCCGGCCGGTCTCAGCGTCGCCGCCTACCTCGACGAGTGGCTGATCCATGTCAAGCCCCATGTCCGCGCCACGACGTGGCGCGCGTACGAAGGTAAGAGCCGGCTCTACCTCTCGCCCCGCATCGGCCGGAAGAGGCTGGTCCGGCTCAGCGTCCGTGACGTGCGCATGATGGTCGACGCCATGCGGGACGAGGGCATCGGCGCCCGCACCATCCAGCTCGTGCACGCCACACTCCGCGCCGCCCTGGAACACGCGGTCCGGGAGGAGCTGGTTGCCCGCAACGTGGCCAAGCTCGTTCGGGTCGAGCGCCCCAAGGCGGCGGTGAAGGAGCCGCTGACGGTGGCCGAAGCGCGCTTCCTGCTCGACGCGACCGTCGACGATCCACGTCATGCGCTCTGGGTGCTGCTGGTGATGCTCGGCGTCCGACGAAGCGAGGCATGCGGGCTGCGCTGGGAACACGTCGACTTCGCTCAAAGCACTTTGCGGATCATGCAGAGCGTCCAACGAGTGGACGGGAAGCTCCGAGAGCTGCCCACCAAGACCCGGCGATCCACGAGGACCGTCCCGCTACCGGCTCGCGCCATCTACGCCTTGGCCGAGCACCATCGACAGCTCCAAGAACGTCATGGCGATGGGCCAGGGCACCCGTGGCGACCCGTCGGCTATGTCTTCGGCTACCGGCACGGCACCGCTCTCGAACCGCGCAACCTCACCCGCATGTGGGCCGAGTTGTGCGAGCAACACGGCATCCGCAAGGTCCAGCTGCACGGCCTGCGGCACACCTGCGTCAGCCTGCTCCTGGCCCTCGGCGTGCATCCGCGGATCGTGATGGAGATCGTCGGCCACAGCGCCATCGAGATGACGATGAACGTCTACGGACATGTGAACCTCGACGCACAGCGCGCGGCTCTGGACCACCTCGATGATCAACTGGCCTGACAGCTCGTTGCTGTCACAGAAAGCTGTCAGGGGCCCGATCCGAAGACCGAGCCCCTGTCTGACCTGGTACGCCGCGAGGGAATCGAACCCCCAACCCGCTGATTAAGAGTCAGCTGCTCTGCCGATTGAGCTAGCGGCGCCTGCTGCGGCGCCCCGTCGCTCGGCGCCGTCTGGAACGGTACACGTCCCGTCCGGAGCCGGTGCGGCTGGGGTGCCGCCGCATGGGGTGAGTGACGGGACTTGAACCCGCGACTTCCTGGACCACAACCAGGTGCTCTACCAGCTGAGCTACACCCACCATGCGTCCACCGGCCGGAGCCGGTGACTCGACCATGCTACCGGCCCGCTCGCGGGCCGGTGCACCGGGTTGTCAGCGGCCCTCGGCGAGGGCGGCCGCGGCGGCCTGGGCCTGCTCGGTGGTGGGGCCGGGCGGCGGGGCGAACAGGGTGTGGCGGTAGTAGTCGAGCTCGCGGATCGACTCGACGACGTCGGCCAGGGCGCGGTGGGCCAGGCCCTTCTCCGGCTTGGCGTAGAACACCCGCGGGTACCAGCGCCTGCACAGCTCCTTGATCGAGCTGACGTCGACCATGCGGTAGTGCAGGTGGGCGTCGAGGGCGGGCATGTCGCGGCTGAGGAAGCCGCGGTCGGTGGCGATGGAGTTGCCGGCCAGGGGGGCGGTGCGGGGGTCGGGGACGTACTGGCGGACGTAGTCCAGGGCCAGCTGCTCGGCCTGGGCGACGGTCACGGTGGAGGCGCGGACGGCGTCGGTCAGACCGGACTTCGCGTGCATCTCGCGCACGATGTCGGGCATCCCGGCGAGCTTCTCCTCGTCGGCGTGGATCACGACGTCCACGCCGTCGCCGAGGATCTTCAGGTCGCCGTCGGTCACCAGCACGGCGATCTCGATGAGGGCGTCGCGGCCCAGGTCGAGGCCGGTCATCTCGCAGTCGATCCATACCAGACGGTCGTTCACCCCGTCACACTAAGCGTTGCCGCGAGTCGTGGGCAGGACAACACGGGTGCGGAGGTCCACAATGCGCGCGTGCCCGACTCCGCCGCGCCCGATACCCCCGCCCGGACCATCGCCCTCGGCTACTCGACGGAAGGTGCGGCGCTCGAGCTGGGCAGCGTCTGCATCGACGGGGTCGCCGACCCCGAGGCGCGGGTGCGCATCCCGTTCGCCACGCTCAACCGGCACGGCCTGGTGGCCGGGGCCACCGGCACCGGGAAGACCAAGACCCTGCAGGGCATCGCCGAGCAGCTCTCGGCGGCCGGGGTGCCGGTGCTGCTCGCCGACGTCAAGGGCGACCTGTCGGGGATGGCCCGGGCCGGGACGAGCAACGCGAAGATCGAGTCGCGGGCCCGGGACACCGGGGACGACTGGGCACCCACCGCGTACCCGGTGGAGTTCCTGTCGCTGGGCGGGTCGAGCTCCGCGGTGCCGATCCGGGCGACGATCACCCAGTTCGGGCCGATCCTGCTGAGCAAGGTCCTCGACCTCAACGACACCCAGGAGTCGACCCTCGGGCTGATCTTCCACTGGGCCGACCAGCGCCGGCTGCCGCTGCTGGACACCAAGGACCTGCGCGCCGTCATCACCCACCTGACCAGCGACGAGGGCAAGGCCGACCTGAAGGGGATCGGTGGGGTCTCCTCGGCGACGGCGGGGGTGATCCTGCGCGCGCTGGTCAACCTGGAGGCCCAGGGCGGCGAGGACTTCTTCGGCGAGCCCGAGTTCGCCCCGGCCGACCTCGTGCGCACGGTCGACGGCAAGGGCGTGGTGACGCTGCTGGAGCTGGCCGACCAGGCCGCGAACCCGCGGTTGTTCTCCACGTTCCTGATGTGGCTGCTGGCCGAGCTGTTCGAGGAGCTGCCCGAGGCCGGCGATCTGGACAAGCCCAAGCTGGTGTTCTTCTTCGACGAGGCGCACCTGCTGTTCTCCGACGCGTCCAAGGCGTTCCTGCAGCGCATCGAGCAGACCGTGAAGCTGATCCGGTCCAAGGGCGTCGGGGTGTTCTTCTGCACGCAGCTGCCCACCGACGTGCCGAACGCGGTGCTGTCCCAGCTGGGCGCCCGCGTGCAGCACGCGCTGCGGGCGTTCACCCCGGAGGACCAGTCCGCGCTGACCAAGACGGTGCGGACGTACCCGAAGACCGAGCACTACGACCTCGAGGAGGCGCTCACCTCCCTCGGAACCGGTGAGGCGATCGTCACGGTCCTCTCCGAGCGCGGCGCGCCGACGCCGGTGGCGTGGGCCCGGATGCGGGCGCCGCGCTCGCTGATGGCCGCCATCGGCGGCGACGAGGTGACGGCGGCGGCCAAGGCGTCGGCGCTCTACCCGAAGTACGGCCGGACGGTCGACCGGGAGTCGGCGTACGAGCTGCTCACCGCCCGCATCGCGCAGACCCCGCCGCCCGCCGCCCCGTGGGCCGAGGCCCCGCCGCCCGGGCGCGGGGAGAGGGAGGAGCCGGGGTTCCTGCAGACGGCGCTCGGCTCACCCGTGGTGAAGTCGTTCCTGCGGTCCGCGGCCGGCGCGCTGGGCCGGGAGATCACCCGGGGGATGTTCGGCACCCGACGCCGCCGGTAGCCGGAACGGGCCCAGCAGGTCGGGGACGGTGGCGTCGGCCAGGTCGACGGCGTCGAGGGCGCCGACGTCGGTGACGGCGTAGCCGCCGCGCCCGGCGGCCGTGACGGCCTCCAGCGAGACCAGCCCGGAGCGCCGCTGGAAGATCGTCTGCCGGAACGTCCAGCCGATCACGCCGCCGCGCTGCAGCGCCACCGTGCGGCGGACCAGCGAACCCGCCCTGGCGACCAGGAAGCCGCCGGTCAGCTGGTGGCCCAGGTTCCGGTAGCGGTCCCAGCCGACGAGCGCGGCCAGCGGCACGAGGGCCAGGACGACCGGGCCGAGCCAGTCGGTGCCCAGCAGTGCGCCGACGCCGAACGCCGCGGCGGCCAGCACCACCGCCGGACCGATCGCCCGGACCATGCGCCGGGTCAGCGCGGCCCGGGGGTGCCGCAGCAGGGGCGCCCGGGTGATCTCGGCCGGGTGCACGCGCAGCGCCGCCGAGGCCACGCGGTGCGCCTCCGCGCGCGGAGTGGGCGGCTGCAGGGCCCCGCCCTGGGAGTCGCCGGCGAGCCCGGTCGAGACCGCCCTGGCCTGCGCGCCGCGCCCGAGCCGCAGCAGCACCGGCTCGACCACCTCGGCGCCGCGCAGCCGCCGCTCCGACACCGACAGCGAACGCCGGGTCAGCAGCCCGCGGCGCACCCGCAGGGTGCCGTCGGGCTCGCGGGTGAGCCGGTAGGCGTACCAGCGCTCGGCGAACAGCAGCAGCGCCCCCACCACCAGCAGCACGAGCAGCGCCAGCCCGACGACGACGACGGCGACGTAGAGCGGCGCCGCGGAGAGCTGCTCGGCGGTCTCGTCGACCGCCCGCAGGTCGCGCGGGTCGAGACCGAGGTCGTCGAGCACGTTGAAGGCCGTGGCCACGATGGCGCCCATGCCGGCCAGCGAGGAGAACGTCAGCGGCGCGTAGCGCAACCACGCCCACCGCAGCCGGGCCAGCTCCTGGCTCGGCGGCGCCTGCGCCACGGGCGCTGCGGGGTCGGCGGGGTCGGTGGCGACGGGGGAGAGGTCGAGCAGTACTCGGCGCAGCCGCTCGGCCTCGGCCTTGCTCACCGCGTCCAGGCTCAGCCCGGCGCCGTTGCCCGGCGTGCCCGCCGTCGCCGCGCTGACCCGCACGACGCTCAGCCCGAACGCCCGGTGCAGCAGCTTGGCGGTGAGGTCGATGGTGCGGATGCGGTCGCGCGGGACCGACCGGCGCTGCCGGTTCAGCCACCCGCTGTGCAGCTCCACGCGCTCGGGGGTGATCCGGTAGCGGGTGGTGCGCCAGCGCAGCACGCCGGCGATCACGGCCGCGACCGCGGCCCCCGCCGCCATCCACACGCGGATCGGGTCGCCCTGGCCGGTCAGCAGCAGCACGGCGACCAGCGGCACGACCCGCACCAGCAGCGAGATCGGACCGACCACGAGCATCCGCCGGTCGAGCCGCCGCCACGGCGTCTCCACGGCGGCGGGGGCGGTGCCGGTGCTCACGTGGCGTCCCCGGGGGTGGCCTGGGTGGTCTCGGTCAGCGTCCGGGCCAGCTCGGTGGCGTCGTCGGCGGCCAGGCCGGAGATCTTCACCGGGCCGCGGGCGGACGCCGTGGTCACCGTGACCGTGGCCAGCCCGAGCAGTTGCTGCAGCGGCCCGTGCGCGGTGTCGACGGTCTGCACCCGCGAGATCGGCGCGATGCGCCACTCCCGCACCAGCCAGCCCGACAGGGTGTAGACGGCCTCGTCGGTGACCTCCCAGCGGTGGATGCGGAACAGCAGCCGCGGGACGAGCACCGCCCACGCGCCGACCAGCACCGCCGTCGCCGCGGCCGCCCCGATCAGCCAGCTCGCGGCCGGGAACCCGAACGCGATCATCGCGACGACCTGCGGGACGAGCAGCACGGCCAGCAGCAGCAGCGCGCGCAGCCGCCACCAGCGCACCGCGACCGGGCTGACCTGGTGGGCGGGCGGGCGCAGCGGCGGTGGCACTCCGGGGACCGCCGGACGGGTGGTGGGCACAGCGGTCGCACCGGAGTCCATGGGGACGAGTCTGCCCGCGCGCGGTACGGCGCGCTGCCGGCGGAGGCATCTGTTGGGCAACGGTGCCGGCGCGCCGACGGCCGGGGTCCGGGGCCGGTCAGGGGAGGGGGCGCACCGCGGTGACCCGCAGGGCCTCCCGGCGCAGCACCGCGACCCCGCACGAGGTGGAGCACGGGCCGGCGCCGCCGCCGTCGTGGGCGAGGTCGACGGCCCAGCGGCGGCCGTTGTCCAGGTGGTGGACCTCGGCGCCGTGGTCGGTCGCGACGACCCGCAGCGCGTTCGCGTCGCGCAGGCCGGTGGCCTCGCGCACGGCCAGCTCGGCCACCTGCCCGGCGTGCGACCAGGTGGACCGGCCCCGGCACAGCGCCGTCTGCACCTCGCCCGCCGCGGCGGTCTTGCGGGCCGTGGCCGCGGTCTCCGGGTCGAGCCTGCCGTAGAGGTAGCCGGTGGGCAGGACGAGCGCGGTGGGCGCGAACCGGTGCCCGCCCAGGTGGGTGCACTCCCACACGTCGGGTTCGCCGGACTCCACGAGCGCCCCGGCCAGCGCGCGGCCGTCGATCGCGCAGCAGCGGTCGCGCCTGCCGTGCGTGCAGACCAGCAGCGGGGTGTCGTCCACCGGGGTGCCCGGCAGCGGCGCACCGGCCTCCGGGAGGGGGACGTCGGCCAGCGCGCCCGGGCCGTCGATGCGCAGCGTGGTGGCCAGCGCCGTCGTCGTGTCGGCGAGGATCAGCCGGGGCCGGCCGGTGGCGGTGCGCCGCCCGGGCCTGCGGATCAGCACGACGCGCCAGCCGCGGGCGGCGGCCCGCCGGACGAACCCCGCGACCGCCGGGTCGGGGTGCGAGTCGACGCTGTCGGGCCAGGCCGCGCGGTGCTCCAGGCCGGCCCACCGCGTCGCGACCGGGGCCGTACCGGCCAGCGGCTCGTCGGCGGCGCGGGCGAGCACCGCGCACCTTTCGATCATCGCCCGAGGATAGCGAAGGATTCCCTAAGTCCTGTGTCATGGTGAGACGCGCCGCGCTCATCCGATCGGCTGCTTCAGGTCGTAGACGAGCTGGCCGCCGATGGACACCGGAGCGAAGTTCTGCTCCACCCAGGCCGAGATCGCCGAACCGGGTCCGCCCCGGCCGCCCGGCCCCGACCTGCCGTCCTGTGCGCCGGACGATCCCGCCGCACCCTCCTGCGCGGTGGTGCCCGGCGCGGCCGCGGTGCCCCCGGGGAGGTCGACGCGCCCCCCGCCGCCGAAGCCGCCACCGGCCAGGAAGTAACGAACCTCACCCGCGGCCACGTGGGCCTGGAACTGCTCCAGCGTGGGTGCGGGATCCGAACCGGTGAACCCGCCGATGCTCATCACGGTGGTCCCGCTGGCCAGGGCGAGCCCGCCGCCCTGCTGGGCGCCGACGGTCGCGGCCGCCCAGCGGGTGCCCGCGCCCCGCAGCGCGGCGACCAGCTCGGCGTCGGCCGTCACCGCGCCGCCGGGACCGCCACCGGCGCCCGGGAAGCCCGGCCCGCCGTCCGGCCCGGCCCCGCGTGCGTCCTGGCCGTCCGCGGTCGGTGCGCCGGCCGGCATGGCGCCGCCGTCGCCCCCCGCACCCCCGCGGCCCCCGCTGACCGCGGGCCCGGCGCTGGGCGTCGAGCCGGTGTGCGCGGTCCCGGCGGTGTCCAGCGCGTACGCCACGGGGGCGGCGATCCCGCTCAGGACCGCGACCAGGGCGGCCAGCGCGGCGATCCGGCGGGTGGCCGCCCCCGGCACCAGCACCGCGACGACGGCGACCACGGCCAGTGCCACCACCGCCCAGCGCAGCCAGGGCAGGAAGTCCGGGGAGCGCCCGAGCAGCACCCAGGCCCACGCGGCGGTCCCGGCCACGACCACGGCCAGCGCGGCCCGTGCCGCCCACGACGCGCGGTGGCGCCACAGCTCGCGCCCGCCGATCGCGACCAGCGCCGCGATCGGCGGGGCCAGCGCCACGGTGTAGTACTCGTGGAAGGTCCCCTGCGCGAAGCTGAACACCAGTGCGGTCACCACCGTCCAGCCGCCCCACAGCAGCAGCGACGCCCTGGTCGGGTCGGTGCGCGGGGCCCGCCGGGTGAGCCACAGCCCGGCCACCAGCAGCGCCAGCGCCGCGGGCAGCAGCCAGGAGACCTGGCCGCCCGCGGTGTCGTTGAACATCCGGCCGATCCCGGGCGTGCCGCCGAAGCCGCCGCCCCCGCCGGGCCCGCCGATCGCGGTCAGCTCGCCCGCGGGGGCGCCGGTCGGGGTCGGGAGGTCGGTCGGGTGAGCGCCGCCGCCGTTGCCGTCGCCGCCGAAGATGCGGCCCAGGCCGTTGTAGCCCAGCGCCAGCTCCAGCAGGCTGTTGTCCTCCGACCCGCCGATGTAGGGCCGGCTCTGCGCAGGCCACAGCTCGACGAGCGCGACGTACCAGCCCGCCGACACCACGACCGCCACGGCCGCCCCGAGCAACTGGCGGACCCGCCGCCACAGCCCGGTCGGCGCGCACACGAGGTAGGCCGACACGAACGCGGGCAGCACCAGGAACGCCTGGGCCATCTTGGTCAGGAAGGCGAACCCGATCAGCACCCCGGCCAGCAGCAGCCAGCGCGTGCCGGCCCGCTCGATCGCGCGCACCGTCGCGTAGGCGGCCGCGACCATCAGCAGCACGAGCAGCGCGTCGGGGTTGTTGAACCGGAACATCAGCACCGCGACCGGGGTCAGCGCGAGCACCGCGCCGGCCAGCAGCCCGGCGACCGGCCCGGAGACCCGGCGCACGGCGGCGTGGATCAGCGCGACCGAGCCGAGGCCCATCAGCGCCTGGGGCACCAGCATGCTCCACGGGGAGAAGCCGAAGATCCGCGCGGAGAGCGCCATGACCCACAGCGAGGCGGGCGGCTTGTCCACGGTGATGGCGTTGCCGGCGTCCAGCGACCCGAAGAGGAACGCCTTCCAGCTCTGCGTCATCGACTGCACGGCGGCCGCGTAGTAGCTGTTCGCGAAGCCGGAGGCGCCCAGGTCCCACAGGTAGAGCACGGCGGTGCCGACGAGCAGTGCCGCCAGCGCGACCAGCTCGCCGCGCGACCGCGTCGGCGCGGGTGGGACCGGTGCGGCGGTGCCGGCGGACGGGGCGAGGGTGGCGGTCATGCCGCGGTCTCCTGGGGGCTCGGGGTGGGGGTGGTCGCCGCGCGGCGAGCGCGGAAGATCCAGGAGCGGAAGGCGACGAACCGCAGCACGGTGGCCAGCGCGTTCGCCGCGACCAGCACGAGCAGCTCGACGCCCTGGCCCGCGACGGGCAGCCACGCGCCCAGCAGGGCGAGCGCGCCGCTGGTCAGGGCCAGGCCCAGGGCGAACACGAGCAGCCCCTGGAACTGGTGGGTGGTGGCGCGGTCGCGCCCGCGCACGCCGAAGGTGAGCCGCCGGTTGGCCGCGGTGTTGGCCACCGCCGTCACCACGAGCGCCGCCAGGTTCGCCGCGAACGGGCCGAGGCCCCCGCGCAGCAGGACGTAGAGCAGCAGATGGGCCAGCGTGCTCAGGACGCCGATTGCGGCGAAGCGCAGCAGCTGGCCCGGCAGCCCGCGGGGCACGCCCGCGACCTCGGCGTCCGGGCGGCTGAGCGCGCCGCGCCCGAGCTGGCCGCGCAGCTCCTGCAGCGGCAGGTCGCCGCGGCCCAGCGCGCGGCCCAGCCGGACGATGCCCTTGAGGTCGGCCACCGCGGTGGCGAGGATGTCGACCCGGCTGTCCGGGTCGTCCACCCAGTCCACCGGGACCTCGTGGATGCGCAGGCCACCGCGCTCGGCCAGCACCAGCAGCTCGGTGTCGAAGAACCAGCCGGTGTCCCGCACCAGCGGCAGCAGCCGGTGGGCGACGTCGGCGCGGATCGCCTTGAACCCGCACTGGGCATCGGTGAAGCGGGCCGCGAGCGTGCCGCGCAGCAGCAGGTTGTAGGCCCGGGAGATGACCTCCCGCTTGGCCCCCCGCACGACCCGCGACCCGCGCCCGAGCCGGGTGCCGACGGCCAGGTCGGAGTGCCCGGACACGAGCGGCGCGACCAGCGGCAGCAGGGCCGCCAGGTCGGTGGACAGGTCGACGTCGCAGTAGGCCAGCACGGCGGCGTCCGACGCCGACCAGGCGGCGCGCAGCGCCCGTCCGCGGCCCTTCTCCTCCAGCCGCAGCACGGTGACCGCGGGCAGCTCCGCGGCCAGCCGCGCGGCGATCCGCGGCGTGGCGTCGGTGCTGGCGTTGTCGGCCACGGTGATGCGGAACGGGTAGGGGAAGCGCTCGGCGAGGTGGGCGTGCAGCCGGCGCACCGACGGCTCGAGGTCGTTCTCCTCGTCGTGGACGGGGACGACGATGTCGAGCACCGGTGCCGGTCGGTCGGGGGCCCGGCGCGGGGGCGCCGCAGCGCGGTCGACGGTCATGGCGCCCACGTTCGCGGGGCGCGCTGTCGGCGCCTTGTGGTCCACCTGTGGGCGAGCTGTGGGTTCGGCCGTGCCGGCAGCAGCACGCCGCCCGCGGCGCGCACGCTGTGGACCGCCGGTGCCCTACCTGTGCGCGGGCTGTGCGCCCGCCTCGACGGGGAGGGCGTGCGGGAGGCCGACGGCGAACGTGGTGCGGCCGGGCCGGCTGGTGACCTCGACCGTCCCGCCGTGGGCGGTCACCACGGCCTGCACGATCGCCAGGCCCAGCCCGGTGCTGCCGTGCTCGCGGGAGCGCGAGCTCGACCCCCGGGCGAACCGCTCGAAGACGCGCGGCAGCAGGTCGGGCGGGATGCCGGGGCCGTCGTCGTCGACGGTCAGGACGACGCCTGCGGGGTCGGCCTCCAGCGAGGCGGTGACGGTGGTGCCCGCCGGGGTGTGGGTGCGGGCGTTGGCCAGCAGGTTGGTGAGCACCTGGGTGAGGCGGGAGGCGTCGCCGGTGACCGTGACCGGTCGCTCGGGCAGGCGCAGCCGCCAGCGGTGGTCGGGTCCGACGGCGTGCGCGTCGCTGACCGCGTCGACCACCAGCCGGGTCAGGTCGACCTCGGCGCGCTCCAGCGGGCGCCCGGCGTCCAGCCGGGCCAGCAGCAGCATGTCCTCGACCAGCGCGGTCATCCGCTCGGCCTGCGAGGAGATCCGCACCAGCGAGTGCTCGGTCCGCGGGGCCAGCTCGTCGCGGCGGGTCAGCTCGGCGTAGCCGCGGATGGCGGCCAGCGGGGTGCGCAGCTCGTGGCTGGCGTCGGCGAGGAAGCGGCGCAGCCGGGTCTCGCTGTCCTGGCGGGCCGCCAGCGCCGAGCCGACGTGGTCGAGCATCCCGTTCAGCGCGGTGCCGACCTGGCCGACCTCGGTACGCGGGTCGGCGTCGGGCACCCGCTCGGCCAGCTCGACCTCGCCGCGGTCCAGGCGCAGGGCGCTGACCCGCGCCGCGGTGGTGGCCACCCGCTCCAGCGGGCGCAGCTCGCGGCGGACGAGGAAGACCCCGGCCACGCCCGCCCCGAGCAGCGCCACCGCGGCCACCACCAGCTCGATGACCACGACCTGGTCGACCGTCTCCTGCAGCCGCTGCTGCGACAGCCCGCTCACCCGGACCGCGCCGGCCGGGTCCCGCACGGCCATCAGCCGGTAGCCGCCCAGCGACCCGAGATCGGCGCTGACCGGCGGTCCGCCGACCGGGACGGCGACCAGGTCGGGCAGCTCCTCGACCGGGACCGCGCGCTCCTGCCCACCTCGCGCGTACACGCTCGCGGCGACGACGCGACCGTCGACGATCGTGGCGTCCAGGGTGTCCTGCGGCGTCGGGCCGCGGCCCGGGGCGTCGTCGAGCAGCGGTGGGGGCAGCCCGGGCAGCGGCGGCGCGCCCGGGGGCGCCGTGGTGACCTGGGTGAAGAACCGGTTCGCCGCGCGCAGATCGTCGTCGAGGCGGGAGACCAGGAACTGGCGCAGCGCCAGCGTGGTCGCCACGGCCATCAGCGCGGACGCCACGGCGAGCAGCAGCAGCATCGTGGCCACCAGTCGCGTGCGCAGCGTCCGGGTGCGCACTAGCCGGCCGCGGGCTTGAGCACGTACCCCGCGCCGCGCACGGTGTGGATCATCGGGGAGTGGCCGGCGTCGATCTTCTTGCGCAGGTAGGAGACGTAGAGCTCGACGACGTTGGACTGGCCGCCGAAGTCGTAGTTCCACACCTGGTCGAGGATCTTCGCCTTGGACAGCACGATCCGCGGGTTGCGCATCAGGTAGCGCAGCAGCTCGAACTCGGTGGCGGTGAGCTCGACGAGCCGGTCGGCGCGACGCACCTCGCGGCTGTCCTCGTCGAGCACCAGGTCGCCCACGACCAGCTCGGAGCCCTGCCGGGCGGCGGTCATCCCGGAGCGGCGCAGCAGCCCGCGCAGCCGGGCGACCAGCTCCTCCAGGCTGAACGGCTTGGTCACGTAATCGTCGCCGCCGACGGTCAGCCCCGCGACGCGGTCCTCGACCGAGTCGCGCGCGGTGAGGAACAGCACGGGCACGTCCGGGGCCTGCGCGCGCATCCGGCGCAGCACCTCCAGGCCGTCGAAGTCGGGGAGCATGACGTCGAGCACGACGGCGTCGGGCCGGAACGCGCGGAACTCCCGCACCGCCGACGACCCGTCGGCGGCGGTGCGCACGTCCCAACCCTCGTACCGCAGGGCCATCGAGAGCAGGTCCGACAGCGGGGCCTCGTCGTCGACCACCAGCACCCGCACCGGGCTGCCGTCGACGCGACGCAGCGGCGCCGCCTGCTCCCTCATCGTGGCCATGGTACGGATCATCGGACCAGCGCCTGTGCTCCCGATGGGCCGAACCTGTGCATCCGCTGTGCGTGCCCGCCGGCCGGACGCGGCAGCTCAGCGGGCGCGCCAGTAGCCGGTGGCGTAGACGCGGCGGCGGTCGAGGCCGCGCTCGTCGAGCAGGTGCTTGCGCAGGTCCTTCACGCACGCCGCCTCCCCGGAGAGCCAGGCCTGACCGGCGCCGGCGGGGAACTCCGCGGCGCGCACCGCGTCGGCCAGCGGCACACCGGCCGGGCGGTCGCCGCGGTGCACCCAGACCAGCGTGGCCGAACCGGGCAGCTCCTGCTCCTCGCCGGCGTCGGCCACCTCCAGCAACGCCAGCGCGGGCACCCCGGAGGGCAGCGCCTCCAGCACCGTGGCCACCGCGGGCAGGGCGGTCTCGTCGCCGATCACGACGTGGAAGTCGGCGGCCGGGTCGGGCTCGTAGCGCCCGCCCGGCTCGGACACCGCCACCCAGCTGCCGGGCCGGGCGTCCCGGGCCCACGCCGCGGCCGGCCCGTGGCCCTCGTGCAGCACGAAGTCGACGTCCAGCTCGCCGGCGCCGGGGTCGTAGCGGCGCACGGTGTAGGTGCGGATCGCCGGCCGGGCCTCGCCCGCCGGCCAGACCGGCCCGCCGGACGCGGCCCGCGGCACGGCCGGGCGCTCCTGGCCGGGCGCCGGGAAGAACATCTTGATGCGGCGGTCGGGGCCCTCGCCGCCGAAGCCGGCCAGCTCCTCGCCGCCGAGGGTCACCCGGATCATCCGCGGGGTGACCCGCTCGCTGCGCTGCACCTGCAGCAGCCGTGGTGCGGTGGTACTCATCGCCGGCCATTGTGCGGGGTCGGCGATCGCCCCGGGACGCCGCCGTCGCCGCAGGCGGCCAGCCCGGTCCACACCATGTCCATCAGGCAGTCGGTGGCCTGGGCGGCGCTGACCGTGCGCACGCTCGCCCGCCAGAGCGCCAACCGCTCGCACCCGCCCGCTATGACCTGCGCCCACCCGGCGAGCCGGTAGGGGTCGGCGCGCGGGGCGCGCTCGGCGAGCAGCGCGGCCACGAAGTCGGTCTGCTGGGCGCGGACGGCGTCGAGCGCGCCCGGGTCGGAGCGCAGCAGCCGCCAGGTGGCCTCGTTGCGCTCGACGTGGTTGAAGAAGGCCAGCACGCTGAGCCGCAGCATGCCCTCCGGGGAGCCGGCCAGCCCGGCGGCCGACGAGGTGGCCTCCAGCAGCTCGGTCTTCGCCCGCTCCACGCAGGCCCGGAACAGCCCGTCCGTGGAGCCGAAGTGCTCGTCGAGCAGCCGCTCGGCCAGGCCCGCGCGCTCGGCCACCGCTCCCATCGTCGACGCCGAGAGGCCCCGCTCGGTGAACACCGCGACGGCGGCGTCCAGGACGTGCCGCTCCCGCGCCTCCCGACCGGCGCGACGCCGGCCCCCGGCTTGCACACCCGGACCGTACCTGATCACCGACCGCCGCCCGGCGGCCCTCTCGACCAGGTCAGACGGCGGTACCGGGCGTCGATAGGGTGGCCCGGTGCCGGATGTGTACTCGATCGCGCTGACCACCCGATTCCGGGGGATCGCCGTCCGGGAGGGCCTACTGCTGGAGGGCGCGGCGGGCTGGGGCGAGTTCTGCCCGTTCACCGAGTACGACGACGCCGTCAGCGAGCCGTGGCTGGCCGCCGCGCTGGAGGCGGCCGAGCAGGGCTGGCCGGAGCCGGTGCGCGACCGGGTCCCCGTCAACTGCATCGTCCCGGCGGTCGACCCGGAGCGGGCCAAGCGGCTGACCGTCGAGTCGGGGTGCAGCACGGCGAAGGTCAAGGTGGCCGACGAGCCCGGCTCGCTGCCGGCCGACGTCGAGCGGGTGGCCGCGGTCCGCGACGCGCTGGGCCCGCGCGGGGCCGTGCGGGTCGACGCCAACGGCGCATGGGACGTCGAGCAGGCGGTGACGGCGATCCGCGCGCTGGACGCTGCGGCGGGCGGCCTGCAGTACGTCGAACAGCCCTGCGCCTCGCTCGAGGAGATGGCCGCGGTGCGCAAGCGGGTGAACGTGCTGATCGCGGCGGACGAGTCGATCCGCCGCGCCGAGGACCCGATGCGCGTGGCGGTGGCCGGGGCCGCCGACATCGCCGTGCTCAAGTGCGCCCCACTGGGCGGGGTGCGCCGGGCGCTGGCCGTCGCCGAGGCCTGCGGCCTGCCGTGCGTGGTGTCCTCCGCCCTGCAGACCAGCGTCGGCCTGGCCGGGGAGCTGGCGCTGGCCGGAGCGCTGCCGGAGCTGCCCTACGCCTGCGGGCTGGGCACCGGGGCCCTGCTCTCGGCCGACGTCGTCGAGCTGCCGCTGGTGCCGACGGTGGGCTGGCTGCCGGTGCCGCGGCGGGCGCCCGAGCCGCTCCTGCGCGGTGAGGTGGCCGCCGACGCGGAGCGCACGCGGTGGTGGCTCGACCGCCTCGACCGGGTCCGCGCCCGGCTCTGACCTCCCCGTTCGGTCCGCCCGCACCCCGTCGCGACCCGCGGGCGTCCCCGGGGCCCGATAGGTTGCGGGCGTGGCGGTGGTGGTGGTCGGCGCGGGGATCGCGGGCGTGGCCTGCGCGCGCGTGCTCGTCGAGGCAGGCGTCGCGGTGCGGGTGCTCGACCGGGCCCGAGCGGTCGGCGGCCGGATGGCCAGCACGCGCCTGCACGGGCGGCCGGTCGACCTGGGCGCGGCGTACTTCACCGTCCGCGACCCCGAGTTCGCGCAGGTCGTGGCCGCGTGGCGGACCGCGGGGCTGGCCCGGCCGTGGTCGGACGAGCTCACCGTGCTGGGCGGTCCCGGCCGGCGCCCGGCGCCCGGGCCGATGCGCTGGGCCGCGCCCGGCGGGCTGCGCAGCCTGGTCGCCGACCTCGCCGAGGGCCTCGACGTCGAGCTCGACCACCCGGTCGCCGCGGTCGGGCCCGGCCCCACCGTCGACGGCGAGCCCGCCGACGCCGTCGTGCTGGCCATGCCCGACCCGCAGGCCCTGCGCCTGGTCGCGGCCGACTCCCCGGCCGGGCACGAGCTCGTCGGGCGGCGGTGGCGGCCGGTGATCGCGGTGGCCGCCGGGTGGGAGCGCAGGCAGTGGGCGCCGCTGCGGGCCGGGTTCGTCAACGACCACCCCGTGCTCACCATCGTCGCCGACGACGGCGACCGCCGCGGCGACGGCGCCCCGGTGCTCGTGGTCCACACCACGGCCGCGGTCGCCCGGGCCTACGACGCCCAGCCCGAGCGGGCCGTCGGGCCGGCCGTCGCGGCCGTCCGCGAGCTGCTGGACCTGCCCGAGCCGCCGGCGTGGACGCACGCCCACCGCTGGCGGCTGGCCTCCCCGGCCGCCGACCGCGACCGCATGTTCCACCTGGGCGCGGACGGCGTCGGGCTGGCCGGGGACGGCTGGGGCAGCGCGCGCGTCGAGACGGCGTGGTGCTCGGGCACGGGCCTGGGTCGGGCGGTGGTCGCGGGGCTGCGCTCCGGTTAGCGTCTGCGACCATGACCGCCGCCGCTCACGGCAGCCCCACGGCCGACCTGCTGGCCGCGTTCGCCGCCGACCTCCCGCCCGACCGCGTCCTCACCGACCCCGCCGTGATGGCCTCCTACGCGCACGACGAGGCCGAGTGGGCGGAGCACGGCGCGCCGGCGGTCGTCGTGCGGCCGCAGAGCACGGCCGAGGTCGCCGCGGTGGTGACGGCGTGCGCCCGACTCGGCGTCCCGGTCGTCACCCGCGGCGCCGGCACCGGGCTGTCGGGCGGGGCCAACGCCGTCGAGGACTGCGTGGTGCTGTCCACCGAGCGCATGCGGGAGATCGTCGAGATCAACTCCGCGGAGCGGCTGGCCGTCGTGCAGCCCGGGGTGGTCAACGACGAGCTGCGCGCGGCCGTCGCCGAGCACGGCCTGTGGTACCCGCCCGACCCGGCCAGCGCCCCCTGGTCGACGATCGGCGGCAACGTGGCCACCAACGCCGGCGGGCTGTGCTGCGTCAAGTACGGCGTCACCCGTGACTACGTGCTCGCCCTCGAGGTCGTCACGGCGAGCGGCGAGGTGGTGCGGGTCGGGCGGCGCACCGCCAAGGGCGTGGCCGGTTACGACGTGGTCGGGCTGATGGTCGGCTCGGAGGGCACGCTCGGGGTGGTCACCGAGGTCACCGTGCGGCTGCGCCCGCTGCGCACCACGGCCCCGCGCACCGTCGTCGGGTTCTTCGACACGCTGGCCGCCGCGGGCGACGCCGTCTCCCGGGTCACCGCGCGCGGGCTGCAGCCCGCGGCGTTCGAGCTGATCGACCGCGTCTGCCTGCAGGCGGTCAACGCCTGGAAGCACGCCGGGCTGCCCGAGGACGCCGCCGCGCTGCTGCTGGCCCAGACCGACCTGCCCGAGCCGGCGGCGCTGGCGGAGGCCGAGGCGATCCTGGAGGAGTTCGACGCGGCGGGCGCGCGCGACGCCGTGCTGTCCACCGACCCGGTCGAGGCCGAGGCGCTGTTCGACGCCCGCCGGCTGGCCTACCCGGCGCTGGAGCAGCGCGGCGAGGCGATGCTCACCGAGGACGTCTGCCTCCCGCGCGGGCTGCTGGCCGAGATGCTCACCCGGATCGAGCGGATCGCCGCCGAGCACGACGTCGTCATCGCCACGGTCGCGCACGCGGGCGACGGCAACCTGCACCCGCTGATGCTGACCCCGCACGGCGACGAGGCCGCCAAGGCGCGCACCCGGGCCGCCTTCGACGCGATCATCGACGCCGCGCTCGACCTCGGCGGCACGGTGACCGGGGAGCACGGCGTCGGCCTGCTCAAGCGCGACGGGATGCGCCGCGAGCTGGGACCGGGCGTGCTGGCGATGCAGCGCGCGATCAAGGCCGCGCTCGACCCGCAGGACATCCTCAACCCCGGCAAGGTGCTGGGATGACCCCCACCGACCCGACCACCCCGCTGCTGCCCGCCCTGCTCGACCCGCCGGCGCGCGTGGCCCTGCGGTTCGGGGCCACCGACCCCGTCGAGCTCGACTACCGCGCGCTGGCCGGCGCCGCGGGCGCCGTCGCCGCCGCGGTGGCCGGGCGCACCCGGGTGGCGGTGCAGGCCACCCCCGGCATCCACACCGCGGTCGCGGTCGTCGGGGCGCTGCTGGCCGGGGTGCCGGTCGTGCCGGTGAACCCGAAGCTGGGCACCCGCGAGCTCGGGCACGTGGTGGCCGACTCGGCGCCCGAGCTGGTGCTCGCCGCACCCGGCACCGCGCTGCCCGACGCGCTCGCCGCGGTGCCGCGCGTCGACGTCGACCTGGCCGCCCGAGGTCCCGTGCCCGACACCGAGCCGCCGCTGAGGGCGCCCGCGCTGGTCGTCTACACCTCGGGCACGACCGGGCCGCCGAAGGGCGCGCAGCTGTCCCGGCTGGCCGTGGCCTCCAACCTGGACGCGCTGGCCGAGGCCTGGCAGTGGACCGCGGACGACCTGCTCGCGCACGCCCTGCCGCTGTTCCACGTGCACGGGCTGGTGCTGGGGGTGCTCGGGCCGCTGCGCCGCGGCGGCACCCTGCACCACATCGGCGCACTCGACGCCGCCGTGCTGGCCGCCGCCGCCCCGACGATGGTCTTCGGGGTCCCCACGCAGTACCACCGCCTCGCCGGGCAGCTGGAGGCCGACGCCGGGTCGGCGACCGCGCTCGGGCGGGCCCGGCTGCTGGTGTCCGGCTCGGCCGCGCTGACCGCGGTCGACCACGCCCGGCTGCGCGAGGCGACCGGGCTGACCGTGCGCGAGCGCTACGGGCTCACCGAGACCCTGATCCTGACCGCCGCCACCGCGGCCGACGAGCCCGAGCCCGGCGCGGTGGGCCGCCCGGTCACCGGCACCGAGGTCCGGCTGGTGCCGCTGCCCGGGGACCAGACCGACGGCCTGGGCGCCGTGCAGGTGCGCGGCCCCTCGCTGTTCGACGGCTACCTCAACCGCCCCGACGCCACCGCCGCCGCGCACACCGACGACGGCTGGTTCGACACCGGCGACATCGGCCGCTGGACCGAGCACGGCTCGCTCGCCCTGGTCGGGCGCAGCGCCACCGACCTGATCAAGTCGGGTGGCTACAAGATCGGCGCGGGGGAGATCGAGAACGCGCTGCTGGAGCACCCCGGGGTGGCCGAGGCGGCCGTGGTCGGCGTGGCCGACGACGACCTGGGCGAGCGGGTGGTGGCCTTCGTGGTCGCCGCCGGGGAGCCGCCGTCCGAGCGCGAGCTGGCCGACCACGTCGCCGGCCTGCTCGCCCCGCACAAGCGGCCCCGCGAGGTGCGGTTCACCGACGCGCTGCCGCGCAACGACATGGGCAAGGTCGTCAAGGGGCGCCTTCCGGTGAACTGAGCCACCGGCGCGTTTGGGTTGCGCCGAACAGAGGGCATTCGATCGGGGTGACGATGACGGGGTCGGAGACGGACGAACGCGAGGACACCAGGACCTACCGCGGACCGGGGGGCGTGGGCCGCCCGAACCTGGCCGGGCTGCCCGGGGTGCACCGCCACGACGACGGCGAGGCTCGTGTGCTCGAGGTCGAGCGCCACGACACTGACGACCGCGGGCTGGCCGCGGCCGGTCTCGCCCTGACCGTCCGCCGGGACGGCGACACCCCGCACTGGCGGCTGGAGGGGGCGGGCGAGCCGCGGCGGGTGCCGCTGGCCGCCGACGCGCCCCCGGTGCCCGACGTGCCCGACGAGCTGGCCGAGCTCGTCCGCGGCGCCACCCGCGGCCGGACCGTCGGCCCGGTCGGGCGTCTGCGCACCGTCCGCACTCGCACGGTGCTGTCCGCCGACGACGTCGACGTCGCCGAGGTCGTGCACGACGACATCACGTTGGCGCTGCTGGGCGACACCGCCGAGGTGCGCGGGTGGAGCGAGGTCGCCGTGCGCTCCCGCGGCGCCTCCGCCGAGGTCCTCGACGGGATCGAGCAGCGGTTGGCCGAGATCGGCCTGCGCCCCGCCCCACCCGCAGGCGAGGCCGAGCTCGACCGGCTGCTGCGCCCGGCGAGCCGCTCGCGGTCCACGGGCCGCAAGGGTTCGGCCGGGGAGGCCGTCATGCGCTACATCGCCGCCCAGGCCGACCGCCTCGCCGCCGAGGAGCTGCGGGTGCGCGCCGCCGAGCCCGACTCGATCCACCAGATGCGGGTGGCGTCCCGCCGGCTGCGCAGCGCGCTGCAGGCCTACCGCCCGCTGCTCGACCGCGGGCGCACCGAGCCGGTCGTCGACGCGCTGCGCGACCTGGGCCGGGCCCTGGCCCCCGCGCGCGACGCCGAGGTGCTGCGCCAGGGGATCTCCGAGCAGCTGGCTGACCTGGAGCCCGAGCTGCGCCTGGGCGCCGTCGAGGCGATGGTCACCCGGCACTTCGCCCGCGAGGAGGCCGAGACCGCGGCCGCCGCGCTGTCCGCGCTGGACGGCGAGCGCTACGCCTGGCTGCGCTCCGCCCTCGACGACCTGCTGGAGCGCCCGCCCCTGCGGAAGCGGGCCGGGCGCAAGGCCGGTCGGGAGCTGCCCGCCGTGCTCGCGCGCACGGGCCGGAAGCTGCAGAAGGCCGTGCACCGGGCGACCGACGCCCAGGCGCCCGCCGCCGACCGCGACACGGCCACCCACGCCGCGCGCAAGGCGGGCAAGCGCCTGCGCTACGCCACCGAGGTCGCCCGGCCCGCCCTGGGCCGCCCGGCCAAGCGCTTCGCCACGTCGCTCAAGCCCCTGCAGAAGGCGCTGGGCCACCACCAGGACGCCGTCGTCGCCGGCGACGCCCTGCGCAGGCTGGGTGGACAGGCCCACACCGAGGGCGAGAACGGCTTCAGCCTCGGCCTGCTCTACGCCCGCGGCGAGGCCCGCAAGCAGCGGATCGAGCGCGAGCTGCCCGACCTCTGGCGCCGCACGTGGACGAAGAAGACCACCGCCTTCCTCCGCTGACCCCTCGCTGACCCCTCGCTGACCCCCCGCTGACCCCCCCGCTGACCCCTCCCTGACCCCTCCCCCCACCCGTCTCCCGTGTCAGGAAAGCCACCATCAGGACGCCAGGTGCCCTGATGGTGGCTTTCCTGACGTCCGGGCGCGGCGGGGCGGGAGACTGGCGCGGTGAGCGACGACGAGCGCCCGGGGCCGCCGACGACCAGCCGGTCGGTGCTGCTGCTGACGCTGAGCAGGCGGATCGAGGCCGAGCTGGGGGCCGCGCTGGCCCCGCTCGGGCTCACGGTCGGTCGGCTCGGCCTGCTCGGGCACATCTCCGGGGTGCCGGGCGCGTCGTTCAGCGAGCTGGCCCGGATGTCGGGGGTGAGCGTGCAGAGCGTGCACGCCGCGGTGAAGGCGCTGGTCGCGGCCTCGCTGGTGCGCGACGGGTCGGCGCGGGCCGGGGCGGCGTCGCGGATCGAGCTCACCGAGGAGGGCGCGCGGCTGCTGCGCGCCGCGATGACCGCGGTGGCCGGCGTCGACCGGGCGCTGTTCGGGCCGGACGCCGATCCCGTCCTGCGCAGGGTCGGCGACGCGGCGGCGGCCGCGTTCGAGGAGGACGTCCGCGGCTGACCCACCTTCAACCGCTCTGAAGCTTCTGCTAGCTTCAGTGCAACTGAAGGTGAGGGGGAGCCGTGGAAGGTGTCCTGCTGTCCGTGCACGTGCTGGCGGCCATCGTGTTCGTCGGCGGCTCGGCCGTCGCGGCGAGCCTGTTCCCGCGCTACGCGCCGGTCGCCGTGAGCGTCCCGGCCGGCGACGCGGCGGCGCCGGAGCAGCCGGCCGGGGAGCGCAACCGCGCGGTCGCCGTCGCGCTGCACCGCGTCACCCGCGTCTACGGGGTGCTGGGCCTGGTCGTGCCGGTCGTCGGGATCGTGCTCGCGATGGTCCAGGGCCGGATGGGCGAGATCTGGATCAACATCTCGATGGTGCTGACGGTGCTCGCCGGCGCCCTGCTCGCGCTGGCCGTCGCCCCGATGCAGCGCGACGCGCTGGCCGCCCCGGACGACGGCGGGCAGCTGCGCAGGCTGGGCATGCTGGCCGGGATCTACAACCTGCTGTGGGCGGCCGTCGTGGTGCTGATGATCGTCCGTCCGGGCGGGCACTCCTGAGCCCGCGCCCGGCGCACGTGCGACGATCGCGGGCGTGACCACACCGGATGTGGAGCCGCGGGACGCGGTGGCCGACCTGCGGCGGATCGCCTTCCTGCTGGAGCGCGCGCACGAGTCCACCTACCGGGTCCGGGCGTTCCGCACCGCGGCCGCGGCGCTCGTCCGCCGCACCCCCGACGAGATCGCCGCCATGGTCCGCTCCGGCGAGCTGAAGCGGCTCAAGGGGGTCGGCGAGGTCACCGCGCGCTGCGTCGCGGAGTCGGTGGCCGGTGAGGAGCCGGTCTACCTGCGCCGGCTCGAGGCCATCGGGAGCACCCCGCTCGACGAGGCGACCGCGGCGCTGCGGGCCGCGCTCAAGGGCGACTGCCACAGCCACACCGACGCCTCCGACGGCGGTTCGCCGCTGCGCGAGATGGTGGAGACGGCGCAGGGCCTCGGCCACGACTACCTCGTGATCACCGACCACTCGCCCCGGCTGACCGTGGCCAACGGGCTGTCCGCCCAGCGGCTGCGCGCGCAGCTGGAGCAGATCGCCGAGCTCAACGCCGAGCTGGGCACGGGCTTCCGGGTGCTCACCGGCATCGAGGTCGACATCAACGAGGACGGCTCCCTCGACCAGGACCCCGACCTGCTCTCCGAGCTCGACCTGGTGGTCGCCTCGGTGCACTCCAAGCTGCGCAGCCCGCGCGAGGAGATGACCGAGCGCATGCTGACCGCGATCGAGAACCCGCACGTCGACGTCCTCGGCCACTGCACCGGCCGGATGGTCACCGGCAACCGCAAGCGCCCGGAGTCGCAGTTCGACGCCGACGCCGTGTTCGCCGCGTGCGCCGCGAACGGCGTGGCCGTCGAGGTGAACTCGCGCCCCGAGCGGCTCGACCCGCCCAAGCGGCTGCTGCGGCTGGCCGTCGAGGCGGGGTGCCTGTTCACCATCGACACCGACGCGCACGCCCCCGGCCAGCTCGACTGGCTCGACAACGGCTGCGGGCGCGCCGCGGCCTGCGGCGTCCCCACCGATCGCATCCTCAACACCTGGCCGGTCGACCAGCTCCTCACCCGCGCCCGCTGACGGGTCGGGGCGGGGTCAGGGGCGGGGGGAGAGGAGCTCGTCGGCGGTGGGCGGGTCGGCGCCGCGGCGCGAGCAGGTGATCGCGGCGGCCACCGCGGCCTCGTCGAGCAGGGCGTCCAGGGTGGGCTCGTCGATCGCGCGCAGCGCCGGACGGGCGTCGGCGCCGAGCAGGCCGCGGCGGTGCAGCCCGGCCAGCAGCGCCGCGGAGTACGTGTCGCCCGCGCCCACCGTGTCGACCACCTGCACCGGCACGCCCGGCCGGCGGGACCGCAGGCCGGCCGCGGTGCCGGCGATGACGCCGTCGCCGCCGAGGGTGACCGCGACGAGCGCCGGGCCGCGGCCGAGCCAGTCCTCCAGGACCGACTCCGGCGTCCTGCCCGGGTGCAGCCACTCCAGGTCCTCGGCGCTGACCTTGACCACGTCGGCCACCGCCAGCAGCTCGTGCACCCCGCCCAGCACGTCGGCGGGCTCGCCCATCAGCATCGGCCGGCAGTTGGGGTCGTAGCTGACGGTGGCGGTGGCCGCCGCGCGCGAGAGCAGCTCGCGCAGCGCCGCGGCCCCGGGCGGCGTGGTCAGCGCCAGCGACCCGGAGTGCACCGCGACGACCGGGCCGTCCAGCGCCCCGTCCAGCTCGGCGGGCGTCCACTGCCAGTCGGCCGTGCCGTCGACCCGGAAGTCGTAGGTGGCGCCGCCGTCGGGCCCCACGGCCACCAGCGCGAGGCTGGTCTGCTCGGTGGCGGTGACGGCGTGGTCGAGCTCCACGCCGTTGGCCGCCAGGTGCTCGCGGATGCGCACGCCGAGCATGTCCTCGGCGATCCGGGCGAGCAGCCGGGCCCGCACGCCGAGCCGGGACAGCCCGACCGCCACGTTCGCCGGGCTGCCCCCCGGTGCCATCTCGAAGTACCCGTCGACCGGCGCGGGCACCACGTCGACCAGTGCCTCGCCCGCGACCACCACGATGCCGCGCTCGTTCGCTGCGATGACGCCTCCCCTCGCCGGTGCGACTGCGGTGCCGCCCGTCGGGACATGCTGGCAACCCGGCACCCGCCCGCGCCAGGTCCTGGGCGGCCCGGCCGGGGGAGATCAAGTCGGGCGGGGGGTCACCCGGTGACGACGCCGTCGAGCTTCGCCAGCACGCCGTCGTGGATCCGCGCCAGGCCCCGCGGCGCGAACGTGCGCTCGAAGAACCCGCCGATGCCCCCGGCGCCCTTCCAGGTCGTCTCCACGGCGACCTCGCTGCGGTCGGCGCCCTTGGGCGTGACCGTCCACGTGGTGACCATGCTGGAGTTCGTGTCGGACTCCACGATCCGGTCCGCGGCGGGCACGCTCACCTCGACGAGCTGGTCGCGCCGGCGCGACTTGGTGGCCTGCAGGACCCAGTGCACCCGGCTGCCCGCGCCCTGCCCGCCGGCCTCCACGCGGTAGTCGCGGTACTGCTCGGTGAGGATGCTCGGGCGCACCGTCTCGTAGTCCGCGAGCGCCGCGCGCACCTTCTCCGCCGGTGCCTCGATCGTGCGTGCCGTCCGGGCCGTCACCTGTGCCATGGGCCCATCCTGCCCCGGCTCCCACGACCGGGGCAGGACGGGCCTCTCGCTCCCGGCTCGGGGACCGGGTTGCCTGTGGGGTGCGGCTAGACCGGGGTGGCCTTCCTGCCGTCGGGCGTGATCGCGTACCAGGCGCCGCCCACGCCCTGGCCCTCGGTGGCGCCGGGGGCGGTGTCGCCGCTGAAGCGGTAGACCGCCCAGCCGTTGACCGTCAGCTGGGTGCTGCCGTCCGGGCGCTCGAGCAGCCCGATCGCGGAATCCTCCACGCCGTCGACGCCGAGCTTGCCGTTGCGGTCGACGACGAACGGCGGCCACTTCTCGGCGCAGTCGCCGACGCAGGTGGTGGTGGGCGGCTCCGCGGAGTCCTCGTCGAACCGGTAGAGGGTGTAGCCCTCCTGGTCGACGAGCACCGTGCCGAGGTCGGCCACCTCCTGCGCGGTCAGCGCCGGGCGCTCGCCCGCCGCCGGGGCGCCCGGCGCCTGCGCGGCGGCCGACGCGCCGGCGGGGGCCGCGGGCGCGGCCGGCGCCGCGTCCCCGGCGCTGCACGCCCCGAGCGCGAGCACGGCGGTCGCGGCCGCGGTCAGGCGGGCCAGACGGCTGACGGACATGGGACACCTTCCGGGTGGGAACCGGCTTCGAACGGGACACGGCCCGGGTGGGCGGCGGGTTCACGCCATCGCCGAAGAACCGGAAAGAATCTTGGTCCGGCGTTGACCCAGTCGAGCGCGGCGTCCGTGTGAGGGGTTGTGGCACGGACCCCGAGGGACGAGGCGCTGATCACGGCGGTATACGCCGAGCACGGTCGCGCCCTGCTCGCCTACGCCACCCGGCTCACCGGTGATCGGGCGACGGCGGAAGACGTGGTGCAGGAGACCTTGGTGCGCGTGTGGAAGCACCCCGACGTTCTGGTGAACGGTCGGGGATCGGTGCGGGGCTGGTTGCTCACGGTGGTGCGCAACATAGTCATCGACCGGGCGCGCGCCAGGTCGTCACGGCCCTCGGAGGTCACCGACGACGAGATCGTGGCGCCCATCGCGCCCGACCACGCCGGCGGTGTCGTCGACTCGCTCACCGTGCTGGCCGCGCTCGAACAGCTCTCCCCCGAGCACCGCGGCGTGCTCGCGCACCTGTACTTCGCCGGTCGCACGCTCGACGAGACGGCTCAGGTGCTGGGGGTCCCACCCGGAACGGTGCGGTCCCGGAGTCACTACGCCTTGAAGGCGCTGCGGCGCCTCGTGGAAACGCCTGCGGAGGTACCGGCATGACCGATCGTCACGTTGCGGGCGACCTCGGCGTCTACCTCGCCGGTGCCCTGGAGGCGCGCGAAGGCTGGGCCGTCGAGTCGCATCTCGCAGCATGCGGATGGTGTTCCAACGAGCTGAGGGAGTTGCGCGAGGTGACCGCCCTGCTGGACGGGATGCCGCCGGAAGTGCTGCTCGACGGGCCACCGGACGGCAGCGACCTGCTGCTGCGGCGCACCGTCCGGCAGATACGGCGGGAGAGCAGACGCGGTAGACGGGTCCTCGGTGCGGCGGCGGCCGTGCTGGTGGGCGCGGCCGGGGTGGCCGGCGGGTTCGCCTACGGCCAGCAGACCAACCCGTCCGTCGTGGCCGTCCAGCAGCAACCCCCCGCGTCGACCGCTCCGGTCGAGGCGCCGGTCGACGCGCTCGTCGCGAAGGCGGCCGACGCCAGGACCGGGGCCGAGGCAGAGGTGACCGTGACGCCGAGCGCGGGCTACGTCCGGGTCTCGGCCACGGTCGAGGGCGTGCCGCCCGGCGAGCGCTGCCGGATGATGGTGGTGACCAAGGACGGCGACCGCCAGATGGCCTTCGCCTGGATCACCGGCGAGGGCAACGGCGAGCCGCTGACCGGCTCGGCGCTCGTGGCCCCCGACGACGTCGCCTCGATCGACGTGGAGTCCGAGGACGGCCGGACGTTCGTGTCGGTGCCGCTCTGATCCCGCCCGACGACGACCGTCCCGCCGGGAACGGGGTCGTGGTGGGCGAGACGGTCCCTCGGCCCGCCACGACCCCGTCCCCGGCGGGACGGCCGCTCACCCGGTCCAGCAGCTGATCTCCACGCCGTCCTCCACCGGGAAGCTCACGCCGACGTAGCCGCTGCCCCGGGGCGCGGACGTGTTCGAGGTGGGGCTGCACGCTCGCCATCCGGTGTCGTCGGCCGGGTCTGCGGCGCGTCGCCGGCGAGCACGGTGGCGTGCGCGGCCAGGCCGGCCTCGGCGAGGTGGAGGGTGGAGATCCCGAACGAGGTGCCGAACTCGACGACGGTGTCCAGCCGCGTCACCGCACAAGGGCGTAGAGCAGCGCGTCCGCTTCCGCCGAGATCGGCCTGTGCACCCCCGCCAGCGCGTCGGCGCGGTCCTCATCGCGGGCGGCGCGGCGTGCAGGCGGTCGAGCGCGGCGAGCTCGACCCGGCGCCGACCTCGACGATCTCGTGGACCGCCTGGTCGGGCCCGTGCACTACCGGGTGCTGGTGACCGGCGACCCGGTGCCGGGGGAGTTCACCGACGCGCTGGTGGCCGCGGTGCTGGCCGGGCTGCCCGCTGGCCCGCGGTCATGAGGCGGGGGGCGGGCCCGCGAGCTCCGCGGTGGTGGACTGCTTGCCGAGCTCGACGACGCTCGCGACCTCCCGGCCTTCGACGAGCGCGTCGACCGGCACCGCACCGGCGCGCACCGCGCCCGCGGTCTCACCGGTCCACCGGGCCGCCTGCAGTACCCCGGCGGCCAGCCCGCCGGCCGCGTGACCGGCTTCGGCCATCGTCTCCAGCAGCCGCGCGATCCGCTCGGCGATCCGCCCGGCCAGCAGGGTCGCGTCCACGATGACCCACCCGATGCTCGCGGCCAGGGACACCCCGCTGGTGAGCAGGGAGAGCAGCGAGCCGAGCAGGATCCACTCGACCACGTCGGCGATGAACTCGGCGATCAGGTCGCGCACGATCGACCGCACGGTGCCGACGCCCGCGGCCGAGGTGATCAGCAGGGTGGCGAACCGGTCGACCTGCTCGGCCGTCTCCGACATCCGGGCGGCCCGCTGCTCGACCGCCTGCCGGTAGGCCTCGGCGGCCTCGCCGGTCCACGGCACCGGCCCGGTGACGGCCAGGCCGCGTTGCGCCGCGGCGATGGCGGACAGCTCGACCGAGACCCGGTGCCAGGACTGCGCCTGGGCCTTGACCTCGTTCGGATCGCCGGCCAGCACGCCCATCGGCTCGCTGAGGAACCAGACGTGCTCCATGAGCCAGCCCGCGCCGGCCTCGAGCAGCGCGCCGAACGGGTCGACCACGAAGCCCAGGCCGTCCAGCGCGACCCCGAGGCCGGCGAAGGCGATCTCGAAGCCGTCGCCGCTGTGGACCGCGGTGCCCAGGTCGTCGACGCTGGAGAAGACGCCCGCGCCCTCGAGCGCCTTCGGGGGCTCCGGCTCGGTCGAGACGGGGGCGGTCATCGCGCGAGCCCGTCGAACGCGGAGACGGCGGCCCGCTCGGTGTCGAGGTAGCCGTCCCGGGTGCCGCGCAGCCCGTCGGCGCCGCGGTCGGTGTCGAGCGCGAGGTCGTCGAGGGCGTCGGAGATCAGGCCCGCGGCCACGAGCGCGGGCCCGGCGAAGGGCTGCCCCGCGACGCCGTAGGCCCGCGGGTCGATCGGGCGGGCGCCCGCGGCGGCGGCCCGGACGCGCGAGGAGAGCTCGTCGGTCCGCGCGGAGGTGTCGGCGAGGTCGCCGGGGTCGACGCGGAAGCCCCCGACCATCACGACCGCCCTCCGTCCGGACGCGGCGACCCGGTGGGCGGCGGGGTCGGCACGTCGCCCCGCAGCAGGCGCATCGCCCGGCTGTCGTCGCCGAGCAGCGGGGACATCGCGGCGATCGCCTCGGCCGCGGCGTCGCGGCGGGCGGTACCCGCGGTGGCCACGATCGTGGCGGCCAGCTGCGTGCGGCCCATCTGCGTGGCCCGGTCGGAGAGCACCAGCGCGCGCAGCCCGCCCGCCGGGTCGACCGTGACCGTGACCGCCCCGTCGGGGCTGGTCGCCGTGGCCTCCGCGCGGGCCAGTGCGTCCTGCGCGCGTCCTGCGCGCGCTTCGAGCTCGGCGAGTCGGGCGCGGTAGCCGACCAGCCATTCCTCTGCGTCCACGAGCGGGGACGGTACGTGCGCGCCTCCCGTCCCCGTGGGCGTTTCGCACAACTCGGCCAGGGTCCGAGCGGCGGGGCCGGTGTCGCCGTTACCGTCCCGTGACCGGTAGCGGTGGTGCGTCGACCGACCGCGACGGGCCGACCGCTCGCCCGGTCACGGCGTGCGGTCGACGTCCGGCGGTGGGCGTCGACGGCACCGGCCGGTCGGCTGCGCCGAGCGGCCGACGTGGGATTCCTGAAACCGTGACGTGGCATACGGCTGTGCCGCTACCCCTGACCGGGCGAATGCGCTGCCGCTCGGCGCGGTGGACCGGACGCGTGGCGTCGTCGTCCCTCAGGAGAGCAACTCACCGGTGCCGGCCCTCCCTACTGTCCGGCCCGAGCGACGAGAACTCCCCGACGCCGCTCACCGAACTTCCCCTCCAGGAGATCCGATGCGAACCATGGAAACCCGTCCGGCCTTCGGCATCGTGCGCACCGAGCTGGCGGTCGTCGGCATGAACTGCACCAGCTGCGCCCGGCACGTGGAGACCGCCCTGGTGACCCTCGGCGACGTCACCGCCGAGGTGGACATCGTCTCGGCCACCGCCGTCGTGGCCCACCCGGCCACCCTCCCGGTCGCCGACCTCGTCACCGCGATCGAGGACGCCGGCTACGTCGTCGTCGGCCGGGGCGCCGACGGCCTCGGCGTCGCGCTGCCCGAGGCCGGCTGAGCCGCCCCGCCCCCGGAGTCCGTCAGAGCTCGAGCGCCCGGGCGATCGGCACCCCCGGCCGGTAGGCCAGATGTAGGTGGCTGGGGGCGTCGAGCACCGCGAGGTCGGCCGCGCCGCCCACCCCGACGACCCCGACGTCGGACCGGCGCAGCGCGGCCGCCCCGCCCGCGGTGGCCGCCCACAGGGCCTCGCCCGGCGTCAGCCCCATCTCCCGCACCGCCAGCGCGATCATCAGCGGCATCGACGAGGAGAAGCAGGTGCCGGGGTTGCAGTCGGTGGCCAGCGCCACGACCGCACCGGCGTCGAGCAGCCGGCGGGCGTCCGGGTAGGGCGAGCGGGTGCTGAACTCCACGCCGGGCAGCAGCGTCGCCACGGTGTCGCCGCCGGCCAGCGCGTCGACGTCGGCGCCGTCCAGGTGCGTGCAGTGGTCCACGCTCGCCGCGCCCAGCTCCACCGCCAGGCGCACGCCCGGCCCCGGGCCCAGCTGGTTGCCGTGCACCCGCAACCCCAACCCGGCGGCCCGCCCGGCCGCCAGCACCGCCCTGGCCTCGTCGCCGTCGAAGGCGTGCCGGCTGGCCGGCTCGCAGAACACGTCGACCCACCGGGCGTGCGGCGCGCAGGCCGCCAGCATCGGCCCGGTCACCAGGTCGAGGTAGTCGGCGCGGTCGGCACCCGCGGGCACGACGTGGGCACCCAGGAACGTGGTCTCGGCGGTCACCTCCCCGGCCAGCCGCAGCGCCCGGACCTCGTCGTCGACGGTCAGCCCGTAGCCGCTCTTGACCTCCACGGTGGTCGTGCCCTGCCGGCGCATCTCCGCGACCCGCTCGCCCAGCAGGGCGCGCAGGCGGTCGTCGTCGGCGGCGCGGGTGGCCGCGACCGTGGTGGCGATGCCGCCGCCGTCGTAGGGCCGCCCGGTCATCCGGGCCGCGAACTCCGCGCCCCGGTCGCCGTCGAACACCAGGTGCGAGTGCGAGTCGACGAACCCCGGCACGACCGCGCGCCCGCCCAGGTCGCACCGGTCGTCGGCGGCCGGGGCGTCGGTGGCCGGCCCCACCCAGGCCACCCGCCCACCCTCGACGACGACGGCCGCGTCGCGCAGCACGCCCAGCGGCGAGCCGTCCCCGATCGCGGGGTCGTTCGTCACCAGCTCACAGATCCCCGTCACCAGCGTCGCGATCCCCGGCCGTTGTTCAGGAACCGGGGGGAGAGGGGGCGGCGGGGTGGTCACGGGTCCTCCCAGAGGGGGGCGATGGCGGCGGTGAGGAGCGTGCCGACGTCGCCGAGGCGGTGGCGGCCCTCGCGCACCACGACCTCGCCGCCGACCAGCACCGTGTCGACGTCGGCCGCGGTGGCGGCCAGCAGGACCTGGGCCGGGTCGGCGCCGGCGGTGCGGACGGTGTCGGTGCGCAGGGCGACCAGGTCGGCGGGGGCGCCGACGGCGAGTCCGGCGTCGGAGCCGCCGATCGCGGAGTGCCGGGTCAGCGCGGCGAGCAGGTCGTCCGGCCGGAACCGGCCGCGCTCGCCGGAGGCCAGCCGGGCGTGCATCTCCAGCGCCCGCGCCTCCTCGACCAGGTCGACCACGGCGTGCTGGTCGCTGCCCAGCGACAGCGGTGCCCCGGCCACGGCCAGCTCGACGGCCGGGCCGATGCCGTCGGCGAGGTCGCGCTCGGTGGTCGGGCACAGGCACGCGCCGGTGCCGCTCGCGCCGAGCGCCGCGATGTCGGCGCCGGTCAGGTGGGTGGCGTGCACGGCGGTGGTGGTCGGGCCGAGCAACCCCTCGGACTCCAGCAGCGCGGTCGGGGTGAGCCCGTGCGCGGCCAGGCAGGCCGCGTTCTCCGCGGGCTGCTCGGAGAGGTGCACGTGCAGCGGGCGGCCCGCGGCCACCTCGGCCACGGTGACCAGGGCCGCGCGCGGCACCGCGCGCACCGAGTGCACGGCCACGCCGTGGGCCGGTCCGGCGGCGGCGCGCGCCGCCCAGGAGTGCGCGTCGCCATCGCCGAAGCGGCGCTGCACGCCCTCCAGCGGGCGGTGGCCGTCGGCGTCGAGGCCACCGGCGAGGTAGCAGGTGTCCAGCAGGGTCAGCCGGACCCCGGCCGCGGCGGCCGCGTCCACCAGCGCGCGCGACATGACGTGGGGGTCGTCGTAGGGCCGCCCGCCGGGGCCGTGGTGCAGGTAGTGGAACTCGCCGACGGCGCTGACCCCGGCCAGCGCCATCTCGGCGTAGGCGGCCGTGGCCAGCGCCCGGTACGAGTCGGGGTCGAGCCTCCCGGCCACGGCGTACATGCGTTCGCGCCAGGTCCAGAACGTGCCGCCGCGGTCGTGGGTGCGCCCGCGCAGCGCGCGGTGGAAGGCGTGGCTGTGGACGTTGGCGAAGCCGGGCAGGGCGACGCCGGGCAACCGGTGCGCTGCGCCGGGCGCCGAGCCCGGCCGCACGGCGCTGAACCGCCCGTCGGCCACCTCGAACAGCACGCTGCGGGCCGGTCCGGTGGGCAGCAGGGCGTGCGCGGACCACCAGGTGGCGCTCACCCGACCAGGCTCGCCAGCACCGTGCTCAGCGCCCGCACGCCGGCCTCGCAGTCGTCGGGCTCGGCGTGCTCCAGCGGGGAGTGCGAGACGCCGGTCGGGTTGCGCACGAACAGCATCGCCGTGCGCACGCCCGCCGCGGACAGGATGCCGGCGTCGTGGCCCGCGCCGGTGTCGAGGACCGGGACCCCGCCGAGCAGGCCGGCCAGCTCCGCGGCCAGGTCCGCGTCGAAGCGGGTGACCCCGGTCCAGGACTCCTGCTCGACCCGGCCGCCGTGCTCCTCGACCGCGGCGGTGACGTCGGCGACCGTCGCGAGGACGCCCTCGGGGACCGGGCCGCGCGCGTCCAGCCAGCCGGTGACCCGCGACGGGATCGCGTTCACCCCGTTCGGCTCCACCCGCAGCTTGCCGCAGGTGGCGACGGTGTCGTGGCGCACCGCGGCGGCGCGGGCCGCGAGGACCACCGCGGCCATCGCCAGCATCGGGTCGCGCCGGTCGGCGAGCAGGGTGGTGCCGGCGTGGTTGGCCTCGCCGGGCAGCTCGTAGCGCCAGCGCCCGTGCGGGCGGATCGCGGAGCCGACGGCGACCGGCGCGTCCATGTCGACCATGGCCCGGCCCTGCTCGACGTGCAGCTCGACGAACGAGTCGATCCGGCGCAGGGTCTCGTCGTCGCGCCCGACGTGGGAGACGTCGAGCCCGGCGGCGGCCATCGCCTCGGCCATCCGCACGCCGTCGCCGTCGGTCAGCCCGCGCGCGCGGTCGGCGTCCAGGGCCCCGGTGAGCAGCCGCGACCCGGCGCAGGCGATGCCGAACCGGGCGCCCTCCTCGTCGCCGAAGTGGACGACCGCGAGCGGCTTGGTCGGCCGCACCCCCGACTCGCGCAGCGCGTCGACCGCGGCCAGCGCCGAGACGACGCCCAGCGGCCCGTCGAAGGCGCCGCCGTCGGGCACCGAGTCGAGGTGGGAGCCGACCGCGACGCCGGGGCCGTCGGCGTCCGGGTCGCCCCACCACGCCCACTGGTTGCCCGCCCGGTCCTGGACGAGGTCGAGCCCGCGGGCGGCGGACTGCCCGGCGAACCACTCGCGCAGCCGGGCGTCCTCCGGGGTCCAGGCGTAGCGCCGGTACCCGCCGGTGCCGGCCCGCCCGAGCTGCTCCAGCTCGCCCCACATGCCCCAGAACGACCCCGTCACGGGGTCTCCCGCATCGGGATGCGGATGTCGTGCTCGGCGGCCGTCGTGGCGGCCTGGTCGTAGCCGGCGTCGACGTGGCGCAGCACGCCGGTGGCCGGGTCGTTGCTCAGCACCCGTTCGAGCTTGGCCGCGGCCAGCTCGGTGCCGTCGGCCACGCTGACCTGCCCGGCGTGGATCGAGCGGCCGATGCCCACCCCGCCGCCGTGGTGGATGGACACCCAGCTCGCCCCCGACGACGTGCTCACCATCGCGTTGAGCAGCGGCCAGTCGGCGATGGCGTCGGAGCCGTCGGCCATGGCCTCGGTCTCGCGGTAGGGCGAGGCCACCGAGCCGGTGTCGAGGTGGTCGCGGCCGATCACGATCGGCGCCGAGACCTCCCCGGAGGCGACCAGCTCGTTGAACCGCAGCCCGGCCTTGTCGCGCTCGCCCTGGCCCAGCCAGCAGATGCGAGCGGGCAGGCCCTGGAACGCCACCCGCTCGCCCGCCGCGCGGATCCACCGGTGCAGCTGGTCGTTGTCCGAGAACAGGTCGAGCACCGCGCGGTCGGTGGCGTGGATGTCGGCCGGGTCGCCGGACAGCGCCACCCACCGGAACGGGCCCCTGCCCTCGCAGAACAGCGGCCGGATGTAGGCGGGCACGAAGCCGGGGAAGGCGAAGGCGCGGTCGAAGCCGCCCTGGCGGGCCTCGTCGCGCAGGGAGTTGCCGTAGTCGAAGACCTCGGCGCCGGCGTCGAGGAAACCGACCATGGCCTCCACGTGCTTGGCCATGGAGGCCCGGGCGCGGTCGGTGAACTCCTCGGGCTTCTTGGCCGCGTAGTCCTCCCAGTCGTCGAGGTCGACGCCCTCGGGCAGGTAGGACAGCGGGTCGTGGGCCGAGGTCTGGTCGGTGACGATGTCGACCTCGACGCCGCGGCGCAGCAGCTCGGGCAGCACGCTCGCGCAGTTGCCGACCACGCCCACCGACAGGGCGCGGCGGCCCGCGCGGGCCTCGGTGCAGAGCCGGACGGCCTCGTCGAGGGAGTCGGCCAGCTCGTCGAGGTAGCGGTGCTCGACCCGGCGGCGCAGCCGGGCCGCGTCCACGTCGACGACCAGGCACACCCCACCGTTGAGGGTGACCGCGAGCGGCTGCGCGCCGCCCATGCCGCCGCAGCCGCCGGTCACCGTCAGGGTGCCGGCGAGGGTGCCGTCGAAGCGCTTGGCGGCGACCGCGGCGAAGGTCTCGTAGGTGCCCTGCAGGATGCCCTGGGTGCCGATGTAGATCCACGAGCCGGCCGTCATCTGGCCGTACATCGTCAGCCCGAGCCGCTCCAGCCTGCGGAACTCCGGCCAGGTGGCCCAGTCGCCGACGAGGTTGGAGTTGGCGATCAGCACGCGCGGGGCCCACTCGTGGGTGCGCAGCACGCCGACCGGGCGGCCCGACTGCACCAGCATCGTCTCGTCGTCGGCGAGCGTGGTCAGGGTGCGGACCATGGCGTCGAACGAGCGCCAGTCGCGCGCGGCCCGCCCGGTTCCGCCGTAGACGACCAGGTCGTCGGGGCGTTCGGCGACCTCGGGGTCGAGGTTGTTCTGCAGCATCCGCAGCGGGGCCTCGGTCTGCCACGACCGGGCGGTGAGCGCGGTGCCGCGGGGGGCACGCACGGGTCGTGCGCCGTCCATGGGGTCCTCCGGGGGTCGTGAGCGGGTTTCCCGGTTATAGCCGGGAAACCCGCTCACGACG
>NZ_JAGSOV010000042.1 GCF_023898865.1 Pseudonocardia humida
GTGGGCCCGGGGGGGGGGTTGGGCGGGTTTCCCCTGACACGCCCCCCCCCCCCCCCCCACGACGAGATCAGCTCAGGGTGATGCCGGTGGCGGCGACGGCGGCACCGGAGGCGACGAGCTCGACCGCGGCCTCGATCTCGGGGGCGAGGTAGCGGTCGGGGCCGGGGCCGGCGACGCTGCGGCGCAGCAGCTCGCGGACGGCTGCGGTGGCCTGGGCGGGGGCGAGCGGGGCGCGCAGGTCCAGCGCGCGCACGCCGGTGAGCAGCTCGACGGCGACGACGCGGGTGAGCCCGTCGACGGCGCGGCGCAGCTTGCGGGCCGCCGCCCAGCCCATCGAGACGTGGTCCTCCTGCATGGCGCTGGACGGGATCGAGTCGACCGACGCCGGGACGGCCAGCCGCTTGAGCTCCGCGACGATCGCCGCCTGGGTGTACTGGGCGATCATGTGGCCGGAGTCGACGCCGGGGTCGTCGGCCAGGAACGCGGGCAGCCCGTGGCTGCGCGCGGTGTCCAGCATCCGGTCGGTGCGCCGCTCGCTCATCGAGGCCACGTCGGCCACCGCGATGGCCAGGAAGTCGAGCACGTAGGCCAGCGGGGCGCCGTGGAAGTTGCCGTTGCTCTCCAGCCGGCCGTCGACGGTGACGGCGGGGTTGTCGACGGCCGCGGCCAGCTCGCGCGACGCCACGGTGGCGGCGTGGGCGACGGTGTCGCGGGCCGCCCCGTGCACCTGCGGGGTGCAGCGCAGGGAATAGGCGTCCTGGACGCGCGTGCACTCGGGGTTGCGGTGGCTGGCCATGATCGCCGAGCCGTCGAGCAGCGCGCGCAGGTTGGCCGCGGAGTCGGCCTGGCCGGGGTGCGGGCGCAGCGCCTGCAGGTCGGGGGCGAACACGGCGTCGGTGCCGAGCAGGGCCTCCACGCTGATCGCCGCGGCGACGTCGGCGGCCCGCAGCAGCTCGCCGAGGTCGTGGCAGGCCAGCACCAGCATGCCGAGCATGCCGTCGGTGCCGTTGATCAGCGCCAGGCCCTCCTTCTCGGCCAGCACGACCGGGGCGATCCCGGCCTCGGCGAGTGCGTCGGCGGCGGGGCGCAGCACGCCGTCGGCGTCCCGGACGTCGCCCTCGCCGATGGCGGCGAGGGCGCAGTGGGCCAGCGGGGCGAGGTCGCCGGAGCAGCCCAGCGAGCCGTACTCCTTCACGACCGGGGTGATGCCGGCGGTGAGCATGGCGGCGTAGGCGCGGGCGGTCTCCAGGCGGACGCCCGTGCGGCCGGTGGCCAGGGTGTGCAGGCGCAGGAGCATCAGGGCGCGCACGACCTCGCGCTCGACCTCCGAGCCCGAGCCCGCGGCGTGCGAGCGGACCAGGCTGCGCTGCAGGTCGGCCCGCAGCTCGGTGGGGATGTGACGGGTGGCGAGGGCGCCGAACCCGGTGGACACCCCGTAGTGGGGCTCGACGTCGTCGGCCAGGGCCTCGACGACCTTGCGGCTGGTGGTGATCTCGTACTCCGCCTCGGGGCTGAGGACCGCACCGACCCCGTCCCTGGCTACGGCAATGATCTCCTGAACTGACAGCGGCTCGACGCCGACGGTGACTGAGGGCATCGCGTTATCCGACACCGTCACCTGTCCGTGCACCATGACCAGTCGGCGACCACTGTCCGGGATCCCGGATTGTTGATTAGTGTCGGCCGGTGATGGCCCGCCCCGAGAAGGCGCCGGCGGCGCGCCAGGTGTTGGAGATCCTCGGTCACCTGGCTCGGCAGGCGGGCCCCGTACCGGCCGCGGCGGTGGCCCGCGATCTGGGCCTCCCGCGCTCGACCACCTACCAGCTGCTGGCCACGATGGTGGAGAGCGGCTTCGTGGTGCACCTGGCCGACGAGCGGCGCTACTGCCTCGGCGCGGCCGCCTACGAGCTCAGCTCGGGCTACAGCCGCTCGGAGCCGCTGGTCCGGCTGGCTCGGGTACCGATGACCAGACTGGCCGAACGGACGGGCCACGTGGCGCACCTCGCGGTCCTGCACGGCAACGAGGTGCTGTACGTGATCGAGAACCGACCGGCCGGGGCCCCGCAGCTCAACAGCGACGTCGGGGTGCGGCTGCCGGCCCAGCTCACCGCCAGCGGCAGGGCGATGCTGGCCGCGCTGCCCGCGGCCCAGGTCGGGGCGCTGTTCATGCACCCGGACGCGTTCGCCGGGCGCTCCGGCGCCGTGCCGCTGCCTGCGCTGCGTGACCTGCTCACCGAGACCCGCAGGCGCGGCTACGCGACCGAGGACGGCGAGGTGACGCCGGGCATCGCCGCGGTCGGGGTGGCGGTGCTCGACCACGCGGGCTACCCGGCGGCGGGGGTGGCGGTGAGCTACCCCCGCGACGCCCCCGAGGCCGGGGTCGTGGACCACGCGATGCACGCCGCGCACGTGATCAGCAGTCGGATCGGCGGCCAGCCGAGCCAGTAGGACGCACCGTTCGGCTCAGGTCCGGTCGTGCTCGGCCGAGTCGGCGATCTCGCGCAGGGCGCGGGCGTGCTCGGCCAGGACGGCGCGCCCGTGCGGGGTCAGCCGGATCCAGGCGCGTCGGGCCGGCCCGGTGCGCTCGCGGCGCAGGCTCACCAGGTCGGCGTCCGAGAGCGTCCTGACCTGCTTGGACAGCGCGGAGTCGGTGAGGCCCGCGCGGTCGCGGACGAACTTGAACTCGACCTCGCCCGCGCCGGCGAGGGCCGCCGCGATCCGCAGGCGCGTCGGGTCGAGCAGCAGCGGGTCCAGGCGTTGCGCCGCGGGCGGCTCGGTCGGGTCAACCATCGGTGCGCGGCCGGGGGAGCAGGCGCTGGACGCCGAGGTAGCCGACGGGCCGACCGACGGCGAGGGCGATGCCCGCGAGCGTGTTCGGGTGGGCGGCGCCGCTGCGCCGCAGCCCGCGCACGAGCAGCCGCTCCGCGACGACCCAGCCGGCCAGCGCGACCGCCATCGGTGCCGCGGCCCGCGGACCGGTGTCGGCGGGGTCGACGCTGACCGGCTGCACCGGGCGGGCCCGGTGGTCGAGCAGGCCCAGGCCCAGCGTGGTGACCTGGCACAGGCCGGTGATCAGCCGGCGGACGCGGCGGTCGGGGACGTGGTCCTTCGCCGCGTAGTCGAGCAGGGCCAGTGCGGACCAGGCCCCGAGCAGAACGGGTACCCGGCGCCGCTCCTCGGCCGCCACCGCTCGCCGGCCCGCGGCCAGTTCCGCGAGGGCCGCGGTCGCCTCGTCCGGTGTGGGTACGGTCATCGGCTCCACCTCCTTGCCGTCGAGGCAAGTATTAACAGCTACTTGCCTTCATTGCAACAAGGCCTCCGCTCGGTGTCACCCGATCCGCTCACGCCTGGCGCTAACCTCATGCCACTTGTCCGCGGTCCTGCGCTGGGGGGTGCATGGGTTATGAGTGCGGGGGTGGCGACCCGACCGCCCGGCGGCGTCGCCGAGCCGGGCGGGCCCGGTCCGACGACGCGCCGGTCACGGGCGGACGGCACGGCGAAGCGGCGGCTGCCGCTGACCGGCAACAGCACCCCCGACCGGCTGCGCCGGGTGGGGGCCCTGCTGGTCCTGGGCTGCGTGGTCACCGCCGTGGTGGCCGCGGTCAGCGGCTACGACCGGTCCCAGGCGGTGATCGAGAGCGACACCCGGATCGCCGCACTCGCCTCCGACGCCGCCGGGCTCTTCCAGTCGCTCGCCGACGCCGACGCCACGGCGACCAGCGGGTACGTCTCCGGCAGGCGCGAGTCGCCGGAGGGGCGCGCCCGCTACGACGGCGACGTCCAGCGGGCCGCGGAGCGGCTCGTGCACGCGGCGTCGCTGCTGCCCGAGGGCCACCCGGCCACCGTGCCCGTCACCACCCTCACCACGCAGCTGCCGGTCTACACCGGTCTGATGGAGACCGCCCGCACCTACAACCGGTCCGGGCTGCCGCTGGGCCAGTCGTACCTGACGCAGGCGTCGCGGCTGATGCAGCAGACGATGCTGCCCGCCGCGGCCGAGCTGCGCGCCCTGGAGACCGCCGAGCTGAGCGAGGCCTACCGGCGGGGATCGGCGCTGCCGCTGGCCGTGCTGCTGCTCGGGCTGGGGCTGCTGGTCGCGGTCCTCGACGTGGCCAACGGCGAGCGCTCCCGGACCAACCGCCTGCTCAACCCGGGGCTGGTCCTCGGTGGGCTCGCGGTGCTGGCCGCACTGGTCTGGTGGGGCCTGGCCACGGTGCGCACCGGGTCGGCGCTCGACGACGCCTCCCGGCACACCGAGGCCGTCACCGCGCTCGACGACGCGCGGACCGCGGTGCTCAAGGCGCGCAGCAACGAGAGCCTGGTGCTGGTGGCCAGGGGTGGGGGCAGCGGCGACCGCACCTTCGCCGGGCTGACCGAGCCCGTCGCCGGCCCGGACGGCCGCGGCGGCCTGCTGGGCGCCGCGCAGGCCGGCGGGGCCGACGTGGCGGCCGTGCGCGCCGCGGCGCGGAACTGGTTCGAGGCGCACGGCCAGGTCCGCGCCCTCGACGACAGCGGCCGCTTCCAGGAGGCGGTGGAATCGGTCATCGGCACCGGTCCGAGCACCTCGGGCGGCCGGTTCGCCGCCCTCGACGACGCGCTCGCCCAGGTGATCTCCGTCGAGCGCGACGCCATCGTCACCGACGTCGCCCGCGCCCGCGACGCGCAGGCGCTGCTCGCCGTGGTCCCACCGGCGCTGCTCCTGCTGGCCGGGCTGGCGATCGCGGTCGGCATCGCGCAGCGGACGGCGGAGTACCGGTGAACCGCCGCGCGGGCGTCGAGGTCCGCAGGCCCGCGGTCTACCTCGGGCTGGCCGGGATCCTGGCCCTGGGTGCGGCGCTCGTCCCCACCACCCCCGCCGCCGCGCCGCCCCCTGCGGCGGCCGCACCCGCGGCGCCGTCGGCCCCCGCGCCCGCCTGCGACCAGGTGGTCGACAGCCTGCGCCCGCAGGGGCCGTTGCCCGAGCCCGGCGCGATGCCGCCGGGCTCGACCATGGCCGCCATCCAGCAGCGCGAGCGCCTGATCGCCGGGGTCGACCAGACCAAGTACCTCGTCGGCTACCGCAACCCGCTGACCGGGCAGCTGGAGGGCACCGACATCGACATCGTGCGCCGCATCGCCCAGGCGATCTTCGGCGACCCGGACCGCGTGCAGTTCATCGTCTACGACATCGCCGACCGGGTGAAGGCGGTCGAGGAGAAGCAGGTCGACCTGGTGGTCAACAACTTCAGCGTCACCTGCGCGCGCCAGCTCTCGGTCGAGTTCTCCGCGCCCTACCAGCTGGCCCAGCAGCGGCTGCTGGTGCCGAAGGGCTCGGGCATCCGCGAGGTCGAGGACCTCGCGGGCGGCACGGTGTGCACATCGGCGGGTTCGACCACCGAACGCGAGCTGGAGGCGCTGCCGGTGGACATGGAGGTGGTCACCGAGGTCGCGATCCCGGACTGCGTGATCCGGATGCAGCAGGGCGCGGTCGAGGCGGTCTCCAGCGACGACATCATCCTGGCCGGGCTGGCCGCCCAGGACCCGCAGACCGAGGTCGTCGGGCGGGTGCTCGCGACCGCGGGCTACGGGGTGGGGATGCGCAAGGACGCCCCCGACCTGGTCCGCTTCGTCAACGGCGTGCTGGAGCAGGGCCGCGACGACGGCAGCCTGGAGGAGAGCTTCCAGCGCTGGCTCGGCCCGCAGCTCGACCCGGCGCCGCCACCCGAGCCCCGCTACCGCGACTGACCGGGGCCCGTGCCGGGCCGGGCCACCTCGATCGTGACGGTGGTCCAGGCCCCGAGCCGGATGCGGTCGCCGTCGGCCAGCCGCACCGGGGTGTGCGGTCGCAGCAGCGCGGTCGAGTCGCCGAGCGAGGTGCCGTTGGTGGAGTCCAGGTCGACGACCTCCCAGCCGCCGTCCGCGCGGGCGAGCAGCAGCGCGTGCTGGGCCGAGACGCCCGGGTCCAGCGGCGGCCCGGACAGGTCGATCTCCGGGTCGGTGCCCCGCGAGCGGCTGCGCCGCCCGATGGCCATCCGGTCGCCGGTGAGCTCGAACGTGCGGTCCGGGCAGTAGCGCGGGAACTCGACCTGGTCGACGTCGGGCCCCCGGCGCCCGCGCACCACGTCGAACCAGGTCCGGTCGGCGCGCACCACCGCCCGCCACACCGCACCGGTGGGCGCCGGTGCCGAGGGCGGAGCGGGGTCCGGCCGGCGCTCGTCCGGCCGCGGGTCGGGCGGGGGCAGGGCGTTGTCGTGCCCGCACTCCTCGCAGAACCGCCCCTGCAGCGGAGCGCGGCACGCCGGGCAGGCGTCGCGGCCCGGCACCGGCTCGTCGAGAGGTCGCGGGGGAGGCGGTGGGGACGGGAGTGGGGACGGGAGTGGGGACGGGAGTGGGGACGGTGGCGGCGGGGTGGCCGCGTCCACGGCCAGCCCGCAGGTGTCGCAGTACTCGTCGTCGGCCGAGCTGTGCCCGGCCGGGCAGGTGGCCACCGGATCAGCCCGTGCCGCGCACCCGGACCGTCTTCGTGGACCGGGTATCGAGGCTCATCGCGTCGGCCTTGTCCACCCCCGCCCGCAGCCGGACGGAGCCGGTGGGCGCGTCCTCGACGAGGACCACCCGCTCCAGCAGCCGAGCGGTGCCGTCGTTGCCCGACTCGGTGGCCAGCCGCACGGCCTCGCCCAGCCGGGCGGTGGCGGTGCGCTCGTCGCCGTCGCGCAGCGCGGCCAGGCCCACCTGGATGGAGTCGGCGAGCCGGGCCTGCCCGGTGAAGTGCGCGACCTGGCGGCTGATCCGGGTGGACAGGCCCGGGTCGTCGGTCCAGATCGCCTTGACCATGCCCTGGCCCAGCACGTCGCTCGCCCCGCTGCGGCGCAGGCTGACCCGCCCGGCCAGCATCTCCGCGCCGACCGCCTGCGCGGGCACCTCCAGGCACACGTGGTAGATGCGGGTCTCGTCGCCCCACACGCCGAGCGGGTAGTCGCCCTGCGCGGCGGGGGCGCCGGGCCTGCCGCTCTCGGTGCGCCGGTCGGTGAGGTCGGAGATGTCCGGGTCGACCTGCTTGACGAACCGGACCCGCGAGCCCTTCGGCGTCCACAGCCGCAGCTCCACGTCGGCCAGGCCCTTGGCCATCGCCGTGCTCATCATCCGGGCGAAGTCGTCGGCGAGGTCGGCGGGCTCGCGGATGAACTCGAAGCCGCCCAGCAGCGCCGAGGAGATCCGGCGCAGCTCCTCGACGTCCCAGTCGGTGCCGACGCCGCGGCAGTCGCACACGAAGCCGCCCGCGCACTCGGCCAGGACCCGCTCCAGCACCTCCGGCGGCTCGCCGTTCTGGCCGTCGGTGAGCAGGATGGCGTGGCGCACGGCGCCGGGGTGCCGCTCGGCGATGCGCCGGGCGAGGGTGAGCCAGACGCCGATCGAGGTGCCACCACCGGCCCGCAGCCGGCGCGCGGCGTTCGCGGCCTCCCGCCGGGTGGTCGCGTCGGCGGTGGCCGTGCCGGTGCGGGGGTAGATCTGGGCGGCGTCGTGGGTGCCGGCGACGACCGCGAACTCCACGCCGTCGCGGATCTGCCCGACGGCGGCCGCGGTGGCCTCCCGGGCGGCGTGGATCTTGCCGCCGGACATCGACGCCGAGCAGTCCACGACGATGATCTCGACGGCGCCCCCGGTGGCGCCCGCGGCGGACCCGGCCCCGCTCGCCGTGACCGTGACGATCGCGTCGACCTGGGTCGCGCCCACGTGCAGGTACGGGTTCTGGTCGACCTCGACGGAGAACGACGGCTGCGGCGCGCTCATGGCCTGCTCCTCACGCTGACGGGGACGATCACGATCGTGATGTTGTCGCGGCCACCGGCGTCCACCGCGAGCGCGGTGAGCGCGGCGGCCGCGGCCAACGGCCCGGACTCCGCCGCCAGGGGGAGCGCGACCGCGGACAGCTCGGCGGGGTCGTCGAGGTAGTTCCACAGCCCGTCGGTGCACAGCAGGAGCAGCCCGTCGGCGGCGGGGCGCAGCCCGGTCACCTCGGGCGCCGGCGGCTGGGCCTCCGGGCCCAGCCAGCGGGTGATCTGGTGGGCGCGCCGGTCGGCGGCGGCCTCGGCGGGGTCCATGCCCACCGCGATCATCTCGGTGGCCCAGGAGTGGTCGCGGGTCAGCGCCCTGGCCGGCTCGGGGGACTCGGGCGGGGCGAGCCAGTAGACCCGGCTGTCGCCGATCCACCCGATGGCGACGTCCACCCCCGACCCGTCCGGCAGCGGCTCGACCAGCGCCGACACCAGGGTGCACGACGGTCCGTGCGGCGCGCGCCCGAGCTTCGCCACGGCCCGCCCCGCCGCCAGCACGGCCTCCCGGGTGCGGTCGGCGCCGTCGGCGCGCCCGCGCAGCAGCACGTCGAGCGCGGTGTCGGCGGCGGTCGTGGCGGCCAGCTCGGGGGTCAGGGTGGTCGACACCCCGTCGCAGACGACGGCCGCGACGGTGCCCGCGCGGTGCCGCCCGAGCGCCATCGCGTCCTGGTTGGTCGAGCGGACCAGGCCGCGGTCGCTGACCCCGGCGAGGCCGTCCAGGACGGTCTCGACGCGCTCGGTCGGGTCGCGGTGGCGCAGCCCGCACCCAGCGCAGTACTCGTCGTCGTCGGGGCCGGTCGCGGTGCCGCAGCCGCGGCAGGTGCGCTCGGCGTCGGGCGCGGTGACCGCGCTCGTGCCGTCGCGGACGGCGAGGTCGGAGCCGCAGGCCTCGCAGAAGTTGGCGGCGGGGTCGACCGCCTCGGCGCAGGCGGGGTTCGGGCAGGCGGTCGGGCTGGACACGGGGGACACCTCTACCACCGGCCTACACCCACGTCCGCGGCCGCACCGCGTTGGCCCGGTCGACCAGCGCCATCCGCTCCTCGCGCCCGCCGGCCAGCCGCGCCGAGGCGCGCAGGGTGCGCTCCAGCGCCAGCCGCAGGTCGCGCGCCTTCCACGGGCAGCCCAGCAACGGCGCCGCGCCGTTGGCGGCCTGCGTACCCGGGCGGGCGAGCAGGTCGACGGCGGCGTGGAGCAGGGTGGCCCGGATGCCGTGGTCGGTCGCCGGGTCGAGCGGCAGGCGCTCGACGCGCGCCGCCGCGGCGCGCAGCTCCGGCTCGGCGACCCAGGTCTGCGGCCCGGTGCTCGTGCGCCCGCCGACGAGCACCGAGTGCACCGCGGCGAGCTGGGCGGCCACGTACTCGCTGGAGGTCTCCGGCACGGCGTCGAGCGCGGCCGTGGCGACCCGCGGCTGCCCGGCCCGCAGGGCCACCCGGGCCAGCCCGAACGCGGCGTCGGCGACGTTCGGGTCGGTGCGTCCGATGATCGAGTAGTAGCGCCCGGCCAGGTCGTCGAGGCCGGCGCTCTCCGCCGCGGCGGCCAGCGCGAGCTTCGGGGCTGGCTCGCCGGGCAGCGTGGCGAGGACGGCGTCGAACAGGTCGATCGCGGCCCGCGGCTCGCCGGCGACGAGCGCGCCGACCCCGCGCAGCCAGCCCAGCCGCCAGTCGCCCAGCCCGGTGGCGGCGATCCGGTCGAGCTCGGCGCGGGCCGCGCCCGGGTCGCCCGCGTCCAGGTGCGCGCGCACCACCCGCAGCCGCAGCTCGGGGCTGGGGTCGCCGACGGCGCCGGCCAGCCGCAGGATCTCGGCCGGGCTGGCGCCCGAGGCGGAGGCCAGCACACCGGCGGCGGGGTCGTCGGTGTCGACCAGCGGCACCGGCAGCATCCGCGCGGTGCGGCGCGGGTCGGGGCGCCCGGGCGCGGTCGGCTCGCCGAGCAGCCCGGAGGCGAACGTGCCGCGCGGCGGCCCGAACACGGTGGACTGCCCGGGTCGCGGGACGCCGTCCTCGGCGGCCAGCACCTCGCGCAGCACGCCGGTGAGCTGGTCGGCCATCTCGTCGGCGGAGTCGAAGCGGCGCAGCGGGTCGGGGTCGGTGGCGCGCAGCAGCAGCCGGTGGAACGACTCGTGGCGGGCCAGCACCGGGTGCGCCGCGGCGTCGGGCAGCGGGGCCGGGGCGCCGCGGCTGGTCGGCGGCATGCCCAGGGCCAGCACCGCCAGGGTGCGCCCGACGGTGTGGATGTCCGAGGCCGGCGACGGGCCGGCCGTGGCGATCTCCGGGGCCTGGTAGCCGACCGTCCCGAACACCGCGCTGAGCTGGTCGTCCATCCGGATGACCGCGCCGAGGTCGATCAGCTTGAGCTGGCGGTCGTACTGGATGACGTTGTCGGGCTTGAAGTCGCAGTAGGCCAGGCCCAGCGAGTGCAGGTGGCCCAGGGCGGGCAGCACCTCCAGCGCGTAGGCGATCGCCTGGCCCACGGGCATCGGGTCGAACGTGCCGTCGGCGCGCCTGCGGGCGTTGAGCAGCTCCTTGAGCGAGGAGCCGCCGACGTACTCCATGACGATGTAGCCGACCGGCGCGCCGTCCGCACCGGGGTGCTCGACGAAGTTGAAGATCGACACGATGGTCGGGTGGCTGAGCTGGGCGAGGAAGCGGCGCTCCGCGACCGCGGCGGCCATGGCGTCGGCGTCGCCGGAGTCGAGCAGGCCCTTGAGCACCACCCAGCGGTCGTTGACGTTGCGGTCGAGGGCCAGGTAGATCCAGCCGAGCCCGCCGTGCGCGAGGCAGCCCTGCACCTCGTACTGCCCGGCGACGAGCGTGCCGGGGGTCAGGGTGGGCGTGAAGTCGTAGCGGGTGCCGTCGTTGGGGCAGAAGCCCTTCAACCGGCCGGGGCGCCCGTCGCGGCCGCGGCCCACCGGGTGGCCGCACTTGCTGCAGTACCGCTTCTCCTCGGCGACCTGCGGGTCGGCCAGCAGGGCGGCGGCCGGGTCGACGCGCGAGACGGCGGGCACGTCCACCAACCCGGCGCCGAGCCGGCTGCGGCTGGACGTGCTGCGGGAGCGCCCGGTCGTGGGGAAGGCGCGGCTGGCGGAGGTCCCGCTTCCGGTGCCGGTGCCGGTCCCGCTGCTCGAACCCCGGTCGATCGGCTGGGCGGCGGTGTTCTGGCTGCCCGGCCCGGTCGGGGCGGAGCCGGCGGCCAGGCCGGTGACGTCGCAGTAGCCGTCCTCGACGGTGCCGTCGCAGCCCGGGTGCGGGCAGGGGCTGCCGTCGGGCGGCGGGGCGCCCGAGGAGGCGGTGGCCGGTCCGGTGGCCGGTCCCGACCACGGCGCCGCCGCCGTGGCCGGGCCGCTGAACGGCCCGGACGTCCCGGACGGTCTGGACGGCCCGGACGCCCCGGTCGCCCGCGGCCGGGGCGCCAGGCCGCAGCTGTCGCAGAAACCGTCCTGGATGCTGCCGTCGCAGTCCGGCTGGGGGCAGTCCGTCACGGCGCGTCCACCTCCTCGCTCGCGGTTCGGCTCATGCCGGGCTGCCCGGCGGCCGGGGCCAGGTGGCGGCGGTACGCGGCGAGCGCCTGCGTGGCCGCGACCAGGTCGCACGGCGTGGTCCAGAGCAGCCGCCGCAGCCGCTCGTCGAGCTCGAGGACCTCCGGATCCTCGGCGCGGCCCAGCCGGGCGGCGCGGGCCGCGAAGGCCGAGAAGCGCCCGCGCAGCTCGTCGCGGCGCTCCAGCAGACCGGCGGCCAGCCGGTGGGCGGTGCGCAGGCCGTCGGCCGCCGCGGCCAGCGCCACCTGCAGGCCGGTCAGCCCGGCGGCGCGGACGGGCCAGCCGGACGCGCGCTCCACCCGGTCGAGCGCGGCGCGCAGCGCGGCCCGCTCGTCGGCGGGCAGCTCGGGCAGCGGCCCGGCGACGAGCTCGGCGGCCCGGGCCAGTGCGTCCTCGGCCTCGGCGCGCAGCCGGCCCAGCTCGGCCAGCGCCCGGCGGGCGGCGTGGACGTCGGCGTCCCAGCGGTCGCGCTGGGCGACCAGCCGGTCGAGCCGGTCGGCCAGCTCGCGGGTGCCGGTCGCGAGCGCGGCGAGCTCGACCGCCGGGGTCCCGGCGTCGCGGGCGAGCGGGTCGGTCGCGGCCAGGCGGTGCAGCGCGGCGGCGCGGTCGTCGAGGTCGGCGAGGGTCGTGGTCTCCGCGTCGCCGGGGCCGATGCCCAGCGCGGCGGCCCGCCGGCGGGCCTCGGTCAGCCGTTCCAGTACCGGCACCAGCTCGCCCAGGAAGGCGGTGTGCGCGGCGTCCGCCTCCACGGCCAGCCGGCTGACCTCGGCGAACGCCCGCTCCATGCGCTCGGCCAGCCCGTCGAGGGCGATCACCTCGACCCGCTCGGGCGCGCCGGTCAACCCGCGCTCGGGGAGCGCGACGGCCGTGCGGGCGATCTCGACGGACGGCTCGACGAGCAGCCGGTGCAGCTCGGCGAGCTCCCGCTCGCCGGGGCGGCCGCGCCGCTCGCGCACGGCGCGGGCGGCGCGCACGATGGACCGGTAGGCGGCGAAGTCGCGCCAGAGCCCGCTCAGCGCCTCCCGCGCGACCGCCCACCGCCGCCCGGTGGTGCCGGTGGGCGTCCCGTCGGACAGCAGCACGTGGCCCGGGTGGCGCTCCAGGTCGAGCAGGGCCGCGGACATCCTGGACTCCGCGTCCTCGCGCCGGGTCAGCTCGGCGTCGAGCCACGTGGCACTGCGACGATCGTCGATCATCCGGTTTCACGTCCCCCCATGTCACCGGCGCGGACCGGGGGAGGGCCTTCGGCGTGCCACGTCCCCCGATCGTGGCCGCAGGATAGCCCAGTGCCGCGGTGGACGACCCGCGCTCGGCCGCCGCCCCGCATCGCCCTCACGGGCCTGCCGTTCGCCGGCCGCGGGACGTAGCGTGGGAGCACGTGGACCGCACCCCGCTCGCCCCCGTTCCGCCCGCCACCGCCCGGCCCGAGGACGTCATCGCCACCGCGGCCGACCTCGAGGCGCTGATCGGGCTGCCGCTGCCGCGGGTCGCGCAGAAGCAGCGCCCCACGCTCGACGCGATCGACGTCGACTGGATCGCGCGCTCGCCGTTCCTGGTGCTGGCCACCAGCGACGCCGACGGCCGCTGCGACGCCTCGCCCAAGGGCGACCCGCCCGGAGGGCTGGCCCGCGTGCTCGACGAGCGCACCATCGCGGTGCCGGAGCGCCCGGGCAACAAGCGCGTCGACGGCTACCGCAACGTGCTGTCCAACCCGTACGTCGGGATCATCTTCCTGGTCCCCGGCCGGGACGACACGCTGCGGGTCAACGGTCGGGCCCGGCTCGTGCGCGACGCCCCCTACTTCGACGCGATGCGGGTCAAGGGCCACCGCCCCGTGCTGGCCCTGGAGGTCGCCGTGGAGGAGGTCTTCTACCACTGCGCGAAGGCGTTCATGCGCTCGCGGTTGTGGCGCCCGGAGAGCTGGGACGTCGAGGGGCTGCCCAGCCGCGCGGAGATCGCCGGCAAGCTGGAGCGCCCGGACGTGAGCCGCGAGGACCTGGAGCGCTACTACGGCCCCGAGTACGCCGAGCGCCTCTACCGCGACGCCGCCATGCCACAGGCCAGCGCGACCACGGCGTAGCGGGAAAGCAGGCGCGCCGCAGCCGGCGCGGCCGTACGGTCGCCGCCGTGCGCGACGTCCAACGCCTGGTGCAGGGGATCCTCGACGAGCTGGTCGGCTCGGGGGCCGAGCTCGGCCTGCAGGCCGCGGTGTACCGGCGCGGCGAGCTCGTCGTCGACGCGGTCGCGGGCACGGCCGACCCGGCGACCGGACGCCCGGTCGCGCCCGACACCCCGTTCTACGCGGCGTCCACCGGGAAGGGCGTCACGGCGACGGTGGTGAACGTGCTGGTCGAGCGCGGGGTGCTCGGCTACGACGCGCCGGTCGTCGAGCTGTGGCCCGAGTACGGCGCGCACGGCAAGGCGGGCACGACCCTGCGCCACCTGCTGACCCACTCCGCGGGGATCCCGGTGCTGCCGCACGCCACCACCTGGGACGGCCTGTGCGACTGGACGGCCACCTGCGCCGCGATCGCCGACACCGCGCCGGCCTGGACGCCGGGTGCGGCCAGCGGCTACCACACGCTGACGGCGGGCTTCGTGCTCGGCGAGCTGGTCCGCCGGGCCACCGGCTCACCGATCTCGCGGGTGCTCGCCGAGGAGGTCGCCGGGCCGCTGGGGGTGGCCGACGAGCTGTTCCTCGGAGTGCCGGAGCGGGCCGCCGACCGGTCGGCCCGGTTCGTCGACGACCCGGAGGGCACGGCCCTGTTCGCCGAGCTGGTCGCCGGGGTCTCCACCGAGGAGTCGGAGCTGGTGTCCGACGCGGCGCTGGCCAACCGCGTCGAGGTGCTGCGCCACGACATCCCCGGCATCGGCACCACGTCGGCGCGCGCGGTGGCCCGCATGTACGCCGCGCTGCTGGACGAGGTCGAGGGCGTGCGCCTGCTCCCGCCCGCGCGGGCCGGCGAGGTCGCGACACTGGCCACCGCCGGCACCGACCGCACCGTCGGGGGTCCGGCCGCCTACGGCCTCGGCTACTCGGTGGGTGCGGTCGGGCACGCGCCGAGCGCCCCGACGCTGTTCGGCGCGGCGGGCGTCGGTGGCAGCGCCGCCTTCGCCGACACCGCGACCGGGGTGAGCGTCGCGGTCACCAAGAACCGCCTCGACCCGACCCAGTTCGTCGCGTTCTCGCGGGTGCGGGCGGCGGTGGCGGAGGCGTTCGCGGCGTGATCGCCGGCTGACATCGCCCATCGGCGCGGCTGCGCGTTCCGCGGCATCGGTGCCGCACCTGCGCGGCATGCGAGCGGCACCTGCGCGGCACCTCTGCGGAACCGGGGCGAACGGCCGTTGACATCCCCGGGGCCACCTCGGCACGCTGCGGCACCTGTCCGGACCCGTCGGGGCCGCGGGGCCGGGGACCGGAGGGGGAGCGGTGAGCGTTGTGGAGGTGACCCGGCTGCGGGCCAACGCGGGCGGTGAGGCCGAGCTCGTCGCCAACCTGGCCGACGGCGCGCGGATCATCGCCTCCGGCGACGGCTGCCGGGGGGTCGAGGTGCTGCGCGGGATCGAGGCGCCGGGGGAGGTGGTGCTGGTGGTCGAGTGGGAGACCGTCGACGCGCACCACGCGTTCCACGCGACCGACCTGTTCCAGCACTACCGGGCGACCATGGTCGAGATCCTGGCCGAGGCGCCGGCGGGCGGCCACTTCGAACGGGTGGCGAGCGCCCCGTAGGACGTTCCCGCGCACCGGGGTGGGAGGGAGGGGCCCGCCCGGATTCCCGGTGTGGCTGGGAGTATGGCCGGTGCCGGCCGAGGGGGGCCGGCACCGGCGGGGGAACGCGTCGGCGCGGTGGGAAGGGCGGACCGTGGCAGGACGGCCGGACGCCGGCACCGACCGGCGGCGCGAGCGCCCCAAGGACCGCAAGCAGCGGATCGGCGAGCACGCCGCGCGGCTGTTCACCGAGCGCGGCTTCCACGCCGTGCGCATGGAGGACATCGCGGCCGCGGACGGCATCACCGTGCGCGCCTTGTACCGCCACTACGCGCACAAGCAGGCGCTGCTGGCGCACGTCGTGCGGGCGGGACAGGACGCCTACCGGGCGGCGTTCGAGGCGGCGGCCGGACCGTGGCCGGGCCCGGACTGCACGGACGGCCTGCTGGCCGGGCTCATCGGCGCGGCGACCCACAGCCGGGGCTACGCCGTGCTGCGCAGGCGCGAGTCGCGCTACCTGCTGCCCGAGGACCGGGCGCGGGTGGTCGGGCGGTTGTTCGGCCTGGTGACGCGCACGGCCGAGCAGATCGGGCGCGAACCGCCCGCCCCGGGCGCCGACGCCGGGTTCACCGCGGAGCTGCGGGCGTGGGCCCTGGTCAGCGCGCTGGCCGGGCCCGCGGAGCAGCAGGTGGCGGCGCCGCGGTCGGAGCTGGCCGGGGTGCTGGACGCGGCCGCCCGCGCGCTGCTCGCCGTGCCGGTCGCGGTGCCCGCGGAGGCGACCGCGCCCGCCCGCGCGCTGATGGCCTCCCGCCGCGAGCGGGTGCTGGCCGCCGCGGCCGCGGCCTTCCACCGCGACGGCTACCCGGAGGTCGGGACCGACGACATCGGCCGGGAGGCCGGGATAGTCGGCCCGGCGCTGTACCGCTACTTCCCGACCAAGCTGGACATCCTGGTCACGCTCTGCCGCCGCCACGACGAGCGCTCGACCCTGGAGACCTCCCGCGCGCTGCGCGCGGGTTCGCCGCGGGAGGTGCTGTCGGGGCTGGTCGAGGGCCTCGTGCGGCTCGCGCTGGAGGACCCCGACCTGGTGGCGGTCGGGCAGACCGAGGTGCTGCACCTGCCCGGGACCCTCGCCGAGCAGCTGCTGCGCAACCGGTCCGACCGGGTCGCGGAGTGGCGGGGCTGCCTGCGGGAGGTGCGCCCGGACCTGCCGGCCCCGGCGGCGCGGGTGCTGGTGGCCTCGGCGATGGCCGTGGTCGAGAGCGTGGCGCAGGTGCCCCGCGTGACGCGGCGGGGCGGGGTGGGGCGCGCGCTGGTCGAGCTGGCCACGGCCGTCCTCCTCGCCCCGCTGCCCGCGCCCGGCTGCCCCGCGGTCAGGCCGCGAGGGGGATCGGGGGCGACCCGGCCCGGGCCGCGCGGGTGACCACCGCGGCGAGCAGCAGGCCGACGCCGGCGAACACCCCGCCCAGGACCAGCCAGCCCGGGCCCGACCAGCTCAGCAGCAGCGCGGTCAGCACGACCGGGCCGACGGCCCTGGCCAGCGGCTGACCGCTCGACCACAGGCCCTGCCACTGGCCGGGCCGGTCCGGGTCGGCCAGCGCGAACCCGACGTGCCACGACGCGGCGGCCAGCACGACCTCGCCGAGCACCTGCAGCACCGCGCCGACGACCAGTACCGACAGCGCCACCGCGGCCGAGTCGGTGGCCGCCGAACCCGCCATCACCAGGCACGACACCAGCAGCACCAGCCCGGCCCTGCGCAGCGCCACGGCCGCGGACGGCAGGGAGTGCACGGTGCGGGCCGCCCGGACCTGCACGAGCAGCACCCCGATGGTGTTGACCACGAACAGCAGCGCGATCGACCAGCCCGGCGCGGCCGTGCGCTGGGCGATGAACAGCGGCAGCGCCACGGTCAGCATCGGCATGTACAGGTAGAGCACGGCGGTCAGGGCGGCCGCGACGACGTAGCGGCGGTCGCGCAGCACGTCCAGCCGCAGCGACCGGGGCGCCGCGGCGGAGACCTGCGCGGTGGGCCGGGGGAGGCGCGCGATCACCGCCGCGGCCACCAGGAACGTCAGTGCGTCGAACACGAAGACGGCGAGGAAGGCGGTGGGCGTGCCGACCAGGAGGGCGAGCCCGCCGAGTCCGGCCCCGAGGCCCAGGCCGGTGTTGACCGCGACGTGCAGCCGGGCCCGCACGGTGACGCGGCGCTCGGGCGCGATGGTGGTGGCGACCAGGGCCTGGCGGGTGGCGGCCAGCGCGCTCTGCGCGACCGCGTACAGCGCGATCAGCGCGGTGAAGGGGACGGGATCGCGCAGCCCGGACACCGCCACGGCGACCAGCGCGGCCGCGATGACCAGTGACCACAGCACCGCGCTGCGGCGCAGGCCGATCCGGTCGGCGAGCAGGCCGAGCGGGGTGGTCAGCAGGAACCCGGCCGTCCAGGCCAGCGTCAGGCACAGCCCGGTCTGGGCGGCGGAGAGCCCGACCACCTGGGCGAAGAACAGGGCGGAGGTGACGTGGAAGCTGCCGTCGCCCAGCGCGTTGGCGGCGTGGGCGGCCATCAGCGTCCGGACGTCCCCGGCTTCCGTCCCGATCTCGGTCGCTTCCATGGAAGCGACTTTACTTCCGTGGAAGGTACACTGCAAGCATGGCCGAGGACGTCGTCGCGGGGATCGTCGAGCAGTGGGCGCGCGAGCGCCCCGACCTGGACGCCGGCCCGATGCTGATCGTCGGGCGGTTGCAGCGGCTGGCCCACCTGGTGGACGGCAGGCTGCGCCCGCTCTTCGCCGCCGCCGACCTGGCCAACGGCGACTTCGACGTGCTGGCCGCGCTGCGCCGCGGGGGCGAGCCGTTCCACGCCCGCCCCACCGACCTGAGCCGCTCGCTGCTGGTCACCACCGGGGCCATCACCAAGCGGCTCGACCGGCTGCAGGCGCTGGGCCTCGTCGAGCGGGACAGCGCCGACGGCGACGGCCGCGGCAAGACCGTCCGGCTGACCCCGCACGGCGTCGCGACGACCGACCGGCTCATCGCCGTGCACCTGGCCAACGAGGGGCGCCTGGTCAGCGGGCTCACCGCGGAGGAGCGCGACCGGCTGCAGGAGCTGCTCGGCCGCCTCGCCGAGAGCCTGGAGCGCGACGGGTGAGCTGCGCTCAGCCGGCCCGCAGCGTCAGCAGGGTGACCTCCGGCGGCGAGCCCACCCGCGTGGGCGGCCCCCAGAACCCGACGCCGCGGGTGACGTAGAGCCAGGTCGGCCCGAACCGGGTCAGCCCGGCCAGCACCGGCTGGTCGACCAGCGCGACCTGGGTGATCGGCCACAGCTGCCCGCCGTGCGTGTGCCCGGAGATCTGCAGGTCGACCCCGGCGCGCACCGCCTGCTCCACCATCACCGGCTGGTGCACCAGCAGCACGACCGGCCGCGCCGGGTCGCGCCCGGCCAGCGCGGCGTCCAGGTCGAAGCCGTGCCCGGGCACCCCCGACCGGCCCGCGGTCCGGTCGTCGCAGCCGGCGATGTCGAGCACGGCGTCGCCGCGGCGGATCTCGACCCGCTCGTTGCGCAGCACCCGCAGCCCCAGGGAGGGCAGGAACTCCACCCACTCGGCGGCCCCGGAGAAGTACTCGTGGTTGCCGGTCACCACGTAGGTCGGGGCGACCAGGTCGCGGAACGGGGCCGCGTAGTCGGCGAGCTCGGCGACGGTGCCGTCGACCAGGTCGCCGACCACGGCGACGACGTCGGGCGAGCCCGCGTTGATCAGGTCGACGATCCCGGCCAGGTCGGCGCCGTCGACCAGCGGGCCGAGGTGGATGTCGGAGACCGCGGCGACGGTGAACCCGTCGAAGGCGGGGTCGAGCCGGTCGAGCACGACCTCCCGCCGCTCGACCCGGGGCCGGCGCGCCTCGACGGTGCCGTAGGTGACCGTCCCGACGGCGACCGCGGCCGCGCCGCCGGCGATCGCGCGGGACAGGAAGCGGCGCCGCTCGACCGAGAGTGGACCGCGCGCCGCCCGCACCGCCAGCCGCACCAGCTCCCCGGCCGCGAGCAGCACCGCGCCGTAGAGCAGCACCGCCAACCAGAGGTAGCCGACGTGGTGCAGCGGCCGGGCCGCGTCGGGCGACAGCACGCGCCGGGTCAGGAACGTGGCCAGCACGACCGCCCCGAGCAGGACCAGCACCGCGCCGGCGGTGCGGCGGGCGCGGGTCGTGGCGAACACGTCGTGCACGGCGCGCCGGTAGACGTAGAGGTGCGCGAGGAGGACGACCCCGACGACCAGCGCGACGAACCACATGCGCGGATCTTCTCCCCCGACCGGACCCGTCCGCGCGCCGGTCGGCCTCAGCCGCGCCGGGTCACCCGGGCTCGCCCGCGCCCCGTCGCGCGTCGACCTCGATCTCGATGCGCATCCGCGGGTCGGCCAGCCCGCAGACCATCATCGTCGCCGCCGGGCGGGCGGCGCCGAAGTGCGCGCGCAGCAGCGGCCAGCACGGCTCGAAGTCCGCGCGGTCGGGCAGCAGGTAGCGCACCCGCACGACGTCGGCGAAGGTGCACCCGGCCTCCCGCAGCGCCGCCCCGATGTTGCGCAGGCACTGCTCGGCCTGCTCCACGACGCCCTCGGGGAGGGTCATGGTGCGGTAGTCGAAGCCGGTCGTGCCGGACACGTGCACCCGGTCGCCGTCCACCACCGCCCGGGCGTAGCCGATCTGCTCCTCGAACGTCGAACCACTCGTGATCGCGCGCCGAACCGACATGAGCGGACGCTATGGCGCGGGGGTGCACCCGTCCACGCGGTTCCCGATGCGCCCCGGGTCCGGAGCGGGGACTTCGCCGAGCACGAAGGTCTGACGCTGCTCGGCACCTGACGACGGTCCGCCCCTGCGGCCAGGCACCGGGAGCAGGTCGGCCCTCATCGGCGGTCGTGCAGTTCCAGGTGGTCGTGTGCGCGGGGTCGAACGAGATCAGGTACCGGCCGCCGATGGACACGATCGTGCTGCGGTAGGAGTACCGACCGTGACCGCGACCGGTACCCGGCGGCAACGGCCGAAGGCTTCCACGGTCCCGGGCGGGACGCCGTCGTTCCCCTCGCCCGACCACTGTTCAGCCCGGAACGTCACCACGGGACGATCCTCGGCCGGTTCGTCCCCGCCGTCGTCGTCCTGGACGCGTATGCCCTGCTGCGACTGCGGTAGTAGCGCACCCCGTGGCGAATGGGGTCGTCGCACCGCTAGCAGGGTGCTCGCAGCCCGCCGGCGCGCTGCGACGACCCACCTCACGCTGCGACGGCTGCGCCACCCCTGTCGCTGAACTCGACACCGCCGCCCGCGTTGCGCCGAGGTCGTGGGCACCGATTACGTGGGGTGAGCGTGGGACCTGTCGTGGGTGGGCTCGGCAACCGGCCTGACCTGCGACGGCGCGCCCCCGGCAGGACTCGAACCTGCGACCTAGAGATTAGAAGGCTCTTGCTCTATCCAGCTGAGCTACGGAGGCCGGCGCGGCCCTCGCGGACCGTGGCACCGAGCGTAGCGGGCACCGCCGCCGTGCCAGTACACCCATCTGCACATGTGATGCACGGACCGCGGCCGGCGCTCGGATCTGGCCGAATGGCCGATCGACCGGACGCAGGACGTGCAGGACGCTGGTCGCGGGCCAGCGGCGGGGGTGCCGGCGGCCGTCCGGACGAGGGAGAACGCCCGTGACGACCCTGGCCGAGGACCTCGTCCTGCTGCTCGTGGACCCCGCGTCGGGCCGCCTCCTCGCCGCCTCCTCCACCCTCGACCGCGGCCTCGCCGGCGCGTTGCTGCTCGACCTGGCCCTGCGGGAGCGGCTGGCCGTGGAGGGGCGCGGCAGGCGGGTGCTGATCTCGGTGGTCGACCCGGGGGCCACCGGGGAGCCCGTCGTCGACGTCGCGCTGGTCGAGCTCGGCCGCACGCCGCTGCGCGCCCGCGATGCCGTCGAGCGGCTGGCCGGGCGGGTCCGGGGACCGGTGTTCGAGCGGCTGACCGAGCGCGGGCTGCTGGCTCCCCGGCGCGGGCGGCGGTGGGGCCTGTTCCCGACCGCTGCGTGGGACGTGCTCGGCGGGCGCGAACGCGAGCGCCTGCTGGCGGGCGTCGAACGCGTGCTGCTGCACGACCAGCCGTCCGACGTGCGGCTGAGCTGCCTGATCTCGCTGCTGCACGCGGTGCGCGCCGAGCACCGGGTGGTCGAGGGGCCGGTGCGCCGCGTCCGGGCGCGGGCCGCGGAGATCGCCGGCGACGAACTGCTCGGGACGACGGGACGCGGCCAAGTGGCCGCCATCCGCAGCGCCGTCCTGCCCAGCCACCCGCGGAGCACGGGTGCTGACGCACAGTGGCGACCCCCGTCGTTCTCGTGACGACACCGGCGAGCCGGGCGAGGTCATCACCGGCTGCTGCAGGCGTCTGACAAGGTGTCGTCATGTCACCGACTCTGCGTTCCGCGGCCGGGTCCGACGTCGGGCGCCGCAGACCGATGAACCAGGACTCCGCGGGCACCACCACGCGGCTCCTGGCGGTCGCCGACGGGATGGGCGGTCACCCCCACGGCGAGGTCGCCAGCGCCGTGGCGATCGAGGTCCTCCTCGAGCTGGACGAGCGCCTTCCCGACGACCTCGGCGAGGTCGACCTGTCGTCCGCGCTGGGCGAGGCGGTGGTCGAGGCGGCCGATCGGCTCACCGAGCTGGCCAAGGCCGATCCCGAGCTGCGTGGCACCGGGACCACGGTCGTCGCCTTCCTGGTCGACGGCGCGCGCATCGGTGTGGCCCACGTCGGCGACTCCCGCGCCTACCTGCTGCGCGAGGGCGAGCTGTTCCGGCTCACCCGCGACCACACCCTCGTCCAGGCGCTGCTGGACGAGGGCCGCATCACCCCGGAGGAGGCGGCGGGCCACCCCCGCCGCTCCTGGTTGGTGCGCACGCTGCAGGAGGCCACGCCCGTCGAACCCGACCTGTTCGGGGTCGACGGCCGGGTCGGCGACCGCTACCTGATCTGCTCCGACGGCGTCACCGCCGTCCTGGACGACGCGGCGCTGCGCGAGGTGCTGATGGAGGTCGCCGACCGCGACGAGGCCGTCGCGCGGTTGATCGAGCTGGCCAACGAGGGCGGCGGGCCGGACAACATCACCTGCATCGTCGCCGATCTGGTCGACGACGAGCCGCAGGAGAATCCCCCGTTCGTGGTGGGGGCCGTCGCCGCCCGGAGCTGAGTTCCGCGACACAATCCCCGGGGACGAGGTGGGGGTGAGCGTGGTCGGTGCGCCGAGCGCCGCGGACATCGCCGAGCGCGCCTCCATCGGCCTCGTCGTGGTGCGCGACGGCACGGTCCGGTGGTGCAACCCGGCGGCCCGCGAGATGGTCGAGGGGCACGGCGGCTGCTGGGACGGCGACCGCCCCGTCGCCGACCTGCGCGAGGGCATCCGGCCCGGCGCCGGCGACGTCACCGTCCGCTGGCCCGCGCCGGACGGCTCGACCCGCTGGTGGCAGGTCAGCTGCACCGTGCTGGAGCCCGATGCGGGCAGCCTGCTCTACGAGATCACCGACCGCACCGCGCGGTTCTCCCTGGAGCGCAGGTTGGGGGTGGCGGTCGCCGAGTGGCGGCTGTCGCGGTTCGAGGCACTGGCCCGCATGGGCTCCTGGGTGTGGAACGTCGAGAACGACCGCCTGGAGCTGTCGGAGACCCTGCTGGTGGCCTTCGGGCTGCCGCCGCGGGCCCTGCTCGACCTGGACGGCTTCCGGGCCCAGGTCCACCCCGACGACCTCACCGCCGTCAACGAGGTGCTGGCCGCCGCGGTGCGCACCGGTCGCGACTTCACCCACACCCACCGGATGTTCGTGGCCGGCCACAGCACCGCGCGCGTCTTCGAGTGCCGCGGCGAGGTGTTCTCCGACGCCTCGGGGCGGCCGATCCGCGTGCTGGGCACCGCCCGCGACGTCACCGAGGAGCACCGGGCCCGGACCGAGCTGGCCTTCCTGGCCGAGCACGACCCGCTGACCGGCATCGCGAACCGCAGGCGGATCACCGCGCGGCTCGCCGAGTGCCTGGCCGACCCGGCCGGGGCCACCCTGCTGCTGATCGACATCGACCGCTTCAAGGACGTCAACGACCTGCGCGGGCACGCCGTCGGCGACCGGGTCATCCGGCGCGTGGCCGACGTCGTGCCCGCGCACCTGGAGCCGGGCGCGCTGATCGGGCGCCTGGGCGGCGACGAGTTCGCGGTGGTGCTGCCGCGCCGCGACCCGGAGGACGGGCTCGTGCTGGGGGAGCGGCTCTGCGACGCCGTGGCCGGGCAGACGATCGCCGAGGGCGACTCGGCGCTGACCGTGACCGTGAGCATCGGCGTGGCCGCCGGCGGCGACGGGGCGGACGTCGAGGTGCTCCTGGCCCGCGCCGACCTGGCGCTGTACGCGGCGAAGGCCGCCGGGCGCAACCGGGCCCGGCTGTTCGCGCCCGACCAGTACCGGCGGGCGGTGGCCAGGGTGGGGCTGCTGAAGCGGGTCGGCGACGCCCTCGACCAGGAGACCATGCAGCTCGACGCGCAGCCGATCGTCGAGCTCGCCACCGGTCGCGCCCGGCGCTCGGAGCTGCTGATCCGGCTGCGCGACGGGCTGGTCCCCGACCTGCGGCCCGTCGACTTCCTGCCCGCCGCCGAGCGCGGCGACCTGGTGCTGCGCCTCGACCGCTGGGTGCTCGCCCGGGCGGTGCGCGCCCTCGCGGGTCCCGCCGCGCGGGCGCGGCGGCTGCGCCTGGAGGTCAACATCTCGGCGCGGTCGCTGGAGGACGACGAGCTGGGCGACTGGGTGCTCGCCGAACTGGCCGGCCACGACGTCGAGCCGTGCCGGTTGGGCCTGGAGATGACCGAGACGACCGCCGTCACCAACCTGGACGCGGCGAAGCGGCTGGTGGGGCGGCTGACCGAGGCGGGATGCGGGTTCTCCCTCGACGACTTCGGGGCCGGGTTCGCGTCGTTCTCCCACCTCAAGCACCTGCCGTTCACCGCGGTGAAGATCGCCGGGGAGTTCGTCCGCGGGCTGGACACCGACCCGGTCGACCGGGCGCTGGTCAGCGCCGTGGTCGGCGTGGCCGGGGAGCTGGGCATGCGCACCGTGGCCGAGCACGTCGACCGCCCGGAGCTGGTCGAGCGCCTCCGCGAGCTCGGCGTGCACGACGGGCAGGGCTACCACCTCGGGCGCCCCCGGCCGCTGGCCGAACTGCTCGGCTGAGCGCTCAGCGCCGGGCGACCAGCCGCCGCATCGGGACGGGCAGCACGCGGTCGGGCCCGGCCCGGCGGGCCAGCCGCGACGCCGCCTCCGCGCGCACGCCCTCGGGCAGGTTCGGGGGCCACAGCCGGGCCGAGGGCAGCCGCTCGGCCAGCGCCAGCGCGGCGGCGGCGTCCGGGATCGGCACGGCGAAGGGGACCCGGTCGTCGCCCATCACCGCGAAGTCGGCCGCGGCCAGCAGCCAGCCGACGCGGTCGAGCGCGGAGCGGTGCGGCCAGGCCCGGTGCACCGGCCGCAGCACCCGCATCGCCGCGCGCTCCCCCCACGACCCCCCGGCCGCCGACGGCACCCCCACGACCAGGGTGCCGCCCGGGCGCAGCACCCGGCGCAGCTCGGCGAACACCGGGTCCAGGTGCGGCAGGCTGGGCAGCGCCAGCAGCAGCGCGACGCCGTCCACCGAGCGCGAGCGCACCGGCAGGTCGCGCGGGTCGGCCCGCACCCGCGCGCCCGCGGGGTTCCCGGTGTCGTCGGTGTCGTCGATGTCGAGGCCCAGCCAGCCGCCGGCCGTGAACTCCCCGCGGAGCAGGGCGCCGCCGGGGCTGATCTCGAGCACCCTGGCCGCGGTCTGCAGGGGGGCGGCCAGCCAGGCGGGCGGCTGGCGGCCCGCGCGGTCGACGGCCAGCGCCAGCACCGGACCGGGACCGTTGGGCGGCGTCGCGATGGTCACACCGGACGCGAACGGTCGCGGGTGTTCGGGCAGGTCATGGCGCCAGTCTGGCAGCAGGCGGTCCCCGCCCGGCACCGGCTCGGCGGGCATAGCCTGGGTGCATGGCACAGCCGACGGTCGAGTCCGCCACCACGCGACCCGCCCGGCCCGCATCCGGTGCGCTCGGCCTGGTCCTGTCCGGCACGGCGGTCGCCGCGCTCGTGGCGGGCGGGCTCACCGCGCTGTCGGGCGCGCGTCCCGCGTCCGCGCTCGGCCTCCCCGACCCCGGCACCCTCACCACCATCTGGCTGCCCGCGGTGCGCGCCGTCGCCGACATCGCGCTGGCGGTCACGGTGGGCGCGATCCTGCTGGCCGCGTTCCTGGTGCCACCGCAGCGTTCGGGCTACCTCGACGTCGCGGGCTACCGCGGCGTGCGGACGGCGTCCTGGGCGGCGGGCGCGTGGGCCGCGGCGGCCATCCTGATGGTGCCGCTCACCGTGGCCGACACGCTCGGCAGGCCCGTCGCCGACGTGCTCGACACCGGTCTGCTCATCGACCTCGTCCCGCGCCTGCCGGTGGCCACCGCGTGGTCCTCGTGCGCGCTGATAGCGCTCGTCGTGCTGGCCGCCGCCCGCACGGTGCTGAGCTGGGGCTGGTCGGTCGGACTGCTGGGGCTGTCGCTGCTCGGCCCGGTGCCCGTGGCGGTCACCGGGCACTCCGCCAGCGGCGGCGCCCACGACCTCGCCACCGACAGCCTGCTGCTGCACTCGCTGGCCGCTGCGCTGTGGGTGGGCGGGCTGGTCGCGGTGGTCGTGCTGGCCTCCAGCCGCGGCGCCGACCGCGCGACGGCGCTGGCGACCGCGGTCCCGCGGTTCTCCCGGCTGGCCCTGGCCTGCTGGTTCGTGCTGGCCCTCACCGGGCTGGTCAACGCGCTGACGCGGGTGCCGCTGGGGGAGGTGTTCTCCTCCGGCTACGGGCTGCTCGTGCTGGCCAAGGCGGCCGCGCTCGCCCTGCTCGGCGTGCTCGGCGCCCTGCACCGGCGCTCCACGGTGGCCGCCGCGTCCGCGGGCGAGCCGCGCGCCCTGCTGCGCCTGGGCGGGGTGGAGGTCCTGCTGATGCTGGCCACGATGGGCCTGGCCGTCGCCCTCGGGCGCACCGCGCCGCCCGACACCGGCACGGGCCCGCCGTCGCGCACGGAGGTGCTGCTCGGCTACGACCTGGCCGGCCCGCCGACGCTCGCCCGGCTCGCCTTCGACTGGCGGTTCGACCTGCTGTTCGGCTCGGCGGCGGTCGTGCTGGCGGTGGCCTACCTGCTGGGGGTGCGGCGGCTGCGCCGCCGCGGCGACGCCTGGGCGACCGGGCGCACCCTGGCCTGGCTGGGCGGTTGCCTCGCCCTGCTGCTGGCCACCAGCTCGGGCATCGGGCGCTACTCGCCCGCCATGTTCAGCGTGCACATGGGCGAGCACATGATCCTCGGGATGCTGGTGCCCATCCTGCTGGTGCTGGGCGCCCCCGTCACGCTCGCGCTGCGGGCGCTGCCGACCGCGGGCCGCGGCGGGCCGCCCGGACCGCGGGAGTGGCTGCTGGCCGGGGTGCACTCACCGGTGGCCCGGTGGATGACCCACCCCCTGGTCACCCTGCCGCTGTTCGTGGGCAGCTACTACGCCCTGTACTTCTCCGGGCTGTTCCCCGCCGCGCTGCCCGAGCACTGGGCGCACCAACTGATGAGCCTGCACTTCATCCTGGCCGGCCTGCTGTTCTTCTGGCCGCTCGTCGGCATCGACCCGTCCCCGCGACGGCTGCCCCCGGCGGCCCGGCTGGGGATCGTGTTCATCTCGGTGCCCTTCCACGCGTTCTTCGGCGTCGCGCTGATGGGGGCGAACGCCGCGGTGGGGGAGCAGTGGTACCGCGGCCTCGCGCTGCCCTGGGTGCCCGACCCGCTGGTCGACCAGAGGCTCGGCGGCGGCCTGGCCTGGGCGTCCGGAGAGCTGCCGCTGCTGCTCGTCATCGTCGCGTTGCTGGTGCAGTGGTCGCGTCAGGACGAGCGGTCGGCCCGACGCGACGACCGCAGGGCCGAGACGGACGGCGACGCCGACCTCACCGCGTACAACGCCATGCTGCGACGACTGGCGGATGGCGCGCCGCTCGTCGCGGAGAGCGACCGTGGCTCGGGTCACACCAACGAGTCCTCGACGGCAGCGGGACGCGCGCCGAGCCCGCGCCGTGAGTCGGACTGATGCCGGAAACCGCAGGTCAGGCTGCACGTTACTGGCCGTTCACATGGTCGACTACGGCCGACCGTTCGTCGTGCGGGGCGGGCTCCGCGGCCACGGTGAGTGACCGCGATGTGGATGTTTGCGCAGGTCAAGTGCGGTGCGCGGGGGGCGATTTGACCTCCTGTCAAGGGGTCGCGTAACTTTCTCCCTGTCAGCGAGACAGGCGGACCGAAGCCCTCACCGGCTCCGATCCCCTGGACTGGCTGCCCGTCCCGAAGGGGCGCCGAAGGATCCTCGGATCCGGAGGCGTACACTGGGACACAACCCCGGAAGTCACCTGGCGGTGTCCGATGGTGTGTGGGTGTCTTTTGAGAACTCAACAGTGTGTCGAGCTATTGTTTTTCTGGTTTTGGTTTTGTGCCAGATATTTGTTCGGCCGAGTGGAGCGCGTACCCCGTGCGTTGGCTTCCTCGGTG
>NZ_JAGSOV010000043.1 GCF_023898865.1 Pseudonocardia humida
TGACGACCACCGGCGGGCACGGCGTCGCCGCGCCCGGTGGGACCGGGGCGGGCCGGCACCGTGCGCGGTTCGACCGCGGCGTGCCGGCCGGTCGCCACGGGCTGGCCGGACGGCCGTCGCGGGACGGTGCGCGGCTCCTCCGTCGCACTCCCCCGACCGTCGGCGGCGCGCTGGGGGGAGCGCTCGGCCGGGTCGTGGGAGGGCGGTGGGGGGACCGCGGCGGCCGGTCGACCGGACGGACGCTCCGGGGCGTCGGGCGCCCCGGCCGGGGGCGTCACGTCCGGGGTTCGGTCGACCGGCGCCGCGGGTGGCGCGGCCCACGGCAGGGGGGTGGGGAGGACCCCCTGCGCCGTGGTGGGCCGCGCCCCGGTCCGCTCGTCCGGACCGGACGCGGCGGACGGCGGGACCTGGACGGGGGCGGTGTGCCGGCCACCGGGCGCGATGGCGTGGCGACCGGTGCCGGTGGAGCGGCTCGCCGTGTCGGCGGAGCGGCGGGGCAGGTCCACCCACAGCGGGTCCGCGTCGGGGACCTCCGGCGCGGTGGCCTCGGCGACCTCCCTCGGAGGCGGTGTGACATCGCCCGGAGCGGGCTCGGCATCGAGGCGCGGGACGTCGGCCGGTGCACCCCGTGCGATGTCCTCGCCCGGGACGACGGCGCCCACCGGGGCCCCCGCGTCCTGCTGGCGCGACGCCCGGGACGCGGTGCGCCGCACCTGGCGGGCGGCGGCGCGGTGGGCGGGGCCGCAATAGCGTCGTGGTGGCCGCCCGGGAATGTCCTCGACCCACGTGTCGCACCCGTCGAACGCGCACTGCCTGATATTCCGGTCTTCCACCGCAGACCCCCACCCCAACGCCGACCCACCGTGCACGTGCATTGCCCGGCGGACCCGCCGAAACCGTCATCGCTAGCACGCGGTCGGGCCGGTCGGGGTTCGAGTTGATCTCCGAAGGGAACGGATGGCACTCGAATGGCGGAGCAACATGAGCCCAGGGTCGAGATGAACCGCGGAATTCGTGACGCTGCGTGAAGAAGGCGTGGTCGCGCGGGGGAAGGCGTCGGAAACGGTTCCGCCCGCCCCGGCGCGAACCGGGAGCGGGCGGAAGCGGGACGTACCGACCGGTGACCGGGCGGTGGTCGGATCAGTACGTGGGCAGCGAGGGGTCGACCTGCTTGGCCCAGGCCAGCACCCCGCCACCGACGTGCACGGCGTCGCGGAAACCGGCCTGGTGCAGGGCCGCGAGCGCCTCGGCCGAGCGCGCACCCGACTTGCAGTGCAGCACGACCGGCTTGTCCTGCGGGATCTCGGCCAGCGCCTCACCGGAGAGGATGCGGTCCTTCGGGATGAGCGTGGCGCCCTCGATGCGCACGATCTCGTACTCGTGCGGCTCCCGGACGTCGATCAGGGCGAAGTCCTTGCCCGCGTCGAACATCTCCTTGAGCTCCGTCGCGGTGATCGTGTGCCCGGCGGCGGCGTTCTGCGCGTCGTCGGACACCACGCCGCAGAAGGCGTCGTAGTCGATCAATTCGGTGATCTTCTGCGCCTCCGGGTCCTTGCGGATCCGGATGGTGCGGTAGCTCATCTCCAGGGCGTCGTAGACCATCAGCCTGCCCAGCAGCGGCTCGCCGATGCCGGTCAGCAGCTTGATCGCCTCGGTCACCATGATCGAACCGATGGACGCGCACAGCACGCCGAGCACGCCGCCCTCCGCGCACGAGGGCACCATCCCCGGCGGCGGGGGCTCGGGGTAGAGGTCGCGGTAGTTCAGGCCCTGGCCGTTGGGCGCGTCCTCCCAGAACACCGAGGCCTGGCCCTCGAACCGGAAGATCGAGCCCCACACGTACGGCTTGCCCAGCAGCACGGCGGCGTCGTTGACCAGGTAGCGGGTGGCGAAGTTGTCGGTGCCGTCGAGGATGAGGTCGTAGTCGCGGAAGATGTCGAGCACGTTCTCCGAGTCCAGGCGCACCGGGTGCAGCCGGACCTCGACGAACGGGTTGATCTCCCGGATGGAGTCGCGCGCGGACTCCCCCTTCGGCCGTCCGACGTCGGACACGCCGTGGATGACCTGGCGCTGCAGGTTGGACTCGTCGACCTCGTCGAACTCGACGATCCCCAGCGTGCCGACGCCCGCCGCGGCCAGGTAGAGCAGCGCCGGGCTGCCCAGGCCGCCTGCCCCGACGACGAGCACCTTCGCGTTCTTCAACCGCTTCTGCCCGTCCATCCCGACGTCCGGGATGATCAGGTGCCGGCTGTAGCGGGCGACCTCGTCCTTGGTCAGCTCCGCGGCCGGCTCCACCAGCGGTGGTAGCGCCATGATGGGTGCTCCTCGATTCGTGGGCTGTTCCTGGTCGTCAACGCCCGTCCGGGCCGGGATCTTCCCAGCTCCCGTCGGCCACCGCGTCCCACAGGCCGGCGACGGCGCGGGCCACTGCCTCGGGCGCCTCGATCTGCGCGACGTGGCCCACGCCGGGCAGCATCAGCAGCCGCGAGCCGCGGATGGCGGCGACCGTGCGGCGGGCCAGCCGCGGCGAGACGAGCCGGTCGCGGTCGCCCCAGACGACGAGCGTGGGCGCCTGGACCCGGCCGGCCACCGTCCACAGCGACTCGCCGCGCAGCCAGCCCGCCACCATGGCCACCCCGGTCTGCCGGGCGGCCTCGAACGCCCACGGCTGGCGGGCGCGCGCGGCGTACTCCTCGGTGGCCTCGGCGAGGCGGTGCTCCGCGGCGATCGACGGGTCGCCGAAGCACAGCCGGACCACCTGCTCGGCGCGCTCGCGCGGGCTCTGGGCGGCGAGCGCGGCCCGCGCTCCGCGCCCGAGCACGGGCAGCAGGGCCAGCAGCATCCGCCGGTCGGACACCCGCCGCGGGTCGGGGCGGCGGTCGGGCATGGCGGGCGAGATGAGCGTCAGGGTGCGGATCAGCTCGGGACGGCGGGCCGCGACGGCGAGCGCGACCGCCCCGCCCATCGAGTTGCCCACCAGGTGCACGGGGCGGCCGCGCCCGGCCAGGAAGCACAGCAGCGCGTCGGAGTGCACGGCCGGCGTGTAGAGCCCCGACGCCGGCGGCCGGGACAGGCCGAACCCGGGCAGGTCGACGGCCGTCCCGGCGGCCCTGGTGCGGAGCAGGGCGGCCAGGTCGGTCCAGTTGGTCGCCGACCCGGACAACCCGTGCACGTAGACGGCGGGGACACCGTCGGGGCCGGGGGTCTCGCGCACGTGCAGCGTCACGCCGCCGGAGGTGACCTCGCGGCCCGGCCACGGCAACCGGTGAGGGTCGCGCTCGGGCAGGGTGGACGGGTCGGCGAGCGGAGCGTCCCGGGGCGCGGCGCGACCCGGCGGGCGCCGGGTGACGGGCGGGTGGACGGCGGCGGACGCGGTGGGGACCACGGTCGACAGGTACCCGACGGGGGCCGCCCGCGCCAACCCCCGGCGAACCGGGAGATCCTCGGGCCGTCCCGCGCGTTGTACGGGTCAGGGGTAGTCGATCGCACGGGGTGGGGTATCGATGGGCGGGAGGTCCACGGCGCGATGAGGACTGCGGTACGGCTGGCCGGGTTCGCCGCGGGGCTGGCGCTCGTCTTCGCCGCGGCCTGGGCGACCGGGGCCAACGTCGGGCCGCCCCCCTCGACGACCGCGGCGCCCGCGAGCGCGATGGCGCACGACGACGCGGGTGGGGAGGCGGCCGGAGCCGGCCACGGCCACGAGGACGGCGCCGGGTCCGAGGTCGAGTCCGCGGGGCTGACCGCGACGGCGGCGGGTTACACGCTGGTGCCGCAGGTCACCACGTTCCTGCCGGGGGCGCCCGCCGAGTTCGGCTTCGCGATCACCGGTTCCGACGGGCGTCCGGTGACCGCCTTCGACGTCGAGCACGAGCGGCAGCTGCACCTGATCGTCGTGCGCCGCGACACGGCGGGCTTCCAGCACCTGCACCCGGTGCTGGGCCCCGACGGCGTGTGGCGGGTGCCGCTGGTGCTGCCGGCGGGCGGGGTCTACCGCGCCTACGCCGACTTCGTGCCCACCGGCGGGCCGCACCTGGTGCTGGGCGCCGACCTCTACGCCGCGGGCGACTTCACGCCGCTGCCGACCGCGCCGTCGCGGGTCGCCCAGGTCGACGGCTACCAGGTCCGGCTGGACGGCGAGCTGGTCGCGGGCAGCCCGTCGCAGGTCTTCGCCACGATCACCCGCGACGGCGCGCCGGTCACCGACCTGGAGCCCTACCTGGGGGCGTTCGGCCACCTGGTGACGCTGCGCCGCAGCGACCTGGTCTACCTGCACGTCCACCCCGACGGCGCCGCCCCCGCCGCCACCGACCGCGCCGGCCCGGCGATCGCCTTCGTGGCCGACGTGCCCTCGTCCGGCGAGTACCGGCTCTACCTGGACTTCCAGCACGCCGGGGCCGTGCACACGGCGGAGTTCACGGTGGCCACCCGCAGCGGGTCGTGACCGGGGCCGCCGGGAGCATCCCCGCTCCGCCGCCGCACCCGGCCCTCGGCCGGGTACCGGTCCGGGTCGCGGTCGTCGTGCTGGTGCTGGCGGTGGCCGCGCTCGGGTTCCACCTGGGCGCGGGGGCGGTGCCCGCGGCCGCCTGCGCGATCGCCGCCGCGGTACTGGTGGCCGGCTGCCCGGTCGCGACGCCGCTGGCCGAGCGGGCCCTGCCGGCGACCGCCCGGCGCGGCGCGGCCCGGCTCGGGGTGCCGCTGGGCTTCACCGAGCTCGCCCTGCTCGGCGAGGTCGACACCCTCGTGCTGCCGCGCGTGGGCGCGGTCACCACCGGCGTCGCCGAGCTGCGCGCGACGACGGCGGCGCCGGGTGAGGACCGCGCCGAGGTGCTGCGGCTGGCCGCCGCCGTCGAGCGCCCGGCCGAGCACCCGCTGGCCGCCGCCGTCGTCACCGCCGCCGCGGAAGGCGAGGAACCACCCGACGTCGCCGAGTTCGACGCGCTGCCCGGCCGAGGCGCGCTCGGGGTGGTCGCCGACGTGGTCGGCGACCAGGTCGTCGCGCACGCCGTGCTGGTCGGCAGCGCCGCGTTCCTGCTCGAGCACGGCATCGCGCTGCCGGCCGAGCTCGCCGCCGCGCGGGACGAGATCGAGCGGGAGGGGCGGACGGCGGTCGCGGTGGCCTGGGACGGCGTCGCCCGCGGCCTGCTCGACGTCGACGAGCCGCTGCGCCCGGGCGCCGCGGCCGCGCTGGCCCTCGCCCGGCGCGCCGGCGTCCGCCCGGTGGTGCTCACCGGCGCCGGGCCCGGCGTCGCGGCGGCGCTCGCGCAGCGGCTCCACGCGGACCCCGACGACGTGGTCGCCGAGCCCTCCCCCGGCTCGGGCGCGGAGGTCGTGCGGCTGCTGCGGGCCAAGGGCGCGCTCGTGGCCCGCGCCGCCCCCGGCGGCGGGGCGGTCGTCGACCTGCCGGTGCCCGAGGGCGGCGCGGCGGCCCTGGTCGGGGCGCTGCTGCTGGCCCGCCGCGCGCGACGGGTGCGCACGGCAGTGGAGGGGCTGTCGTCGGCCACCGCGCTCCTCGGGGCCGGGGCGGCCGCCGCCGGGCTGCTGCCGCCGATCCTCGCGCCCGCCGTCCCGGCCGCGGGCGCGGCGCTGGCCGCGACCGGATGGCTGGCGGTGGCGGCGTTCGGCCCGAACGCCGCAGCTCGGGCGGGCGGTGGCGACGCGGTCACCGGCCGGGCCGAGCCCGCGGGTGCTACCTGCGGGTAAACTGCTCGTGCCGCCCACGAACGCGTGGGCCATAGGAGGTGCGACCGCATGACCGAGGCGCCGACCGCCGCCCCCCGCGGTGGCCGTCTGTCCCGTTCGGCACGCCGGGCGCAGCTGCTCGTCGCCGCGCGCGACGTCTTCTCCGCCCAGGGCTACCACGCCGCCGCGATGGACGACATCGCCGAACGGGCCGGGGTCAGCAAGCCGGTGCTCTACCAGCACTTCCCCGGCAAGCTCGAGCTCTACCGCGCCCTGCTGAGCACCTACGCCGACGACCTCGTCGCCCGCGTGCGGACCGCACTGGCCTCCACCTCCGACAACGGCGAGCGCGTGCACGCCGCCGTCTCGGCGTACTTCGACTTCGTGGCCGGCGAGGGCGGCGCCTTCCGGCTGATCTTCGAGTCCGACCTGCGCAACGAGCCCGAGGCCGCCGCGGTCGTCGAGCAGGCCTCCGTGCGCTGCATCGACGCCATCGCCACCGCGGTCACCCAGGACGCGGGCATCGACTGGGCCCGCGCCCGGCTCCTGGCCGTCGGGCTGGTCGGGCTGAGCAGGCACAGCGCCCAGCACTGGATGACCTCCGACCGGGAGGTGCCCCGCGAGGAGGCCGTGCAGCTGATGTCGGCGCTGGCCTGGCGCGGCATCGCCGGCTTCCCGCTGGTCAACCCGGCCGATCAGCCCGGCGACTGACGCGCGGGCGCGCCCTCGACCGCCCCGCGCACCAGTTCGTCGAGCTCCGCGACCACCCCGGGCACCCGCTCCACCGGCAGCATGTGCCCCGCGCCGGGGAACACGGTCAGCCGCGCCGATGGCAGCGCCTCGGTGATCCGGCGGGCCGCCGCCAGCGGCGTCAGCCGATCGCGGTCGCCCGCGAGGACCACCGTCGGCGTGCCGGCGAAGGCGGCCAGCGCGGTGTCGCGCTCGTGCTCGTCGAGGGTGGCCCGGAAGCCGGCCACCGTCTGCGGCCGGCACGCCGCGACCGCCCGCACCGTCAGCAGGCGGGCCAGCGGGTCGGGGTGGCGGCCCAGCAGCAGCCAGCGCAGCGCCGGGGCCAGCAGCCATGGCGGGCCCATCGAGCCGCGCCGCGACCGGCCGGGCAGCTCGCGCAGGCGGCGGTCGACCGCGCGAGCGACGGCGGCGCCCCGCTCGGGGAGCCCGAACGCGGTGCGGGCCAGTCCGCCGCTGGCCGTGGCGACGAAGGCCAGTCCGGCCGCGCGCGCCGCCATCGCGGGGTGCCGCTCGGCCAGCGCCATGAGCGCCATGCCGCCCATCGAGTGCCCGGCCAGCACGAGCGGGCCGTCGGGTGCGGTCGCCGCGATGACGTGGGCGAGGTCGTCGGCGAGCCGGTCGATGGTCATCGTCTCCGGGGGCGCCGGATCGGACCGGCCGTGGCCGCGGTGGTCGTAGCGCACGACCCGCGGGGGCCGGGGTCCGCGCAGCAGGCCGGCCGCGACCGGGCCCCAGGTGCGGGTGTCGAGGGTCCAACCGTGGGCCAGCACGACCGTCACCGCGGCGCGCTCGGGCTCCTCGACCAGGACCGAGAGCCGCACGCCGTCGTCGGTGTCGACACCGGTCTGCGCCATCCCGCTCCCCTCGAACCGGCCGGACGGGTGGTCCGGTCGGTTCGAGGGTACGGGCGTCAGCCGATCGCGAAGCCCACGCGACGGGCGTCGTCGGGGGCGATCTCGATGTAGGCGATCTGCTCCGAGCGCACCAGGTAGCGGCGCCCCTTCTCGTCGGTCAGCCGGAGCAGTCCGTCGCCCGAGCCGCCGAGCGCGGTGTCCACCAGCCGCTGGACCTCGTCCGGCGTCTGGTCGCTGGACACCACGAGCTCGCGCTGGCTCTCCGCGATGCCGATCTTGACCTCCACCGGTGAACCTCCCGGGTCACGTTCCGTTCGAACTGGGCCGTCCTCGCTGGTCTCCCAGCCGCACCCAGGCTAGTCGAGCGCCGCGCGCGCGGCCGCCACGGGCGGTCAGCCCTCGGCGAACCGGGCGGTCGGACCGGTCAGGTCAGGCCGAGACTGGCCATCCGCTTGCCGTGGTTGGACTGCACGCGGCGGATGAGCTGGGCGATGCCGGACAGGTCGCCGGAGCCGGAGACGATGAAGTCGGCCAGCTCGTCGCGCTCGGCCACGATGTGCTGGGCCTGCGTGACGGCCTCGCCGAGCAGCCGCCTGCCCCACAGCGCCAGCCGGTCGTGCACCTGGCGGTTGGCCGCGCACGCGGCGCGGACCTCCCGTTCGGCGAACGCGCTGTGCCCGGTGTCGGCGAGCACCTGCTGCACCAGCTCCCCGGTGGGGCCGGGCAGCCAGCCGGCGATCTCGCGGTAGAAGTCGGCCGCGAGCCCGTCGCCGACGTAGGCCTTGACCAGCGACTCCAGCCAGCTGCGCGGCGCGGTCGAGTGGTGGTAGGAGTCCAGCGGGCGCACGAACGGCATCATCGCGTCCTCGACCGGGACGCCCAGGCCGCGCAGGTGCTCCTCGAGCAGCCGGAAGTGCCCGATCTCCGCCGCCGCCATCGCGGACAGGGCCGCCCGGCCGGTCAGCGTGGGCGCCGCCCTGGCGTCCTCGGCCAGCCGGTCGAACGCCGAGAGCTCCCCGTAGGCCAGCAGGCCGAGCAGGTCGACCGTGGCCCGCCCCGCTCCGGCGGGCTCCGCCGCCCGCGCAGTCGTCATGCCCGGAGCGTAGGCCAGCACCCGGTCCGGTGACGGGCGGAACGGGCGGAGACGACCGGCCACCCGATCGAGTGCAGCCGAGCTCACCGACCGGTCCGGCCACGGCTGCTGACCCCGGACCCGATCCCGGGTAGGATGGCGCGTGTCGCAGCATCCGATCGGGTGCGCGCATACCCGCGGTCTCCCGACCGGCCGACCCGCTCCGGGCCCCGGCCCGACCGGAGATCGCAACGACATGGTGCGTACGGCGCCTCGTCGGTTCTCCCGCCAGGCCCGCTCCCGCGATGGCCGGTGGTCCGAGGAACCGGCCCCGGCACCTGCGCGGAGAGAGGCGATCATCCTGTCCGTCGAGAACGACACCCCCGAGAACCCCGACAGCTCGGACAACTCCACAGAGGCCGGTCCCGCGGCCGGGGAGGCCGCCACGGCGGCCGACGCCGCCGCGGTCGACCCCACTGTCGACGCGGCCCCGGCCGACGACGTCGTCGAGGCCCACCCGCTGCAGGCCGGTGCGCCGGTCCGGGAGGACTCCCCCACCTTCGCCGAGCTCGGCGTGCGCCCCGAGATCGTCAGGGCCCTGTCAGAGGCCGGCATCGTGCGCACGTTCGCGATCCAGGAGCTGACCCTGCCGCTGGCCCTGGCCGGCGACGACATCATCGGCCAGGCCCGCACCGGCATGGGCAAGACGCTGGGCTTCGGCGTCCCGCTGCTGCAGCGGGTCGTGCCGCCGTCCGAGCAGCCCGCGGCCAACGCCGAGGGCGAGGCCGCCGACCGCACCAAGGACGTGCCGCAGGCGCTCGTCGTGGTGCCGACCCGCGAGCTGTGCGTGCAGGTCGCCAAGGACATCGCCGACGCGGGCAAGCACCTCGGCATCCGGGTCACCGCGATCTACGGCGGCCGGGCCTACGAGCCGCAGCTGGCCGCGTTGCGCAAGGGCGTCGACGTGGTCGTCGGCACCCCGGGCCGGCTGCTCGACCTCGCCGAGCAGCGCCACCTGGTGCTCGGGCGGGTCAAGGCGCTGGTCCTGGACGAGGCCGACGAGATGCTCGACCTGGGCTTCCTGCCCGACGTCGAGCGGATCATGCGGATGCTGCCCGAGCAGCGCCACACGATGCTGTTCTCGGCCACCATGCCGGGCCCGATCATCGCGCTGTCGCGGGCCTTCCTCACCCAGCCCACGCACATCCGGGCCGAGGAGTCCGACCAGGGCTCCATCCACGAGCGCACCCGCCAGCTGGTCTACCGGGCGCACGCGATGGACAAGGTCGAGCTGCTCACCCGCGTGCTGCAGGCCGACGGCCGCGGCCTGACGATGATCTTCGCCCGGACCAAGCGGACCGTGCAGCGGGTCGCCGACGACCTGGCCGACCGCGGGTTCGCCGCCGCCGCCGTGCACGGCGACCTGGGCCAGAGCGCCCGCGAGCAGGCCCTGCGCGCGTTCCGCTCCGGCAAGATCGACGTCCTGGTGGCCACGGACGTGGCCGCCCGCGGCATCGACGTCACCGACGTCACGCACGTCATCAACTACCAGTGCCCGGAGGACTCCAAGACCTACGTGCACCGCATCGGCCGCACCGGCCGGGCGGGCAAGGAGGGCGTGGCGGTCACCCTGGTCGACTGGGACGAGATGCCGCGCTGGAAGATGGTCAGCGACGACCTGAACCTGGGCATCGACGAGCCGGTCGAGACGTACTCCACGTCCGACCACCTCTACGCCGACCTCGCCATCCCCACCTCGGCCAGCGGCAGGCTGCCGCGCTCGAAGCGCACCCGGGCCGGTCTCGACGCCGAGTACGTCGACCCCGAGCTCGACCACGGCGGCCGCAAGCGCGCCGACAAGCGCACCGGGCGCGACCGCAAGCGCCCCGAGGACGAGGTGGTGGCCCCGCGCCGCCCGCGCGCCGATCGCACCCGCACCCGCAGCCGCGCCGGCGTGACCGTCGCCGGCGCCGAGGGTGGCGAGCCCGCGTCGGGCTCCGACACGGTGACCGCCGAGGCCGCTCCGGCCGCTCCGGCCGGCACCGACGGCCCGGACACCTCCACCACCAACGGCAGCAACCCCCGTCCCGACGGCAGCCGGCCCCGCAGGCGCCGCCGCCGCGGCGGCCGCGGTCGTTCGGGTGCCGGCGAGTCCGCGACCCAGGCCGACACCGGCCCGGACGCCGCGGCCAGCTGATCGACGGTTCTCCGGTGCGCCCGGAGCGACGCCGCCGCGGTGACCTCGTCGCCGCGGCGGTTCTCGTCGTGCTCGGGGTCGTCGCGGCGACGGTGCTGTGGAGCACCGGCGAGGTCGCCGGCACGACGTCGGCGCCCGCGGCCGCGGCGGCGCCCGAGCCGCCCCCGGCCGCCGGGGTGCCCGCCGGGTTCACCGAGGCGTGGCGGGCACCCAGCGCCGCCACGCCGCTGCCGGTCGTCTCGCCGCACGCCGTGGTCACCGCCGACGGCTCCACCGTCACCGGCCACGATCCGCTCACCGGCACCACGACCTGGACCTACTCCCGCGACGAGCCGCTGTGCACGGCCGCGGCCGGCTTCCCCGGCGCCGACCAGGGCGTCGGGCGGGTGCTGGCGCTCTACGGCGACGGCCCGCACTGGTGCAGCGAGCTCACGGCGCTGCGCCCCGACACCGGCGCCCGCGCGGCGGCCGCCAACCCCGACACCCGCCCCGGGGCCCGGCTGCTGGCCGCGGGCTCGTCGGTGGTCGGCACCGGGTCGGACTACCTCGAGGTGCTCCGCTCCGACCTGGTCAAGACGCTGGAGTACGGCCTGGTCAGCGCGCCGGCGCAACCGGAGCGCCAGCCGCGCGCCGGCTGCCGGTACGGCTCGACGGCGCTCGTCTCCGGGCGGCTGGGTGTGATCGAGCGCTGCCCCGGCGAGTTCGGCGACCGGCTCACCACGATCTCCCCCGACGGTCCGGACGGCGCGGACAAGCCCGCCGTGGAGTTCTCGGTCGCGCTGCCGGGCGTCGGGGCCACGCTCGTCGCCCTGACCACCGAGCTGGCCGCGGTCGCGCTGCCCGGACCGCCGCGCCTGCTGGTGTTCGACCGCCAGGGCGCCCAGGTCGAGGTGATCGGCCTCGACGTCCCGGAGGCGGACCTGGCGGTCGATCCCCCGGGTGGGGTGGCGGCCGTGCGGGTGGGCGGTCAGCGGGTGTACTGGTGGACCGGTTCGCGCACGGTCGCGCTCGACGAGACGACCCTGCGCCCGGTGTGGACGGCCGCGGACGCGCTCGGGCCCGCGCTGCCCCACGGCGGCGGCCTGCTGCTCCCGGTGCCCGACGGGCTGGCCGAGCTCGACCCGGTCACCGGCGCCACCCTGCGCACGCTGCGGGTCCCGCGGGCCGACCCGCTCGCCCCGGTGCACCTGGACTCGGTCGGCGAGGTGGTGGTCGAGCAGCGCGGGACCGAACTGGTCGCGCTGCGTCCTTCGGGGTGACGCCGGGTGCGGCCGGGACCGGTCGCCGCACGCCTTCCCATCTACGTACACATATGCGTATAGTCCCCGCCGTGCAGGAGGTGCTGGTGCCCAACAAGACGATCTACGTGTCGGACGAGGATCTGCCGCTGTTCAAGCGGGCCGCGGAGCTCGCGGGCGGCAGCCTGTCGGCGGCGATCGGCGCGGCGCTGCGGCGGTACGTCGACGCCGAGGAGGGGCGCACCGAGGGCTTCGACGAGATCACCGTGCGGGTCGGCGTCGGGGTGGGCCGCAAGGTCCGCTTCTCCGGGATCCTGCTCGGCAAGCTGGGCCGCTCGACGTCGACGCGGGAGGAGGAGTACCGCGTGTACCGCACCCGAAGCGGCAAGTTCGCGGTGCACGTCAGCCGCTCCCCCGAGGAGTACGACAGCCACAGCTCGGGCAACTGGGTCCGCGAACTGACCAACTGGCGCGTGATGCTCGGCATCGACGAGTCCAGCTGGGTGTTCGCCCAGGCCGAGTCCACGCTCGAGGTGGCGGCGACGATCGAGGAGCTCGCCGGGAAGATCCCGCCGGAGCTCTACGCCGTCGTCGCCCAGCTGGCCGACGAGCCCGCGGTCGAGGACCTGGACCTCTAGACCGGCCACCACGGGTGGCCACGACAGGCGAGGCGAGGGACATGACCGAACAGTCCGATCCAGCGATCGTCACCGTCGGGTTGCGCAAGGCCTACGGCGAGCACGTCGTGCTCGACGACGCCGACCTGCGCGTGCCCGCGGGGAGCGTGTACGCCCTGCTGGGCCCGAACGGGGCCGGCAAGACCACCACCGTGAACATCCTGTCCACGCTGGTCGCCGCGGACGCCGGCACGGCGACCGTCGCCGGGCACGACGTCGCCCGCGATCCCGACGCCGTGCGCGCCGCGATCGGGGTCACCGGCCAGTTCTCCGCGGTGGACCACCTGCTCACCGGCCGCGAGAACCTGCGCCTGATGGCCGACCTGCACCACCTCGGGCGCGCCCGCGGCCGCGAGCGGGTCGAGGAGCTGCTGGAGCGCTTCGGGCTCACCGAAGCCGCCGCCCGGCCCGCCGCCACCTACTCCGGCGGCATGGGCAGGCGCCTCGACCTGGCGATGACGCTCATCGGCACCCCCCGCGTGATCTTCCTCGACGAGCCCACGACCGGCCTGGACCCGCGCAGCAGGCGGGAGGTGTGGCGGTTCGTCCGCGAACTCGTCCGCGGCGGCGTGACCATCTTCCTGACCACCCAGTACCTGGACGAGGCCGACCAGCTGGCCGACCGCGTCGGCGTGCTCGACGACGGGCGGCTGGTCGCCGAGGGCACCCCCGACGAGCTCAAGCGCCTCGTCCCCGGCGGGCACGTGCGCCTGCGCTTCGCCGACGCCGACGGGCTCGAGGCCGCCGCGCGGGCGCTGGCCGGTTCGACCCGCGACGACCAGGCCCTGAGCCTGCAGGTCCCCGCGGACGGCAGCCTTGCCTCGCTGCGCGACCTGCTCGCCCGCCTCGACGCCGCGGCCGCGGAGGTGCAGGACCTGTCCGTGCACGCCCCCGACCTCGACGACGTCTTCCTGGCCCTGACCGACCGCTCCGCCTCCCGGAAGGCCCCGCCGGCATGACCACGATCGTGCGCGCCGCCACCGACTCGTCGACCATGCTGCGGCGCAACCTCCTGCGGATGGTGCGCTACCCCTCCATGACGCTGATGCTGGTGGGGATGCCGATCGTGTTCCTGCTGCTGTTCGTCTACGTCTTCGGCGCCACGCTGGGCGCCGGGATCGGCGCGGGCGGCAGCGGCACCGACGGCCGCACCGCCTACCTCGGGTACGTGGTGCCGGGCATCCTGTTGATGACGGTGGCCGCCGCGGCCAACGGCACCGCCGTCACGGTGTCGATGGACATGACCCAGGGCCTGATCGCCCGGTTCAAGACGATGCCGATCGCCCGGGTCGCGGTGCTGACCGGGCACGTGGTCGGCAACGTCGTCCAGAGCCTCATCGGCGTGGCCGTCGTGCTCGGCGTCGCGCTGCTGCTGGGCTACCGGCCCGCCGCCGGCCCGCTGGGCTGGCTGGGCGCGACCGGGCTGCTGGCGCTCATCGCCTTCGCCATGACCTGGCTGTCGGTGGCGCTCGGTCTGGTGGCGAAGAACGTGGAGTCGGCCAGCAACCTGCCGATGCCGCTGACGTTCCTGCCGTTCCTGGGCAGCGGGTTCGTGCCCACCGACTCGCTGCCGGTCGGGCTGGCCTGGTTCGCCGAGCACCAGCCGTTCACCCCGATGATCGAGGGCGTGCGCGGGCTGCTGTCCGGGACGCCCGTCGGGTCTGCGGGCTGGCTCGCCGTCGGGTGGTCGGTGCTGATCAGCGCGCTGGGCTACCTGTGGGCCCGCCGGCTCTACGACCGCCGGACCGGCTGAGCCCTCACTCCCACCACTGGAAGACGAGCAGTGCGGTGGCGGTCGCCAGCACCACGACCGCCGCCGCCGCGCCGCGCCCACCGGCGTGCCGGTCGGCGTAAACCTGCGCGCCCACCGCCACCACGGCCGCCAGCGCGTGCCAGACCAGCGTGCCGGTGCCCGGACCGGGCGTGCCGGAGACGTACCAGGCGATCACCAGGGCGATGAGCAGCGCGACCAGCCCGCCGGCCAGCACCCCGGTCAGGCCGCGCAGGAGCCGGCCGGCCGTCACGGCGCGAGGTGGGCCCACGAGGCCGCCTCCGGCGCCGCGGCCCGACCCTGCGGGCAGTTGCGGCGCACCTCGCACGATCCGCAGCGGGGCGCGGGCCGGGGTGGGAACAGGACGTCGGGGTCGCCGCCCGCGGCCAGGTCGTCGGTGGCCGCGGCGAACTCGGCGGCAGCGCCTTCCGCGCGGCGCACGTGGGCGCGCAGGGACTCCCGGTCGTGGCGCCAGGCCCGCACCTCGCCCGAGGGCACGTGGTGCAGCTCCACCTGCGCGCAGCGCCGGCGCAGGGTGCGCTCGGTGGCCAGCGCGTACAGGGCGAGCGCGGCCGAGTCGGCGGCGTCCTGCTCGGTCGGCACGTGGCGCCCGGACTTGTAGTCGACGACCACCAGCTCCGCGCCGCGCCGGTCGATCCGGTCGACGCGGCCCTCGGCGACGATCCGCTCGGTGGACACCGACACCCACTGCTCGCGGCCGACCGGGTCGTCCTCGGGGTCGAGCCCCTCGGCGTAGTCGGCGACCCAGCCGCGGGCCCGCTCCCGGTACTGCGCCGCCTGCGCCGCGTCGCGGAAGCCCTCGCTCGACCAGTTGCGGTCGACCAGCGCGGCGGCGGCCTCCCGCGTGCGGCGCTGGGCGGGCAGGTCGAACAGCGCGCGCAGCGCGAGGTGCACGACCGCGCCCAGGGTGCCGGCGGCGCGGGCGCCACCGCGCGGCGGGGGCGGCTTGTCGACGTAGGTCATCCGGAAGCGGCGCGGGCAGTCGGCCCAGGTGGCCAGCCGCGCGGGGGTGACCTTGACCAGGCGCGTCGTCTCGAACTCGAACCCGAGCTGCGCGCCTTCCACCAGCCCCACGGTATCGCGCCCCGATCACCGACCGGTGGCGACCTCGATTCCGCTCGCACACTCGACGATGGCGTCCAGGGCGGGCTCGGCGGTGCGCTCGGCGGCGAGCGGAGTCGTCTTGTTGGTGCCGTGGTAGTCGCTGGAGCCGGTGACGACCAGGTCGTGCTCGGCGGCGAGCGCCCGCAGCAGCTCGCGGTCCTCCGGCGAGTGGTCGGGGTGGTCGACCTCGACCCCGCCCAGTCCGGCCGCGGCCAGCTCGACCAAGACCGAGGGCTCCACCACCCGGCCCCGCCTGCGGGCCAGCGGGTGGGCGAACACCGCCACGCCCCCGGCGTCGCGGATCATGGCGATCGCGCTGCGCACGGGCGTGTCGACCTTGGGCGCGTAGTACGGGCTGCCGGTGTAGAGCAACGTCGCGAACGCCTCGTCGACCGAGGCCACCACACCCGCGGTGACCAGGGCGCGGGCCAGGTGCGGGCGCCCGGCGCTGGCGCCGTCGGGCAGCAGGGACAGCACCTCGTCGGGGTCGACCGGGTAGCCGTCGGCGGCCATCTTGCCGGCCATGGCGCGCAGCCGCTGCACGCGCTCGAGGCGCAGCCGCGACTGCTCGGCGTGGATGGCCTCGTGGGTGGGGTCGAACAGGTAGCCGAGCAGGTGCACCGCCACGTCGCGCTCGGCGCGCCCCGTCGGGCTGACGCAGGAGAACTCGGCCCCGCGCACCAGTCGCATGCCGGGCGGCAGCGCGTCGAGCGCCTCCGCCCACCCCGAGGTGGTGTCGTGGTCGGTGATGGCCAGGACGTCGACACCGGCCGCGGCCGCGGCGGCGACCAGGCCGGCCGGGCTGTCGGTGCCGTCGGAGGCCGTGGAGTGGGCGTGCAGGTCGATCAATGGGGCGGGCACGCCCGAGGCTAACCCGTGGCCGGGAGCGGGCCGCTCACTTGCGCCAGCGCGGCCGGGCGAGCATGCCGGTGGCCCGGGTCTTGCCCTTCTCCCCGAACACCAGTTCGGAGAGGGCCTCGTAGACCTCCTCCGGGCGCGGCATGTAGTCGATCTGGTTGAGCGCCTGGATCTGGCCCGCCGACTCGACGACCAGGGTGCCGTAGCCGAGCATGCGGCCCCCGAGCGTGCGCTGGAACGTGAGGTCGGTGACCTTGCCCAGCGGCATCATGCCCACGCTGTGCACGATGATCCCCTGGGCGAGCATCACCCGCTTGTCGGTGATCACGATGCGCTCGATCCACCACAGGATCGTCATGACCGTGAACCGCAGCACGGCCACCAGCGCCAGGTAGAAGGTGACGTTGTCGACGATGGCGCAGCTGAGCGGGAGGTCCGCGTTGCGCTCGGACAGCGCCACGCACTCCGCACTGTCCGGGATGTAACGCTCCGCGATGACCATCAGGAGCAGGAAGCCGCCGGTCTGCAGGACGTTCTTGAGCATCACGGCCCAGTGCTGGCGCACCCGGATGACCCTGCGCTCCGTCGGCAGCAGGTACTCGTCGATCTCGCGGGGTGCGAGCACGGGCTAGACCAGCCGCGCGAAGAACGTGGTGATCGACTCGGCGGCGTTGCGGAGCGTGTCGCCGATGTTCTGCACCGAGGTGGCCGCCGTGCCTGGTTGGGTGACCACGAAGAAGATCAGCAGCGCGATCGCGAGCAGACCGACGATCTTCTTCACGTTCACCGGGACCACCGTTCTGAACCGAGGGAGTTACGGTCGTTCACAATGTAACCCGCCGTCCGCCGGGCGCGGTATCCCGCACCTGAGGTTCGGTAGGGTCCGCCCAGATGACGCAGCGTAGCTCCGGTATCCCCTGCGTGGGTGGTCTCGCGTACGACGATCTCCACCGGCTGCTGCTCGTCCAGCGCGCCAACGAACCCGGTCGCGGACAGTGGTCGTTACCGGGCGGACGAGTGGAACCCGGCGAAACCGACCAGCAGGCCCTGGTTCGCGAGATGGAAGAAGAGACCGGCCTATCGGTTGAACCCGGACCACTGATCGGCCGTGTCTCACGCGGCAACTACGCCATCGCCGACTACTTGTGCACGGTCATCGGCGGCACACTGCGCGCCGGCGACGACGCCCTCGACGCCCGCTGGTGCAGCGCCGAGGACCTGCACGCTCTGCCACTGGTCGCCGAACTGATCACCACCCTGTCGGAGTGGCGAGCGCTCCCCGAGTGAGCGAGCTCACACCCCATCGTGCTCGATTCAGCGCCCGGTCGGCGTATCAGTCAACCCGGATCGGACCTCTGGCCCGCCTCGCCAGCAAGCGCGCCGCCCCCACCAGCCTGCCCGATTGCGCACCCCGCTCGGCGCACGAGAGCGACTCTCGTCCCGCCAGACGCAACCAGCGTCACTCTCGTGCAGCCCAGCGGGACGAGAGCCGCTCTCGGTCAGACGGGCGCGGTTCGGCGGGGGCCCCAGCACCGCGCACCGTGTGGCCACCGCGCACACGTCAGGACATGTGCGCGGTGGCGGCTGGGTGTGCGCGGTGGCGGCTGGGTGTGCGCGGTGCCGAGCGGTGTGCGCGGTGCCGAGCGGTGTGCGCGGTGGGGCGAGGTCGGGCCCACGCACGGCGGCGCGCAGCGCCACTCCTCCCCCGAGGCCCCTGCCGTCACGTCGGCGCGCACGGCAGAGCGCGGCCGACACGACCCCCGCACCCCGCCCTCCCATCTGCCGCCCATGGATGCCAACCGTGCGGGGGTCGCGGCGGACGTGCTTCGCTGGGCGTGACGACGGGACGGCAGGGGCCGAACCCCTGCTCGATCCGAGGTCGCCCGCCGCGGAGGCGCCGCCGGAGGCGCTCTTCACCCCACCAGTGACTCAGCCCGCTCGCCCGAGGCTGGGCACGCCGCCCGGCAACGTTCCTGCCTACCGAGGGCGTCCGGCGCGCGCCCGCTCCAGGAGAAGAGCGCGTCGGAGGGAGGGTGAAGAGCGCCTCCGGCGGGCCTCGGCTCCAGCAGGGGGGCCGAAGTGCCCCCTGCCGTCGCGTCGTCCCACGAAGGTTGGCATGGCCGTCCCGACCCCCGCCAGCGTGGCACCGGGGTCGGGTTGGCGCGGTGTGGCGGGGGCCGGGCCGGCCATGCACGCTGCGCGTGCCGACGCGACGGCAGGGAGCACTTCTCCGGGGACCGGCGAGGGATCGCGGAGATGGCGGGGTCCGGCGGGGGTCCCGGGGCACCGCGCGCACCGTGTGGCCACCGCGCACACGTCCCGACATGTGCGCGGTGGCGAGTAGGTGCGCGCGGTGGCGGCTGGGTGTGCGCGGTCATCGCGAAGCGGGGGCAGCCCGGCCCCGCCTGAGCGAGCGGGGCGCTCGCCCAACCTCGCCGTGCGAGTGCGCCACTCGCTCACAGCGGTGCCCATGGCGAGCCAGGGTTCGGGGCACCGCGCGCACCGGGTGGCCGCCGCGCACACGTCAGGACATGCGCGCGGTGGCGGGTAGGTGTGCGCGGTGGCGAGGGGTGTGCGCCGTGGAGTCGAGGGCGGAGCCGGCGGGGCTCAGCCCTGCGGAACCGGCCGCCCCGGCTGCTCGCCGCCGCGCGCATCGCCGTAGGAGCGCTTCGGCACCATCACCTTGCGCCGGAACGTGCACACCACGGTGCCGTCCTGCTTGTAGCCGCGCGTCTCCACGTGGACGACGCCGCGGTCGTCCTTCGACTTGGACGGGGTCTTGTCCAGCACCTCGGTCTCGCCGTAGATGGTGTCGCCGTGGAAGGTCGGCTTGGTGTGCTTGAGGGACTCGACCTCGAGGTTGGCGATGGCCTTGCCTGAGACGTCGGGCACAGACATGCCCAGCAGCAGCGAGTAGACGTAGTTGCCCACGACCACGTTGCGCTTGAACTCCGTGGTCTCCTCCGCGTAGTTCGCGTCCAGGTGCAGCGGATGGTGGTTCATCGTGAGCAGGCAGAACAGGTGGTCGTCGTACTCGGTGACCGTCTTGCCGGGCCAGTGCTTGTACACGGCGCCGACCTCGAACTCCTCGTAGTACCGCCCGAACTGCAACGCTGCCGCCTCCCGCGTCGATAGGCCAACGGAGGGGTAATCTAACCCGTGGCCATCCGGCTGGAGGGTGGTCCCGACCACAGGACGGGAGGTGAGCGCGGTGCCGAGTGCACCCGGTTGCAGTAGTCGCCGCGTTCCCGAGCTGGTGACCTGCTGACGGTCCACCCCATTGGGACGCGAGTTCGAGTCTTCGTCGCGAGCTCCGCTCGTGCGTCCCGTTTCCCGGAGGTGAACCGTGTCCGCCCTGTCCTCGATCCGTCCCGCCATCCGCCCCGCCGCCGCCCGCCGCGCCGCCAAGGCCGAGCTGCTGCCCAAGCTGCGCGTGCCGATCGCGCGTTCCGTCGTCGACTGCGCCGTCTACGTCGACGGCAAGCGCCTGCCCGGTCACTGGTCGCACGAGGCGGCGCTGGCCGAGGTGCGCCGCCGCGGGGAGGGCTTCGTCTGGATCGGGCTGCACCGCCCCGACGCCGAGCAGATCACCGGCATCGCCGACGTGTTCGACCTGCACGAGCTGGCCGTCGAGGACGCCGTGCAGGCCCACCAGCGCCCCAAGCTGGAGCGCTACGACGACACGCTGTTCATGGTGCTCAAGCCGGTCTGCTACGTCGGGCACGCGCAGCCGACCACCGCCAACGAGATCGTCAAGACCGGCGAGCTGATGGTCTTCGTCGGCACCGACTTCGTCATCACCGTCCGGCACGGCGAGCACTCGTCGCTCTCCGACGTCCGCCGCCGCCTGGAGGCCGACCGCGAGCAGCTCGCGCTGGGCCCGGCCGCGGTGCTGCACGCCGTGGCCGACCACGTCGTCGACAAGTACCTCGACGTCACCGAGGCCATCGAGGACGACATCGACGAGATGGAGCGCGAGGTGTTCACCCCGCGCTCGGTCATGGACGCCGAGCAGATCTACGTCATGAAGCGCGAGGTGCTGGAGCTGCGCCGGGCCGTGGCGCCGCTGGCCGGACCGCTGCGCAAGCTGACCGAGGGCTACAGCTCGCTGGTGCCGCACGAGGTCCGCTCCTACTTCCGCGACGTCGACGACCACCTCTCGACCGTCACCGAGCGGGTGGCCGGCTTCAACGAGCTGCTCTCCTCGCTGGTCGACGCGGTGCTGGCCAAGACGACCATGCGGCAGAACAACGACATGCGCCGCATCACGTCCTACGCGGCCATCATCACCGTGCCGACGATGATCGCCGGCATCTACGGCATGAACTTCGACTTCATGCCCGAGCTGCACTGGGAGTACGGCTACCCGGCGGTCCTGCTGGTCATCGCGACCATCTGCGTCACGCTGTTCCGGGTCTTCCGGCGCAACCAGTGGCTGTAGGCACCCGCGCGGTCGCCGGGTCCGGGGCGCGGTTCTAGCCTGGCCGGGTGAACGAGGTGCGCACCGAACGTCCGTCGGTCAACCCGCTGCGCCGGCTGCACCGCCCCCGATGGGCCGAGCAGGAGCCCACCTGGGCCGCCGCCAAGCCGGGGCTGATCAGGGCGGCGCTCAACCGGGCCAGGGCCCGCGCGACGGGCGGCTGGTACGTGCTGGCCGCCAGCCGCGAGGTCCGCCCGGGCAAGGCGTTCGGCCGGGTCGTGGCCGGGCGCGAGCTGGTGGCCTGGCGCGACACCGACGGCGCGCTGCACGTCGGGCCGGGGGCCTGCCCGCACCTGGGCGCCGCGCTGTGCGACGCCCCGGTGCACGAGGGGCAGCTGGTCTGCCGCTGGCACGGGCTGGCGCTGGGGCCCGCGGGGCGGCCGGGCTGGCGCACCCTGCCCGCGCACGACGACGGCGTGCTCGCCTGGGTGCGCCTCGAGGGCACCGGCGACCCGGTCGACGGCGAGCCGACCGAGGCCCCGGTGATCGGTCCGCGCCCGCCGGTGCCCGGGTTGGACGCGGTGGCCACGGTGATCGGCCGCTGCGAGCCCGACGACGTCATCGCCAACCGGCTGGACCCGTGGCACGGGGCCTGGCTCCACCCGTACTCCTTCACCGCGCTGCGCGTCCTGAGCGCGCCGGCGATCGACTGCCCGCCTGCCGAGGACCGGTTCCTCGTCGAGGTGACCTTCACGCTGGGCAAGCGCTACGGCGTGCCGGTGGTCGCCGAGTTCAGCTGCCCGGACGCGCGCACGATCACGATGCGGATCGTCGACGGCGAGGGCGCCGGCAGCGTGGTGGAGACCCACGCCACCCCGCTCAGGACCGGGCCCGACGGGGTGCCGCGCACCGCCGTCATCGAGGCCGTGCTGGCGCATTCGGACCGTCCGGGCTTCGCGAAGGCGCACACGGCCGGGCCGCTGGTGCGCCCGCTGATGCGGGTGGTCGCGGCCCGGCTGTGGCGCGACGACCTCGACTACGCCGAGCGCCGCTACGCGCTGCGCTCCCGTTCCTGACGCCCGGCCAGCACGACCGCCGCCCCGACCAGCGCCGCACCGACGGTCCCGGCCGCCCCGAGCCGCTCGCCGAGCACCACCGCGGCCAGCACCGCGGCGGTGAGCGGCTCCAGCAGCGCCGTCACCGCCCCGACCGAGGCCGTGCTGGCGGCCAGCCCGCGGAAGTAGCAGGTGTACGCGGCCGCCGTCGGCAGCACCGCGAAGGCGACGAGCAGGACCAGCGCCCCCGGCTCGGGGACGAACGCCACCGCCGAGGGGTCGACCGCGGCGAGCGGGACGAGCAGCGCCGACCCGCCGAGCAGGAACGCCGGCCCGGTCGTCAGCGCGGCGTCCAGCCCGGGCACCGGGCGCGCGGCCAGCAGCGTCATGGCCGCGAACCCGGACCCGGCCACGACGGCGAGGGCCGACCCGAGCAGCGCCGACGCCGGGTCGAGCCCGCCGCCGGGCAGCCCGACCAGCAGCACGATCCCGAGCACGGCCAGCCCGACCGTGCCGACCATCGCCCATCCCCCGGCCCGCTCGACGAGCAGCACGACGACCGGCGCGCTGCCGATCGTCACCAGGGTGGCGAGGCTGACCGAGGTCAGCGAGACGGCGGTGAAGTAGGCGGCCTGGAAGACGGCGGCCAGCGCACCGATCGCGGCGATCCGCCGCCAGGCCGCGGGGCCCCGCGGCCGACGGCCGGACAGCGCCAGCAGGGCCACCAGGACCAGCCCGCCACCGGCGAGGCGGTAGCCGGCGACGGCGAGCGCGGACAGCCCGGTCCGCTCGGCGAGCAGGCTGCCCAGCAGCCCACCGGTGCCCCACAGGACACCGGCCAGTACGAGGAATGGCATGGGAGATCGCTCCAGCGACGAAGGGGTGGGGTCGCGGAAGCGGGACGGCCCGGACGGGCCCGGCCGCGGGATCAGGCGATCCGCGGCGGGGAACCCGGTTGCACGAAGACGCGCGCCGGCCGGACGTCCGGCGGGCGCGCGGGCGCGGACGGCCCCGCGGTCAGCGGGGCGGCGGGGTGATCGGGAAGGTCCGGTGCACGCCACGACCCTATCCGGGCCGGGCGGCCGCGTCGCGCGGTTTGCGCCGTCCTCGCACGTGCTGTGGACCCTGCGAGGAGGGCACCGCCCCTGCGACGTCGCTACTCCGGCTTCGTCACGTCGATGCCCTCCGGCGGCGTCGGGGCGACGGTGAGGGCCGGGTCGACGACGTCGGTGCCACCGGGCTTGCGGCCGAGGAAGGTGTGCACGATGTCCTGCTGCCAGCCCGCGACCGTCTGCACCTTGATGTCCTCGAAGCCCGCTCCGCGCATCCGCTCGGTGAGCCCGCGGACGCCGTCGAAGTCCAGGACGCTGCGCCAGAGGTAGCGGTAGAGCTCGCCGGAGCCCGCCCGAAGCCGGCCCATCGGGATGATCACGGTCCAGCAGACCGCCGTCCACACCGCGCGGCTGCGCGGGGAGTCCTTCACCGAGTACTCGTGCAGCGCGAGGGGGGCGCCCGGGCGCATGATCTCCTGGACGGCGCGCAGGGTGGCGTCGCGGTCGGTCAGGTTGCGCACCAGGTAGGCCGCCAGGACGCCGTCGAACGGGCCGGTGATGCCGGCGCCGACGAGGTCCTCGGCGTCGGCGTGCACGAACCGCACCGTCGGCGGCCAGGTCTTCGCCGCGGCCTGGGCGAGCATCTCCTTCGACGCGTCGACCGCGGTGATCCGCGCGTCCGGGGCGGCGGCGAGCAGGGCCTCGGTGGAGGCGCCGGTGCCGCAGCCCAGGTCGAGCAGGTGCATCCCGGAGCCGCGGTTCGGGATGCCCATCCGGCGCGCCGACAGCCGCAGGTGCTCGTGGTAGCCGGGGTTGGCCCCGACCATCCGGTCGTACGTGGCGGCGTGCTCGTCGAACGACTCGGACACGTTCGCGGCGCTGGTGCGCCGCTTCCCCGGCCGGGGCCGCTCGGGCTTCGGTGCGCTCACCCGCATGATGGTGACGCATCCCCGGCGGCCGGGCGCGGGCGGCCGTACCCTGGCCGCGATGGTCCGGGCCCTGGCGGTGAGCGACGAGGTGGTCGACGGCCCGCGGCGGGTCGCCGGCCTCCGCGGCGACGTCGACCTGATCATCGCCGCAGGTGACCTGCCGTTCGACTACCTGGCCGAGCTGACCGACCAGCTCGACCGCCCCGGCGTGCTGGTGCCCGGCAACCACGACCCCGACATCTCCGGCTACGCCCAGCGCGGCGGGCTGTGGCTGCGCGCGGGTCACCCCGTCGAGTGGCCGGGGCCACCCGGTTTCGCCGACGCCGACGGCCGCGTCGTGGACGTGGCGGGGGTGCGCGTCGCGGGGCTGGGCGGGTCCGTGCGCTACCGCCCCGGGCCCAACCAGTGGACCCAGGCCGAGCAGGCCCGGCGGGCCCGCAAGCTGGTCCGGGCGGCCCGGCGGATGACCCGCCGCGACGGCCGCGGCGTCGACGTCCTGCTCACCCACGCCCCGCCGCGGCGCTGCGGCGACCGGGAGGACGGCCCCCACCACGGCTTCGACTGCCTGCACGACGTGGTCACGGCGCTGCGCCCCCGGCTGCTGGTGCACGGCCACATCCACCCCTACGGCGAGCCGGTGCCCGACCGGGTGCTCGGCGGCACCCGGGTCGTCAACGTCGTGGGTCGCAAGGTCCTGGAGCTCTAGTGGCCGACACCGGTTTCCCCCGCGCCGACGCGGAGAACGACTTCCTGCGGCTCCGCCGCCGGCAGGTGCTGTCCCGGCTGGCCGCGTGGCTGCGCCGCCAGCCCGACGACGTCTCCGAGGTGCTGCCCTTCGACGAGGTGGTCGCCGCGCTCGGGCGCACCGGGGAGCGCAGGCTGCCCGGCGTGCAGCTGATCGACCTGGACACCATCGTCGGCAGCGTCGACCGCACTCGAGACTTCGACCGCTGGTTCCGGCCGAAGTCCGGGCGCAGCCGGGAGCGCTGGGAGCGGCTGGCCCGGGCCCAGCGCCGCGGCGAGACCGTGCCACCGATCGACGTGTACCGCATCGGGGAGCTGCACTTCGTCCGCGACGGCCACCACCGGGTGTCGGTGGCGCACGCGCTGGGGCTGCGTTCGATCGAGGCCTTCGTGACCGAGGTGACCACCGTCGTCGACGCCACCGGGATCGCCCGCCGCGGCGACCTGATCACCAAGGACCTGCGCCGGGTGTTCCTGGACCGGGTGCCGCTGCCCGGCCCGGCCCTGGCCACCATCCTGGTGACCCGGGCCTGGTCCTACGCCGAGCTCAGCGAGGCCGTGGAGGCGTGGGGCTTCCGGCTGATGCAGCAGGAGCACCGCTACCTCGACCGGCCCACCGTGGCCCGGCGCTGGTACTCCGAGGAGTTCTCCCCGGCCGTGCGGATGCTGCGCCAGGCGGGGCTGGTCGGCGAGCGCACCGACGCCGAGGCCTACCTGCACCTGGCCGCGCAGCGCTACCGCCTCACCCGCGCCCACCGCTGGGACGACGAGGTCCTCGACCGCCTGCGCACCGACGGTCGTGGGGGGGGGGGGGGGGGGGGGGGCGGGGGGGGGGGGCCCCCCCGCCCGCCGGGCGGGGCGGGGGCGCGGGGGGG
>NZ_JAGSOV010000044.1 GCF_023898865.1 Pseudonocardia humida
GTCGTGGGTGAGCATCACGGTCAGGACCGTGATGCTCACCCACGACCACTGTCAGGCGGTGACCTTCTCGGCGGCGGCGGTGAGGTTCCGGCCGCTGGCCGGGTCGAACGCCTGGATCTTGGAGGTGTCCACCCAGACCTCCCAGCGCTCGCCCTCCTTGATCGTCGAGGCGGCGTTGAGCCGGGTGGTGAGGGTCCCGGTGTCGCCGCCGGGGACGTCGGCGGTGCCGGCGTCGGCGGCGAGGTCGGCCAGGTCGTCGGAGACGGCCTGCTCGCCCTCCACGGAGAAGTAGGCGAACTTGTCCGAGCCCATCGACTCCAGCACGTCGACCGGTGCGGTGAACACCGCGCCGCGAGCACGCTGGTGGTCCTCGACCAGCGCGGCGTCCTCGAAGTGCTCGGGCCGGATGCCGACGATGATCTCCCGGGAGGCCCCGCCCGCCTCGAGCTTGCGGCGCAGCTCGTCGGTCAGCTCGAGCGGGCCCAGCGCCGTCCTCAGCGTGTTGTCCTCCACCTTGGCCGGCAGGAAGTTCATCGCGGGCGAGCCGATGAAGCCGGCCACGAACAGGTTGGCCGGGGTGTCGTAGAGCGCCTGCGGCGAGCCGATCTGCTGGATGAGCCCGCCGCGCATGACCACGATCCGGTCGCCGAGGGTCATCGCCTCGGTCTGGTCGTGGGTGACGTAGACGGTGGTCGTCTGCAGCCGCTGCTGCAGCTTTGACACCATCGTGCGCATCTGCACGCGCAGCTTGGCGTCCAGGTTGGACAGCGGCTCGTCCATCAGGAACGCCTTGGGCTGGCGCACGATGGCCCGGCCCATGGCGACCCGCTGGCGCTGGCCGCCGGACATGTTGGCCGGCTTGCGGTCGAGGTGCTGGGTCAGGTCGAGGATCTGCGCGGCCTCCTCGACCTTGCGGTTGATCTCGGCCTTGTCCACCTTGGCGATCTTGAGCGGGAAGGCCATGTTCTCCCGCACGCTCATGTGCGGGTAGAGCGCGTAGGACTGGAACACCATCGCGATGTCGCGGTCCTTGGGCGCCTTCTCGTTGACCCGCTCGCCGCCGATGCGCAGTTCGCCCTCGGAGATGTCCTCCAGACCGGCGATCATGTTGAGGGTCGTGGACTTCCCGCAGCCCGACGGCCCGACCAGGATGATGAACTCGCCGTCCTCGATGGTGAAGCTGGCCTTGTCGACGCCGATGGTGCCGTCCGGGTACCGCTTGGTGATCTCGTCCAGAACGATGTCAGCCACTGGATTTCAGCCCTTCACTGCGCCGGAGGTCAGGCCGGCCACGATCCGGCGCTGGAACAACAGGACGAAGATGATGATCGGGATGGTGAGCAGGACCGCGGCCGCCGCGATCGAGCCGGTGGGCTCGGCGAACTGCGAGGCGCCGGTGAAGTTCGCGATGGCCACCGTCGCCGTCTGCGACCGCTGGGTCGAGGTCAACGAGACCGCGAACAGGAAGTCGTTCCAGCAGAAGATGAACACCAGGATGGCCGTGGTGAACACGCCCGGCGCGGCCAGCGGCACGATCACCGACCGGAACGCCTGCAGCGGGGTGGCCCCGTCCATCTTGGCCGCCTTCTCCAGCTCCCACGGGATCTCCCGGAAGAACGCGGAGAGCGTGTAGATCGCCAGCGGCAGCGCGAAGGTGATGTAGGGCAGGATCAGCCCCGGCCACGTGTCGAACAGCCCGATCGCCCGCTCGATGTCGAACAGCGGGCTGACCAGCGAGATCTGCGGGAACATCGCGATCAGCAGGGACACCCCGACGAGGGTCTTCTTGCCGGGGAAGTCGAGCCGGGCGATCGCGTACGCGGCCATCGTGCCGATCACCACGGCGAGCACCGTGGAGATGATGGCGATGCCGATCGAGTTCACCAGCGCGCTGGTGAAGATGTCCAGGGAGAAGATCTGCGCGTAGTTGTCCAGGGTCCAGCTGCGCGGGATGAAGTTGCCGTCGGTGACGGTGTCGGTGGTCTTGAACGACAGGCTGACGATCCACAGCACCGGGATCAGCGCGTAGAGGATCACCACCAGCCCGGCGATCCCCCACCACATCCGCGTCCGGGTGTCCTCGGAACCCGTGGTCGCCATCTCAACGCCTCCCGGTCGGCTCGGAGCCCGGCGCGGAGGCGCCGAACAGCTTGATGAACAAGATCGCGATCAGGCCGACGCAGAGGAAGATCAGCACGCTGATCGCCGAGCCGATGCCGAGGTTGAAGGCTTTGAACAGGTTGTTGTAGCCGAGCATCGACACCGACCCGGTGCCGTTGGAGCCCTGGGTGAGGATGTAGATGTTGTCGAACACGCGGAACGCGTCCAGCGTGCGGAACAGCAGCGCCACCAGGATCGCCGGCTTCATCATCGGCAGGATGATCTGGGTCAGCCGCTGCCAGGCGCCCGCCCCGTCCACCTGGGCCGCCTTGAGCAGGTCGTCGGGCACCAGGGCCAGGCCGGCCAGCAGCAGCAGGGCCATGAACGGGGTGGTCTTCCAGACCTCCGCCACGATGATGATCGCCATCGCCGAGGCGAAGTCGGTCAGCGGGGCGCTGCCGTCGGGCAGCAGCGCGGCCAGGTAGCCCTTGTCCGGCGTCCAGGCGAACTGCCAGCTGAACGCCGCGACCACGGTGACGATGCCGTACGGGATGAGGATGACCGTGCGGACCAGGCCCCTGGCCACCAGCGTGCGGTGCATGAGCAGGGCCAGCGCGAGGCCGAGCACGAACTCGATCGCCACCGAGACGATCGTGATCAGCATCGTGACGCCGAACGCCGACCACCAGTAGCCCGAGGTCAGCACGGTCGCGTAGTTGGCCAGCCCGACGAACGCCTGGTCGGCGGGGAAGCGCAGGTCGTAGCGCAGCAGGGAGAGCCAGATCGCGTACAGGATCGGGTAGGCGGTGACCCCGACGATGATGATCGCGGCCGGCGCGGCCAGCAGCAGGCCCAGCCGGCGCTCGGCCCGCTTGCCCTCCGACCGCACCGGCTTGCCCTTGCGCCCCTGCGGCGCTCCGACCTGCGTGCTGCCGGTGGTGGGTGCGGGAGCACTCTCGATACTCATGGCACCAGCCCTTCGGACTTGACGGCGGCCTCGACCTGGTCGACCAGCTGCGGTGCGAGGGCAGCGGGGTCGATCGCGGCGGGCGGGTTGAGCATGTCCGACAGCACGATCGAGATGCTGGTGTAGGCCGGGGTCTGCGGGCGGACGCTGGCGTTGTCCAGCGAGTTCTTGATCGCCTCCCAGGCCGGGTACTCGGCCTGGAACGACGGGTCGGAGTAGAGCGCCTCCAGGGTCGGCGGCACCCCGCCCTCGGTCGCGTTGCGCAGCTGGTTGTCGCGGTTGCGCAGGCACTGCATGGCCTCGAACGCCAGGTCCTTGTGCAGGCTGGTGGCGCTGACCGCGATGTTCAGCCCGCCGATGGTCGGCTTGGCCGGCTCGCCCGCGTTCACCGCCGGGTACGGCGCCCAGGCGAACTCGTCGATCACCCGGCGACCGGTGTCGGTGGCCGAGGGCTTGCCCTGGTCGTCGATGAACGTGCCGCCACCGCCGCCGTCGGGGGGCGGGGTGTTGATCGAGGCGTAGACGAACGGGTAGTTGATCTGGAAGGCCGCGGTGCCGGCCTCCATGGCCAGCCTGCCGTCGTTCTCCTTGTTGACCGACAGCGACGGGTCCGACGCCGGGGAGGCGGCCACCCGCTGCATGATGTCCAGGGCCTGCTGGGCGGCCTGGCCCTCACCGATGCGGACGTTGCCGTCCTCGTCGACGATCTGCCCGCCGGCGCTGTTGATCAGGGTGTTGAACCACACCGTGATGCCCTCGTACTGGGCGCCCTGCACCTCGATGTAGGACGGCAGCCCCTGCTCGCCCAGCCGCTCCGAGGCGTCGATCATCTCGTCCCAGGTCGCCGGCGGGGTCGGCGCGAGGTCCTTGCGGTACCAGAGGATCTGGGTGTTGGTGTTCAGCGGCGCGGCCCACAGCGCGTCCTGGTAGGTCGCGGTGGCCAGCGGCCCCTCCAGGGTGCCGTCGGTGACCTGCGCGGCCACGTCGTCGGGCAGCTGCTGGACCCAGCCCGCCTCGGCGAACTCGGCGGTCCACGTGACGTCGATGCCGAGCAGGTCGACCGCCGTGTCGCCGGCGACCAGCCTGCGGGCCAGCTGCAGGCGCTGGTCGTCGGCCGACTTCGGCAGCGTCTGCTGCACCACGCTGTAGCGCCCGCCGGCTTCGGCGGTGCACGCCTCGGCCGCCGCGGCGTAGCCCTCGGCGTTGTCGGCCGGGGTGTAGAAGTTCAGGACCGGCGGCCCCACCGCGGCCGAACCGCACCCGGCCACCGCGGCCGCGGTGAGCAGCGCGCAGGTCCCGGCCAGCAGCGGTCTCCCGCGGGGCCTCCTGGCGCTGGATCGGAGCGGTTCGGGCATCCGTGACCCCCCGTCCCCGGGCCCGCTCGGGGTCCGGCATCGTTGCCATCAGAGTGACCCAGGTCACGATCACTGACCTGGTGAGGTCAACGTATGCCCGCCCGCGACTACCCGCAATTCAGGTAGCCCAGGGTTCAACACCTTTAGGGGGGCCTTCAGGTTCGGCGGCGCCGGGGGTGGCGCCGCCGGCCGGGGATCAGGTGATCGTCTTGGTGCCCATGGCCAGCTTGGCCAGCAGTTCGCGGGCCTTCTCGGCGTTGCGCGGCTGGCACAGCACGTCGTAGCGACCGGCCACCATCTGGCTGGCCGAGGTGAAGTCGCGCCGACCGCGCGAGGCGCCGTACCCGACGGCGGCGAACACCAGGCCGAACACGATGCCGCTGGCCAGGCCGACCAGGATCGGGCCGAAGCCGGTGCCGGTGGGGCTGAACAGGCCCAGCAGCAGCCCGACGAACAGGCCGAACCAGGCGCCCGAAGCGGCGCCGGACAACAGCACCCGACCCCAGGTCAGCCGCCCGACGATGCGCTCGACCAGCATCAGGTCGACACCGACGATCGTCACGTCGCGGACCGGGAAGTCCTCGTCGGCGAGGTAGTCGACGGCGCGCTGCGCCTCCTCGTAGGTCGCGTAGGACCCGACCGGCCAGCCGGTGGGCGGGGTCGGGAGGTTGGGCAGGCCGGGCGCACTGCGCGCGGGCCCGCCGAATGGTGTGCTCACGGGGGCCTCCTAGTCGTGTGCGGGCGCGCCGGGTACCGATCCGGCCGGCCGCGCCCACAACCTACTGTGACAACGTCCTGACCAGCACGAGGGTGCCCGAACCGGACGATCGTCACACGTGGGGGAGGCGGGTCGACGGGTTGCGCCGGCCTGGACCGGGGCGACGCACACCCTCTGGCCACCGCGCGCATGTCCTGACGTGCGCGCGGTGGCCGACCGGTGTGCGCGGTCACCCGTCGGATCGCGGGCGTGGCCTGCCCGCCTCCCGACACGGGGCCCCTGGGGGCCCCTCAGCGCGAGCGGTATTCCTTCAGCAGGCCCCGGCTGATGATCGTCTTCTGGATCTCGCTGGTGCCCTCGCCGATCAGCAGGAACGGCGCCTCGCGCATGAGCCGCTCGATCTCGTACTCCTTGGAGTAGCCGTAGCCGCCGTGGATGCGGAACGCCTCCTGGGTGACCTCGGCGCAGTACTCGCTGGCCAGCAGCTTGGCCATCCCGGACTCGACGTCGAAGCGCTCGCCGGAGTCCTTGAGCCGGGCGGCGTTGACCATCATCAGGTGCGCGGCCTCGACCTTGGTGGCCATCTCGGCCAGCTTGAACGCGATGGCCTGGTGCTCGGCGATCGGCTTGCCGAACGTGCGGCGCTGCTGGGCGTACTCCACCGCGAGCTCGAAGGCCCGGATGGAGATGCCGCAGGCCCGGGCGGCCACGTTGACCCGACCGACCTCGACGCCGTCCATCATCTGCGCGAAGCCGCCGCCGCGCTTGCCGCCCAGGATCCGGTCCGCGGGCACCCGGTGGCCGCTGAACACCATCTCGGTGGTGTCCACGCCCTTGTAGCCCATCTTGTCGATCTTGCCGGGGATGGTCAGGCCCGGCGCGACCTCGCCGTAGCCCACCGGCTTCTCGATGAGGAAGCAGGTGAGGTTGCGGTGCGCCCGCTCGGCGCCCTCGTCGGTGCGCACGAGGACCGCGGTCAGGTTGGACGTGCCGCCGTTGGTCAGCCACATCTTGGCGCCGTCGATGACGAAGTCGTCCCCGTCCTGGACGGCCTTCGTGCTGATCGCGGCCACGTCCGAGCCGAGGTCGGGCTCGGACATGGAGAACGAGCCGCGCGTCTCCCCCAGCGCCATCTGCGGCAGGTAGCGCTGCTTCTGCTCGTCGGTGCCGTGATGGGTGATCATGTGGGCCACGATGAAGTGGGTGTTGATCACGCCGGAGACGCTCATCCAGCCGCGCGCGATCTGCTCCACGACCAGGGCGTAGGTCAGCAGCGACTCGCCGAGACCGCCGAACTCCTCCGGGATGGTGAGCCCGAACAGGCCCATCTCCTTCATCCCGTCGACGATGTCCTGCGGGTAGGCGTCGGCGTGCTCGAGGGCGGTGGCGTGCGGCAGGATCTCCTTGTCCACGAACGTGCGGACGGTGCCGAGGATCTCCTGCTGGATGTCGGTCAGACCGGCGGTCTGGGCGAGGCGGGCCATGCGTTCCTCCTGCTGAGGCAAGGTTACCGGCGAGTATGACCGAGGTTCAGTCGGTCGGCGGGGTCCACCGCTCGCCCCGGGTCATGCCGGCCGCCCGGCCCTTGCCCGAGATCACCAGCGCCATCTTGCGGCTGGCCTCGTCGATCATCTCGTCGCCCAGCATCGCCGCGCCCCGCTTGCCGCCGGCCTCGGAGGTGAACCAGTCGTAGGCGTCGAGGATGTTCTCGGCGTGGTCGTAGTCGGCCTGCGAGGGCGAGAACACCTCGTTGGCCGCCTCGATCTGACCCGGGTGCAGCACCCACTTGCCGTCGAAGCCCAGCGCCGCGGCCCGCCCGGCCACCCGCCGGTAGCCGTCGACGTCCTTGATCTGCAGGTACGGCCCGTCGATGGCCTGCTTGTCGTGCGCGCGGGCGGCCATCAGGATGCTCATCAGGATGTGGTGGTAGGCGTCGCCGACGTCGTAGCCGGGCGGCTGCTCCCCCACCACCAGCGACTTCATGTTGATCGAGGCCATGAAGTCGGCCGGGCCGAAGATGATCGTCTCCACCCGGGGCGACGCGGTGGCGATGGCGTTGACGTTGATCAGGCCCAGCGCGTTCTCGATCTGCGCCTCGATGCCGATCCTCCCGACCTCGAGGCCCGTGGCCTTCTCGATCTGGGTCATCAGCAGGTCGAGCGCGACGACCTGCTCGGCCGTCTGCACCTTGGGCAGCATGATCGCGTCGAGGTTGGCGCCCGCGCCCTCGACCACCTCGGTGACGTCGCGGTAGGTCCACTCGGTGGTCCAGTCGTTGACGCGCACGACCCGGAGCTTGTCGCCCCAGCCGCCCTCGTTCAGGGCCGCCACGATCGTCTTGCGCGCGCCCGGCTTGGCCAGCGGCGCGCAGGCGTCCTCCAGGTCCAGGAAGAACTGGTCGACCGGCAGCGTGCGGGCCTTGTCGATGAACTTCTGGTTGGACCCGGGCACGGCCATGCAGGACCGGCGGGCGCGGAGCTGGGTCGTCACGGCGGACTCCTCATCGAGATCGGCTCTGGAATCGACAGGGCACTGGAATCGACACGGCACGGGTGCCACGATGCTGGCACGGGCCCGCCGGTCGTGGGACCTGGCGTGACTGGTTTCTCAACCACCCGGGCGCGGTCCGACCGGCCCTACGGCAGCGCGACCAGCTCGCCCCGCGCCAGCAGTGCGGCCCGCCCACCCACGGTCGTCCGGACCGCGGCGCCGGCCTCCGCCCGCACCGTGACGTCCATCCGGGACGGCCTGCCCATCTCGATGCCCTGGTCGACGGTGAACGCGGCCTCGCCGTCGCCGGGGAGCACGCCGCGGGCGACGAGGAACACGGCCAGCGCGACCGAGGCCGAGCCGGTGGCCGGGTCCTCGACCACCCCGGCCTCGGGGGCGAACATGCGCGCGTGCGCGTGGGATCGTGCGCGGTCGAAGGAGAAGACGTGCAGGCCGGGGCTGCCGGGGAGGGCGGCGTCGGTGAACGCGCGGCGCAGCGCGGCCGGGTTCACGTCGCACCGGGCCACCGCGTCCGGGCGCAGCGGGAGGAACGCGTACGGGACACCGGCGCCCGCCGCCCCGGCGGGCACGTCCCCGTCGAGGTCGGCGGGGCCCAGTCCCACCGCGGCCGCGAGCGCCGCGCCGTCGAGGTCGCCACCCACCCAGGGCGCGCCGCCGGTGACCCGGGCGCCGTCGGCGTCGACGTGCACCGGGAGCAGCCCGGCCCCGCACTCCTGCACCACGTCGCCGGTCCCGATGAGCCCCGCGTGGGAAAGCACCCACGCCGACCCGACGCTCGGGTGGCCGGCGAAGGGCAGCTCGACGGACGGGGTGAAGATGCGCAGCCGGTAGTCGGCGTCCGGGCCGGCCGGTGGCAGCACGAAGGTCGTCTCGGACAGGTTGAACTCGTTGGCGATCGCCTGCATCTGCTCGGTCGAGAGGTCGGAGCCGCCGTGCACCACCGCGAGCGGGTTGCCGGCGTAGGCCCGGTCGGTGAACACGTCGACGATCTCGTACTTGAGGGCGGTCACGCGGACAACGCTAGAACGATCGGCCGGGCGGGCCCAGCGAGAACCCCTCCACTCAGGACCGGGCCGGACGCGGCGGCGCCTGGGTCACGGCGAGCGCCACCAGGCCGGCCGCGGCCACCATGGCGACCGGGTGGCCGAACGCCCGCACGGTCAACCCGGCCGCGGCCGGTCCGGTGATCGTGCCGATGGTCAGCGCCGTGTTCACCGCGGCGAGCCCGGCGGAGGGCCGCGACCGGAAGACCTCGGCGCTCCACAGCCCCTGCGCGGCGATCACCCCGTTGTAGGTCACGCCGAACGCCGCCGCGGCCAGCAGCGCGACGGTCGTGTCCCCCGGCGCCAGGCCGAGCAGGGCGAGCGCGCCGGCGAGGGCGACGCAGCCCAGGACGTGCACCCGGCGCAGCCCCAGCCGGGCGGCCAGCGCCCCGCTGCCCGAGGCCAGGACGCCCGCGGCGCCGCACAGGGCGAACGCCGCGCGGGCCCGGTCCTCGCCGAGGCCGGCCGCGACCAGCGCGTCCACGCCGAACGTCCACCACACCGAGCTGCCCGCCCCGACCAGCGCCGCCGCGACCAGCAGCGGCCGCGACCGGGGGCACACCAGCCAGGACGGGCTGATCCGGACCGGCGGAGCGGCACCGGTGGCGCGGCCCCGGGGCGCCGCGAGGACGGCGGCCGCACCGGCCACCGCGGCCAGCCCGGCGAACAGCAGCCATGCGGTCCGCCAGTGCTCGCCCGCCACGATCGCGATGGGCCCGGCGACCGCGACACCCCACCCGGTGCCCGAGCTCACCGCGGACAGGACGCCCGGGCGCGCTCGCGGCGGGACCGCGCGCTCGATCACGTCCGCGTACGGCGGGAAGGCGAGCCCGGCCGCCGTCCCGGCCAGCGCCACCCCGACGGCCAGCCCGACGACCCCCGTCGCCCGGGCGATGAGCACCATCCCGGCGGTGGCCGCGACGGCGGCCAGCCCCAGCGGCACCCGGGCGCCGAACCGGCCGGTCAGCCAGACCACCGCCGCGGTGGCCACGAGGTAGGACGCGTACGAGCCGGAGGCGATGACGCCGCCGGCGTCCGGCCCGACCCCGAGCTCGGCCCGCATGTCCGGCAGCAGCAGGCCGTAGCCGTAGCGGGCCAGGCCGAACGTCACCGCGACCAGGGCGGCGCCCGGCACGGCGACCCGGACGACGGCCGCGCGGACCGCCGGTTCAACCATCGCGCTCGACGTGCCGCAGCGGGCAGCCGTCGCCGCGGGCGCCGCAGCACGCGTCCCGGTCGCACAGCCGGCAGATCCGCAGGGCCGCGGTGCGGTCGGCGGTCAGGCCGGCGACGAGCTTCTCGACCACGGTCTCGAACCCGCGCCGCTCGATCGGGGACAGCCCGGCCAGCACCGCGGCCACCCGGGCCCGCCGGTCGTCCAGGACGTCGGCGGCGCGGGCGGCGCCGTCGATGGTCAGGGTCAGCCGGCGCTGGCGGGCGTCGGGGCCGGGGCTGCGCCGCACCCACCCGGCCGCTGCCAGCCGTTCCACCAGCCGCGTCGCCCCCGAGCTGGTCAGGTCCAGCACCTCGGCCAGCCAGGAGACCGTGCAGCCCGGGTGGGCGAGCAGCGTGACCAGCGCGGCCCGCTCCGAGTTGGTCGCGGCCATCCGGTCGGTCAGCGCGACGGCGAGGGCGCCGACCAGGTTCGTCAACCGGTCCACGACGACAGCATCCGATATGTGACTGACTCAGGCAATTCGTAGGCTGATCAAGCGGTCGGCGGCGGCCACCCGCGCCCCCTACCCTCTGCGGGGAGCGCGGCCGAGGGGGAGGTGCGGGGTGGCGAGCGATCTCATCTTCGTGGCACGGCTGGTTGGCCTGGCGGTGTTCGGCCCGGACGGCGAGCGGATCGGCCGGGTCCGCGACCTGGTCGCCACGCTGCGCGTGGACGCCAGCCCGCCCCGGGTGCTCGGCGTGGTGATCGAGATGGTCACCCGGCGGCGGATCTTCGTGCCGATGCTCAGGGTCGCCGGCATCGACCGGTCCGCGGTCACGCTGGCCACCGGGTCGGTGAGCCTGCGCGGGTTCGTCGAGCGGCCGAACGAGACCCTGCTGGTCGGCCAGCTGCTCGACGCTCCGGTCCGGCTGATCGAGACCGGCGCGGAGAACGTCGTCGTGGACGCGGCGATCGAGCAGACCCGCTCCCGCGACTGGATCGTCAGCCGGCTGGCCGTGCGGGCCCGCAGGCACGGGCTGTCGCGCCGCGGCCAGGTGCAGGTCGTGCCGTGGCGCGCGGTGACCGGCCTCACGCTGTCCGACCGCCAGGGCACCGCCGGGCTGCTGTCGGTCTTCGAAACCATGCGCCCGGCCGACGTGGCCGCTGCCCTGGCCGAGCTGCCCGAGAAGCGCCGCTTCGAGGTCGTCGACTCCCTCGACGACGAGCGGCTGGCCGACGTCTTCGAGGAGCTCGCCGAGTCCGACCAGCGCGTCCTGCTCCGCCACCTGCAAGACGAGCGCGCCGCCGACGTGCTGGAGGCGATGTCCCCCGACGACGCCGCCGACCTGCTGCACGAGCTGCCCACCGGCGAGTCCGACGCGCTGCTGGCCCTGATGGAGCCCCAGGAGTCCGAACCGGTGCGGCGGCTGATGAGCTACGCGCCGCGCACCGCGGGCGGTCTCATGACACCCGAGCCGATCATCCTGCGCCCGGACGCCACGGTGGCCGAGGCGCTGGCCCGCATCCGCAACCCGGACATCCCGCCCGCGCTGGCCAGCATGGTGTTCGTCTGCCGGTCGCCGTCGCTGACGCCCACCGGCCGCTACCTGGGCTGCGCGCACGCCCAGCGGCTGCTGCGCGAGGCCCCGTTCGAGCTGGTCGCCGGCGTCGTCGACACCGACCTGCCACGGCTGTCGCCGGAGGCCTCGCTGGGCGAGGTGACCCGGTACTTCGCGGCCTACAACCTGGTCGCCGGGCCGGTGGTGGACACCGAGGACCACCTGCTCGGCGCGGTCAGCGTCGACGACGTGCTCGACCACCTGCTCCCGGTCGACTGGCGCGACCGGCTCACCGATCCCGAGGAGGGCACCGACGAGCCCGAGCGGATCGTCGTCGAGCAGGAGATCGCCGAACCGGACGACGCCGGGCGGTCCAGCACGGCCGGGCGCAACAGCGAGGTGGGCGATGCCTGAGAACACCGCGAGCCGCCGGCTCGACCAGCCGCGGCTGGGCCGCACCCGGTTCGAGGTCGACCCGGACTGGTTCGCCCGGCTGTCGGAGAAGGTCGCCCGGTTCATGGGCACCGGGCGGTTCCTGGCCATCCAGACCGTGATCGTCATCATCTGGATCGCGCTGAACCTGACCGCGGTGTCCCTGCGGTGGGACCCCTACCCGTTCATCCTGCTCAACCTGGCCTTCTCCACCCAGGCCGCCTACGCCGCGCCGCTGATCCTGCTGGCCCAGAACCGGCAGGACGACCGCGACCGGATCTCCCTCGACGAGGACCGCAAGCGCGCCGAGCGCACCAAGGCCGACACCGAGTACCTGGCCCGCGAGCTGGCCGCGCTGCGGATCGCGATCGGCGAGGTGGCCACCCGCGACTACCTGCGCGGCGAGCTGGAGAAGCTGGCCGTGAAGCTGGAGGACCGCCCGGTGCGGCTGCGGGTCAGTCGGCCAGCCGACGAGTGATCCGCTCCAGCTCGTCGATGTCGTCGTCGAGCGGGTCGACGAAGTGGCGCATGACCCCGGTCAGGTGGGTGCGCGAGGCGGTGCGCAGCCGGTTGACGCCCGCCTCGGTGATCTCCGCGGCCACGCCGCGCCCGTCGCCTGCGACCGGGCAGCGCGACACCAGCCCCGCCTTCTCCAGCCGGTCGACCAGGCGGGTGACCCCCGACCGCGACAGCAGCACCGCGTCGGCCAGCTCGGTCATCCGCAGCCGGTGGCCGGGGGCCTCGACCAGCTGCACCAGCACGTCGTAGGCGGCCAGTGAGAGCTGCTGCTCGGCGAGCAGCTCCGCCTCCAGCGACCGGATCACCAGGGCGTGGGCGCGCAGGAAGGTGCGCCAGGAGGCGAGCTGGGCGCGAGTGGGCACCGATCGGCGTGCAGGCGCGTCGGGCACGTCCGCGGGCGCGGCGGTGTGCGTCACACCGCAGGATGCTACGGAACGAGTCCGACGTCGGCACGGACGTAGCATGGCGGCGGGACCCACCCCCGTCGCTGCAGGAAGGCACCCATGTCCACCACCGGTCAGACGACCACCATCGAGCAGGCCGTGCACGCCGCGCTCGCCACCGTCGAGGACCCGGAGATCCACAAGCCGATCACCGAGCTGGGCATGGTGAAGAGCGTGGCCGTCTCCCCGGACGGGCGGGCCGAGGTCGCGGTCTTCCTGACGGTGGCCGGCTGCCCGATGCGCGAGACGATCACCAACCGGGTCACCGCCGCGGTCTCCGCGGTCGCCGGCGTCAGCTCGGTGGGCGTCACCCTCGACGTCATGAGCGACGAGCAGCGCGCGGAGCTGCGCCGCGGCCTGCGCGGCGACAGCGCCGAGCCGGTCATCCCGTTCGCCCAGCCCGGCTCGCTCACCCGCGTCTACTGCGTGGCGTCGGGCAAGGGCGGGGTCGGCAAGTCCTCGGTGACGGTCAACCTGGCCGCGGCGATGGCGGCCAAGGGGCTCTCGGTGGGCGTCGTCGACGCCGACATCTACGGGCACTCGGTGCCCCGGATGCTGGGCGTCACGACCCGCCCCACCAAGGTCGACGACATGATCATGCCGCCGCAGGCGCACGACATCAAGGTCATCTCGATCGGCATGTTCACGCCGGGCAACGAGGCCGTCGTGTGGCGCGGGCCGATGCTGCACCGGGCGCTGCAGCAGTTCCTGGCCGACGTGTTCTGGGGCGACCTGGACGTGCTGCTGCTCGACCTGCCCCCGGGCACCGGCGACATCGCCATCTCCACCGCCCAGCTCGTGCCCAACGCCGAGCTGCTGGTCGTCACCACCCCCCAGCAGGCCGCGGCCGAGGTCGCCGAGCGGGCGGGCTCGATCGCGCTGCAGACCCGCCAGCGGCTGGCCGGCGTGGTGGAGAACATGTCCTGGATGGAGCTGCCCGACGGCACCCGCATGGAGGTCTTCGGCTCCGGCGGCGGCCAGACCGTCGCCGACTCGCTGACCCGCGCCCTCGGCGCGCCCGTGCCGCTGCTGGGCCAGATCCCCCTGGAGCCGAAGCTGCGCGAGTGCGGCGACTCGGGCACCCCGATCGTGCTGGCCGACCCGTCCTCGGCGAGCGCCAAGGCGCTGCTCGCGGTGGCCGACAAGCTCACCACCCGGGCCCGCGGCCTGGCCGGCATGAGCCTCAACATCACGCCCGTTCGCCGCTGACCCCCGCCCCGGTCCGGGGTTACGGTGATCGCGTTCCCGCGTCGCCGCGCCCCGACGGAGGTCGTGCATGAGTGAGCTCGCGGACCTGACGGCTGTCGAGCTGCTCACCGGCTACCGGGAGGGCGCGTTCTCCCCGGTGGAGGCCACTTCCGCCGCGCTCGACCGGATCCGCGCGCTCGACGGGCGGGTCAACGCGTTCTGCCTGGTCGACGAGGAGGGCGCGCTGGCCGCGGCCGCCGAGTCGCAGGAGCGCTGGCGGCGCGGGGAGCCGCGCGGCGCGCTCGACGGCGTGCCCGCCTCGGTCAAGGACCTGCTGGTCACCAGGGGGTGGCCGACCCGGCGCGGATCCCGCACCACCGACCCGGACGCCCCGGCCGACGCCGACGCCCCGTCGGTGGCCCGGCTCCGCGAGGCCGACGCCGTGCTGCTGGGCAAGACCACCACCCCGGAGTACGGCTGGAAGGGCGTCACCGACTCCCCGCTGACCGGGATCACCCGCAACCCGTGGGACCACTCGCGCACCCCCGGCGGCTCGTCGGGGGGCAGCGCGGCGGCGGTCGCGCTGGGCATGGGACCGCTCAGCCTGGGCACCGACGGCGGCGGGTCCGTGCGCATCCCGGCCGCGTTCAGCGGGATCACCGGGCTCAAGCCCACCTACGGGCGGGTGCCGCTGTACCCGGCCAGCCCGTTCGGCACGCTGTCGCACGTCGGCCCGATGACCAGGTCCGCCGCCGACGCCGCGCTGCTGCTCGACGTGGTCTCCGGAGCCGACCCGCGCGACGCGTGGGCGCTGCCCCCGGCGCGCCCAGCGGGCCCGCAGCTGGTCGAGGGGGTCACCGGCGCGCGGATCGCCTTCAGCCCCACCCTCGGCCACGTCGACGTGCACCCCGAGGTGGCGGCGGCGGTCGCCGCCGCCGTGCGGGTCTTCGGCGGGCTCGGCGCGACCGTCGAGCAGGTCGACCCCGGCTTCGACGACCCCATCGCGGCGTTCCAGGTGCTCTGGTTCTGCGGGGCGGCCGCGGTGCTCGAGCCCCTGCGCGACCGCCACGACGAGATGGACCCAGGGCTGGTCGCCGCGGCCGAGGTGGGCGCGGGGGTCAGCGCCGTGGAGTACCTGGAGGCGTCGGCCGTGCGCAACGACCTCGGCGCGCTGATGGGCGCCTTCCACGAGCGCCACGACCTGCTGCTCACCCCCACCATGCCCATCGCCGCCTTCGAGGCCGGGCGCGACGCCCCGCCGGACCGGCCGTCGCAGCGCTGGACGTCGTGGACGCCGTTCACCTACCCGTTCAACCTGACCCAGCAGCCGGCCGCGACGGTGCCGTGCGGGCGCACGTCCGAGGGGCTGCCCATCGGGCTGCAGATCGTCGGGCCGCGGCACGCCGACGCCGCCGTGCTGGCCGCGGCGCACGCCTTCCAGCAGGCCACCGGCTTCCACCGGGTCGGCCCGCCGGTGTAGGTCAGGTCGCGTCGGGGTCGATCGGGGGCCGCTCGTTCTTCTCCAGCTTCGGCTGGGCGGCGGGCTTGCTGAGCGAAGCCGGGGTGCTGTTCGAGCCCTTCGTGAGGTCGAGGCCCGCGCCCGGGGCGTGGCCGTTGGGCTTCTCCACCGGGTCGTCCCGGAACAGGGCGGTGGTGGCCGCGGTGCGCGGGTTGAAGCTGCGCAGGCCGCGCAGCTCCTCCAGTGGCTTGCGCAGCTCGTCGAACTCCGGGCCGAGCTCGCCCTTGAGCTGGTCGCGGGCGCCGGTCGCGTACTCGCGGACCTGGCGGATCGTGCGCCCCAGCCAGGCCGCGGCGCCCGGCAGGCGCTCCGGGCCGAGGATGAACAGCCCGGCCACGATCAGCACCACGATCTCGCCCCAGCCCACGCTGTCGAACACCCGACCAGACTACGTCAGCCGGATGTGCGCCCCCTGTGTGTCGGCCGTTGCGGCGTCAGTCGGAGGTGAGCGTGACCGAAACCGTCAGCGGGCGGCCCTCGCGGATCAGCTCGACGGGGACGACGTCGCCCGGGTTGCGCTCGCGCACCGCCACGACCAGCTCGTCGGCCCCGGCGATGCTCCGCTCGCCCACCTTGACGATCACGTCGCCCTCGACGATCCCGGCCAGCGCGGCCGCCCCGCCCTGCTGGACGTTCTGCACCTGCGCGCCGTCGGTGGTGCTGTCGCTGACCGAGCGGGCGTTGATGCCGATCTCGGCGTGCACGACCTTGCCGGTGCGGATCAGCTCCTCGGCGATGCCGCGGGCGGCGTCGATCGGGATGGCGAAGCCCAGCCCGATGGACCCGCCGCTCTCGCCGTCGCCCAGGCTGCGGATGGCGGTGTTGATGCCCACCACGGCGCCGGTCGCGTCGACCAGCGGGCCGCCGGAGTTGCCGGGGTTGATCGCGGCGTCGGTCTGGATGGCGTCGATCACCGCGTTGGAGTCGGTGCCCGCGGCGTCGAGCCGGACGGGCCGGTCGAGCGCGCTGACGATGCCGTCGGTGACCGTGCCCACCAGGCCCAGCGGGGAGCCGATGGCGAGCACGCCGTCGCCGACGGCGAGGTCGCCCGCGGTGCCCAGGGAGGCGACCACCGGGTTGGACACCTCGACCTTGATGACCGCGAGGTCGGTCTTCGGGTCGCGGCCCACGATCTGGGCCGCGCTGCGGGTGCCGTCGTGGAAGACGGTCTCCACCTGCGCGCCGCTGGCCTCGGCGGCCGGGGCGATCACGTGGTTGTTGGTCAGGACGTAGCCGGCGGGGTCGATCACCACCCCGGAGCCGGTGCCGGCCTCCTCGCCGACCCGGACCTCGATGGAGACGACGGCCGGCACGGTGCGCGCGGCGATGTCGGCCACCGACCCGGCCGGGCGCTCCTTGGCCGCGACGGCCTCGGCGATGGTCGGGTCGGGGGTGGTCAGGCTGGCCGCGCCCTCCGCCGTCAGCCTGCCGACCAGGCCGCCGACCGCGCCGACCGCCAGCGCGAGCACGGCGAGCACGGCCAGCGCGCGCGGGTGCACCCGCCGGCCGAACAGCACCTCGCGCAGGCTGAGCCGGGCGCCCTCGCCGCGGGTGGTCGTGGTGGCCTGCTCGGTGGCCGCGGGCGGGCCGAGGCCGACGGAGCTCTCCGGGTCGCGCCAGGGGTCGCCGGTGCCGCCGGCCCACAGCGGGTCGGGCTCGACGGGGGTGGAGCCGTTCGTGGACGGGGGCCGCTGCAGGTCGACCGTCGTGTCCTCCGGCCGGCCGAAGGCGCTGGCCAGCGCGGGCGGCGGGGGCGGAGCCGAGGAGACCGCCCGGGCGGGCGCCCGGCCGCGGGCCGCGGCGAACGCGCCGTCGACGCCGTCGGGGCGGCCGAAGACCGCAGCGCTCTCGGGATCGACGGCGGGGCGCTCCAGCGGGCGGGGGCCCAGCCGCGGGGGCTCACCGGACTCCCACTCCGTCATGGGGCCAACACTGCCCCAGCGGCGGTGAAGTCCGCGTAGCCGACTACCAGATGGCGCGCAGGGCAGCGGGCCCGTCGGGCACCTCGCCCCGCCCGTCGAGGGTGGCCTCGCCGCGGGAGGACTGGCTGCCGAACCGCAGCCGCGCGTCGACGACCCCGGGGCCGAGCACCGAACCGCCCAGCACGCCGCGCTCCGTGGGGGGCGCGGGGGTCGACGACGAGGCGGTGCCCCCGGCGCCGAAGGCCAGCGCGCCGAGCGCGAGCCCGGACACCGCGACGCCGGTGCCGAGCCGGATGCCGCGCGGGACCGGGCGGCGCCTGCCGTGGTCGGCGGCGGTGCGCCGGTCCAGGCCGGCCGGGGCGACGTGCTCCGCGGGCTCGACGACGTCGGTCTGCGCGGCGGGCGGTGTCGCGCGCTGCGCGGAGAGCGCGGTGGAACGGGTGCGAATGGCGGCGCGCTCGGGCCGCTCGGGACGCGCACGGGTGACGAACTGGCCGTCCTCGCTCAGCGCCAGGTCGGCGGGGGCGGCGGGCAGATCGGCGTGCTGCGGGATGGAGCGCAGGGACGACAGCAGCGAGGACGGCAGCTGCGGCCCGGCCGCGGTGCGCAGCGCCACGCGGGCCTGCGTCTGCGCCACGACCTCGGCCGCGCACTCGCGGCAGCTCGCGGCGTGCCGGGTGGCGCGCTCGCGGGGGCCCGCGTCGAGCTCGTCGTCGACGAAGGCCACGATGGCGTCCAGGGTCAGGTGGTCCTCTCCCCAGTCCGGAGCCGTGACCGTGATCCGCCAGCGCCCCTCGCTCACCCGTGGACCTCCTCCAGCTCCGGCTCCTCGGCGGACTTCCCCGACTCGCTCGCGGCCGCGGCGCGGTGGCGCTCCAGCGACGCGCGCAGCGCCGCCCGGCCGCGGTGGATCCTGCTCCGCACGGTACCCAGCTTCACCCCGAGGGTGGCGCCGATCTCCTCGTACGACAGCCCCTCCACGTCGCACAGGACGACGGCGGCCCGGAACTCCGGCGGCAGCTCGTCGAGCGCGGCCTGCAGCATCGGGTCGAGGTGGGTGTCGGAGAAGACCTGCTCGGGCTCCGGGCCGAGGCCCGGGATGCGGTCGGAGTCGTCGGGCAGCGCCTCCATGCGGATGCGCGTGCGCCTGCGGACCATGTCGAGGAAGAGGTTCGTCGTGATCCGGTGCAGCCAGCCCTCGAACGTGCCGGGCCGGTAGGACGCCAGCGAGCGGAACACCCGGACGAACGTCTCCTGGGTGAGGTCCTCGGCGTCGTGCGGGTTGCCGGTGAGCCGGTAGGCGAGCCGGTAGACGCGGTCGGCGTGGTCCCGGACGACCTCGTCCCAGCTCGGCGGCGTCCATTCGGCGTCCTCGCCGGGCAACACGACGCCGCTCGGCGCCGTGACGGGGCCCTCGATCATCCTGGGTCGCACCTCCTGCAGCGGGTCGTGCCATCCGCCGAACGAAGGACCGGCCACACTTGTTCCCCGGCCCCTCACCGGTCGACGACCCCGACCGATGCCATCAGACTGCCCGTTCCCCGTGATGGGAGGGTGAGAACGGTCTGAGAGGAACCTGTGAAGTCACAGATGCACCCGTCCGGGCCAGGTTGCGCGGGTCCCGGGGGGACCGGGCAGTAGCCTTCGACCATGACCGGCCATCCGGACGGGTCCGTCGACCCGTGGTCGCTGCGCGACCACACCGAGGACTACCTCGCCGAGGACGAGGTGCTGCTCGCCGCGCGCGACGCCGCCACCCAGCTCGGCAGCACCCCGGTGAGCCCGGGGGCGGGCGCGGGCCTGCGGTTCCTCGCCGCCACGATCAACGCCAAGGCCGTCGTGGAGATCGGCACCGGGGCCGGCCTGAGCGGCCTGTGGCTGCTGCGCGGCATGACCCCCGACGGCGTCCTCACCTCGATCGACATCGACCCCGAGTTCCAACGGGTGGCCCGCAGGGCGTTCACCGCGGGCGGGCACGGCCCGTCCCGGCTGAGGCTGATCAACGGCCTGGGCCTGGAGGTCCTCCCCCGCCTCACCGACGGCGGCTACGACCTGGTCTTCATCGACACCGACCCGACCGACCACCCCCGCTACCTCGACGAGGCCGTGCGCCTGCTGCGCAACGGCGGCATCGTGGTCCTGAACCACGCCCTGGCGACCGGCGTCCCCGACCCCGACTCCGACGCCCCCGCCCCCGTCCTGCTGCGCGAAGCCGCCCGCCAGGTCCGCAGCGACGACCGCCTGGTCCCGATGCTGCTCCCGCTGGGCAACGGCCTCCTGGCCGCGGTCAAGAAGACCTGACCCTCCCCACCCCCGCCTTCCCGACGGACGTTGAGCGAGCGCGCACCTCGCTCAACGGGGTTGGCCGAGTGCCCCTCTCGCTCGGCCGATGCGCCGCGCCAGCGGCGCGAGGTGAGGCCAGGCGCGACGGCGCGCAGCGCCACTCCCCTCCCGAGGCCCCTGCTTGATCTGAGGTCGCCCGCCGCGTAAGCGCCTCTCACCCCGCCTTCGACCCACTCGCTCGCCCGAGGCTGGGCACGCCACCCCGCAACGTCCCTGCCTACTGAAGGCGTCCGCGCGGGTCCGCTCCGGGAGAAGAGCGCGTCGAAGGCGGGGTGAAGAGCGCCTCCGGCGGGCCTCGGCTCCAGCAGGGGGCACTTCTCCGGGGGGCTGCCGGGGGAGATGGCGGGCTTCGGCGGGGGTCCCGGGGCACCGCGCGCACCGGGTGGCCACCGCGCACACGTCCCGACATGTGCGCGGTGGAGAGTAGGGGCGCGCGGTGGCCGGTGGGTGTGCGCGGTCCGCGGTCGCGGAGCGCACCCCACCAAAGCGGACGAGAGTGGCTCTCGTCCCGCCCAGCGCAACGAGAGTCGCTCTCGTGCGTGCGGAGGGCTCAGAGCGCGGTGGCGCCCTTGCCGATCACGACGACGCCGCCCTGGCTGACCGTGTACCTGGCGCGGTCGAGGGAGAGGTCGACGCCGACGAGGGCTCCGTCGGGCACCGACACGTTCTTGTCCAGGATCGCCCCGCGGACCACGGCCCCGCGGCCCACCCGGGTGCCCGGGAGGACGACCGAGTCGGACACCTCGGCGCCGGCTTCGATGCGGACGTTGGGGCTGATCACCGAGCGGCGGACGATGGCGCCGGAGATGATCGTGCCCGCGCCGACGATCGAGTCCTGGGCGATGCCGCCCTCGACGAACTTGGCCGGGGGCAGCGGGGCGGAGGCCGTGCGGATGGGCCAGCGCTCGTTGTAGAGGTTGAAGATGGGGTGCACCGAGACGAGGTCGGTGTGGGCCTCGTAGTAGGCGTCGAGGGTGCCGACGTCGCGCCAGTAGCCTGCGTCGCGGTCGGTGGCGCCGGGGACGACGTTGTCGGCGAAGTCGTACACGTACGCGTCGCCCTGGTCGACCATGCGCGGGATGATGTCGCCGCCCATGTCGTGGTCGGAGTCGTCGTCCTCGGCGTCGGCGCGCAGGGCGTCGAGCAGGGCCTCGGTGGTGAAGATGTAGTTGCCCATGGAGGCGAAGGTGACGTCGGGGTCGTCGGGGGTGCCGGGCGGCTCGGAGGGCTTCTCCAGGAACTCGGTGATGTGCCCGTCGGCGTCGGAGTTGATCACGCCGAAGGCCTTGGCCTCGGCGCGCGGCACCCGGATGCCGGCCACCGTGCACCCGGCGCCGCTGGCCACGTGCTGGGCCAGCATCTGGCTGGGGTCCATGCGGTAGACGTGGTCGGCGCCGAACACCGCGATGTAGTCGGGGTGCTCGTCGTAGACGAGGTTGAGGCTCTGGTAGATCGCGTCGGCGCTGCCGGTGTACCAGCGGCGCCCGAGCCGCTGCTGGGCCGGGACGGTGGTGATGTACTGCCCCAGCACGCTGGACAGCCGCCACGTGGTGGAGATGTGGCGGTCGAGCGAGTGCGACTTGTACTGCGTGAGCACGCAGATGCGGTGCAGCCCGGCGTTGACCAGGTTGGACAGCACGAAGTCGATGAGCCGGTAGTTGCCGCCGAAGGGCACGGCGGGCTTGGCCCGGTCGGCGGTGAGCGGCCACAGCCGCTTGCCCTCGCCACCGGCGAGGACGATGCCCAGCACGTTGGCCGAGAAGCCCTGCGGGAGGGCGACGGTGGTGCGTGCGCCGGTCATGCGGTCCACCCCACGATGACGGGGCCCGTGGTGCTCACCGCGCTCGTCGCGGGTTCCGGACCGGTCGGCAGCGTCGTCACCTGGCCGACAGTAGTGCGCGACCGTGCGGGAGGGCCACACGGAGCGGATGTCGGGTGGGCGAACTCGGTGCGGGCAAACCCCCCCTCGCGGCACCCTCCAGGGGCTACCGTCGCCGCGTGCGGATCGGCCTGCTCACCCGAGAGTTCCCCCCGGACGTCTACGGCGGGGCGGGAGTGCACGTCGAGTACCTGGCGCCGGCCCTGGCCGGGCTGGTCGACGTGGAGGTGCACTGCTTCGGCGAGCCGCGCCCGGCGCCGCCGGGGATCGCGGTGCGCGCCTACCAGCCGCCGTCCGCGCTGGAGGAGGCCAACCCGGCGCTGCAGACCCTCGGCGTCGACCTGTCGATGGTGGCCGGGCTGGGCGGGGTCGACCTGGCCCACTCGCACACCTGGTACGCCAACATGGCCGGGCACCTGGCCAAGGTCCTGCACGGCGTCCCGCACGTCGTGACGGCGCACTCGCTGGAGCCGCGCCGGCCGTGGAAGGCCGAGCAGCTCGGCGGCGGCTACCGGTTGTCGTCGTGGGTGGAGCGCACGGCCTACGAGTCGGCCGACGCCGTGATCGCGGTCAGCGAGGGCATGCGCCGCGACGTGCTCGACTGCTACCCGGCGCTCGACCCGGCCCGCGTGCACGTCGTGCACAACGGCATCGACACCGGCTTCTACCAGCCCGACCCGGCCCGGGACGCGCTGCTGCGCGCCGGCGTCGACCCCGACCGCCCGAGCGTGGTGTTCGTGGGCCGGATCACCCGCCAGAAGGGCGTGGGCCACCTGGTGGCCGCGGCCCACCACATCGACCCCGAGGCGCAGATCGTGCTCTGCGCGGGCGCCCCGGACACCCGCGAGATCGCCGAGGAGACCGAGCGGGCGGTGGCCGAGCTGAGCGCGGCCCGCCGGCACGTCGTCTGGGTGCGCGGGATGCTGCCCACGGCCGACGTCCGCCAGCTCCTGTCGGCGGCGACGGTGTTCGTGTGCCCGTCGGTGTACGAGCCGCTGGGCATCGTCAACCTGGAGGCGATGGGCTGCGGCACCGCGGTGGTGGCCTCCGACGTCGGCGGCATCCCCGAGGTGGTGGCCGACGGCGAGACGGGGCTGCTGGTGCACTTCGACGAGCACGGGGTCGAGGAGTTCCGCTCGGGGCTGGCCGCCGCGGTGAACGCGCTGCTGGCCGACCCGGCGCGGGCGGCGGCGATGGGCGCCGCGGGCCGCGAGCGCGCCGTGCGGGAGTTCGCCTGGACGCAGGCGGCGGCACGGACGGTGGAGATCTACCGGGGCCTGCTGCCCTGAGGTCGTGGGCGGGGCGTCACGCCCGGCCCCTGACCCGGGCGCGGTGGGCGGCCACGGCCGAGCGGTTGGCGCAGGGCCCGGAGCAGTAGCGGCGGGCGGCGTTGCGGGAGGTGTCGGCGAAGACCCGCTCGCAGCCATCGGCCGCGCACCTGCCGTGGCGGTCGACGCCGTACTCGGAGACCAGCATCGCCAGCGCGAACGCCGTGGTGGCCCGGACCCGCTCGACGAGGTCGGCCTCCGGCGGCGAGTAGTGCAGGTGCCACGGCTGTCCGTCGTGGCCGGACAGGTGCGGTTCGACGGTGACGTCGGCCAGCAGCCCGTTGACCGCGGCCGCGGCGGCGTCCAGGTCGGGGGCGTCGAAGACGGTGCGCAGCCGGCGCGCCCATGCCCGCATGGCGGGCTCGACCGAGGCGGGCGCCCGCGCGGCCAGGAAGTTGGCCTCCCGCAGCACGGCGCGCATGCGGTCGGGGGCCGGCTTGTCCTCGGCCGGCTCGCCGCGGGTCCGCGAGATCGCGTTCACCAGCGCGACGGCGGCTCCCAGCGCGTCGCTGCGGTAACCGATGAAGTCCATTTAACAATTACTCCGGGGCGCCGATGGATGTAAGATGTGAAGAGTGAACACAGCTTACCGGGAGGAGCCCGCGGCAGCGTCCTGCGCGCGGTGCGGATGGCCGACGACCGAGGGCGCCGTGCTCTCGACGCACCACACGTCCGAGGGGTGGGTGCGCTACCGGCGCTGCCCGTGCGGCTCGGTCACCATCGAGCTCGTACAGCTCGACGAGCGCCGCACCGTCCACGCCTGACGCGCGCCGGACCTGCGATCGAACCGACCGACCGGCCGGGGCAAACGCGAACGGCACCCCCGCGCGGGCGAACCGCACGGGAGTGCCGTTAACGTGTCGTGGGAGCCCGCACCGCCGCGGGCCCGGGGTCGTTCAGCCGGCAGCGGCCTTGAGGGCGTCGCCGAGGTCGCTGGCCTCCTCGGCCGACATCTCGACGACCAGTCGACCTCCGCCCTCGAGGGGAACGCGCATCACGATGCCCCGACCCTCCTTGGTCACCTCCAGGGGACCGTCACCGGTCCGGGGCTTCATCGCCGCCATCTCCTGCCTCCTCCATCGTCGTTGCAGGGTGCCGCAACGCGGGGAGAGCGCGCGGCGGGGATGCTGCGAACATCTTTCCCCATCAGTCGGACGCGGGCGAAGCGGGAGCGATCAACTCGCCGAAGCGTTCACCCTCTGCGACTACGGCGTCACTGCGCGCCAACACCCCTGGACGTGGTCGTCGACCAGGCCGGCGGCCTGCATCAGCGCGTAGCAGGTGGTCGGTCCGACGAAGCGCAGCCCCCGGCGCTTGAGCTCGCGGGCCATCGCCGTCGACTCCGGTGTGGTCGCCGGCACGTCGCCCATCGCGGCGGGTCGTACGCGTGTGGTCGGGTCGGGCGCGAACGACCAGAGCAGCTCGTCGAGCGGGACGTCGAGCTCCAGCACCCGCCCGGCGTTGTGGATCGTGGCCTCGATCTTGGCCCGGTTGCGGACGATGCCGGCGTCGCCGAGCAGGCGCTGGACGTCGGCGGGCCCGAACGCGGCCACCACCGCCGGGTCGAACCCGGCGAAGGCCGCCCGGAACGCCGGGCGCTTGCGCAGGATGACCAGCCAGGACAGCCCCGACTGGAAGGCCTCCAGGCTCAGCCGCTCGAACAGCGCCGTGACCCCGTGCAGGGGTCGGCCCCACTCGTCGTCGTGGTAGGCGATGTAGTCCGGGGCGCTCGTCGCCCAGGCGCAGCGCTGCGGCTCACCCACCGGGCGCCCTCCGCGCCGCCTCGACCTGGCGGGCCATCCGGCGCAGCGAGTACCGCACCCCCCAGCGCATCGCCGGCCGCACGACCGGCCAGCCCAGCCGGCCCAGGGCCCCGAGGGGCAGGTCGAGCAGCTCGGTCCAGACGAACCGGGACCGCTCCGGCGCCAGCTCCACCACCTCGAAGACGCCCTCGCCGCGGATGACGCGCCCCAGGTGGCGCACGTCGCAGCGGTGCGGCGGCTCCCACCGCACGATCTCCATCCGGTCGGCGACCCCGAGCGGGCCGACGCCGGTGACCGCGGTCATCCGGGCCCCCAGGTGGCGCCCGTCGCCGGGCCCGTCGACCGAGACGCGCGTGCCGAGCATCCAGCGGCCCTGACCGGGCCAGTCGGTGACGGCGTCCCAGACGGCCTCGGCGGGGGCGTCGACGTCGACGGTGACGGTGATCTCCGCGGGACGTCTCACGCCTCGCCCTCCTCGCCCGCGCGGTGGGCGCTCGTCGTTCCGTTGACGGCCGCGCTGCGCTCCGCGCCCACCCGCGACTCCAGCTCCCGCACCCGCGCCGCCAGCTCGGCCCGCTCCAGGGCGCCCCGGTCGAGCTCGTCGGCCAGCCGGCCCAGGGCCCAGTCGACCTCGTCCATCCGGTAGCCCCGCACGACCTGCTGGAAGCGCAGGTCGCGGACGTCGCGCCCGTGGACCTCTCCCGCGGGCAGCCGGGTGGGCGTGGCCCCGGGGGGCAGCGCGGACAGCTCCTCCCCCCGCCCGAACACGAGCGCGGACAGCCCGAAGACCGCCGCCGCGACGGCGGCGATGACCAGGAGGTAGATCAGCGCCGTACCCACGGTGTTCATCTCACCACGGACACCTGACAAGCCGGTGTGAACGCGCGGCCCGTCGCCCGCCCGGATGGCGCCGCCCGCCGGCCTCAGCGGACGAGGACCTCGCGCATCGGGGGTCGGTCGGCCACGGCGACCGGGGTGGAGGTCGCCAGCCACTCGCCGTCGACCTGCAGGAACTGCACGAGTGCGCCGCCGGCGTCCGGCACGCCGAGCCGGCCGAGCGCCGCGGCCAGGATCTGGCGGGCCATCGCGCCCAGCTGCACCAGCGACCGGTTGCGGTGCTTGCGCACCCCCAGGTTGACCTGGGCGATGCCGTCGACGCCGGTGCGCTCGAAGGTGTCGAGCAGCAGGCCGATCTCCACCCCGTAGCCCGCGGCGAACGGCACCGACTCCAGCAGCGCGCGGGTGCCGGCGTACTCGCCGCCCAGCGGTTGAACGACGCCGGCGAGCTCGGGGCGCAGCGCGGCCAGCAGCGGGCGGACCAGCAGCTCGGTGACGCGGCCGCCGCCCGTGTCGGCCTGGGTGGTCTCCAGCCGCAGCGGGCGCCGGTAGAAGCCCTTGACCAGCTCGACGCCCGTCTCGACCAGCAGCGGGCCGAGCAGCGCCGGGACGAAGCCGGGGTCGAAGTCGACGAGGTCGGAGTCGATGTAGCAGATGACGTCGCCGGTGGTGGCGGCCAGCGAGCGCCACAGCACCTCGCCCTTGCCCTCGCGCGGCTCCAGGTCGGCCAGGACGTCGGTGCGCAGCACGACGCGCGCGCCTGCCGCGGCCGCCACCTCGACGGTGCGGTCGGTCGAGCCGGAGTCGACCACGACGAGCTCGTCGACCAGCGGGGCCGGGCCCGTGGTCAGCCCGACGATGGCCGCGACGATCGCGCCGACCGTCGCCTCCTCGTCGAGCGCGGGCAGCACCACCGACACCCGGCGGCCCGCCTTGGCCGCCACCAGCTCGTCGACGGTCCACGACGGTTCCTGCCACGTGCGGCGGGCGAACCACTGCTCGGTCACGGCGTCCATGGGCACTCCTGGCTGCTCGTCCGGTCCGGGGAGACCGGCGGCGCTGCCGGGGCGCGTCAGGCCAGCCCGCGCACCGTCCGCCGCGGCGGACGGGTGCCGGTGATGGCGGCGACCATGTCCACCGTACGACGGGTCGCGGTCACCTCGTGCGCGCGGAAGATCCGGGCGCCGGCCGCGGCGGCCAGCGCGGTGGCCGCCAGGGTGCCCTCCAGCCGGTCGGTGACGGCCGTGACGCCCAGCGCCTCGCCGACGAAGTCCTTGTTCGACAGGGCCATCAGCACCGGCCAGCCGGTGGCGACCAGGTCGGCGCAGCGGCGCAGCAGGGCCAGGCCGTGGAAGGTGTTCTTGCCGAAGTCGTGGGTGGGGTCGATGAGGATGCCCTCGCGCGGCACGCCCAGCGCCGCGAGCCGCTCCGCCTGCCCGCACACCTCGTCGATCACCTCGGCGACGACGTCGGCGTAGCGGACGCGGTGCGGCCGGGTGCGCGGCCGCGCGGCCCCGGTGTGCGAGCAGACGATGCCGACGCCGGTCGCGGCGGCGACCTCGCCCAGGCCGGGGTCGTGCCCGGCCCAGGTGTCGTTGAGCAGGTCGGCGCCCTCGGCCACGGCGAGCCTGCCGACCTCGGCGCGCCAGGTGTCCACGCTGATCACCAGGTCGGGGTGGCGGTCGCGGACGGCCGCCACGAACGGCACCACCCGGCGGATCTCCTCGCCCACGTCGACGTCGGGGCCGGGACCGGCCTTGACCCCGCCGATGTCGACGATGTCGGCGCCCTCGGCCACCACCGCGTCGACCCTGGCCATGGCGGCGTCGTCGGCGAACGCGGCGCCCCGGTCGTAGAACGAGTCGGGCGTGCGGTTGACGATGGCCATGACCAGCGCCCGGTCCTGGGCGGGCTCCCGGGTGCCGAACCGCAGCCGTGGCGGCTGCCCGGCCGTCACCCGTGCCGTCGCCGGGCCGTCATCGGACCATGCGCGAGACGTCGGCCTCGCCGACCTCGGCCGCGCACGCGTCCAGCGCGGCGTCGACGTCGGTGGTGACGATCAGCCGCTCGATCGCCGCGGGCACGACGAAGCCGCGGTCGCGCAGCCCGCCGACCCACTCGAGCAGGCCGGTGTAGTGGCCGTACGGGTCGAGCAGGACCACCGGCTTGGCGTGCATGCCGAGGTAGCCCGACGTCCACACCTCGAACAGCTCCTCGCAGGTGCCGAGGCCGCCGGGCAGCGCGAGGAAGGCGTCGGCGTGGGCCTCCATCAGCGCCTTGCGGTCGCGCATGGTGTCGACCAGCAGCAGCTCGTCGGACTCGTGGTCGGCCCACTCCCGGTCGACCAGCGCGTGCGGGATGACCCCGGTCGTGCGCGCGCCGCCCAGCCGGGCCGCCGCGCCGACGGCGCCCATCATCGAGTGCCGCCCGCCGCCGGACACCAGGGCCCAGCCGCGCTCGGCGATCCCGCGCCCGACCGCCGCGGCCAGCTCCCGGTTCTCCGGCGCGATGCCCTCGATCGATGCGCAGTAGACGCACACCGAGAGACTCAACGCTCTCCCTCGCCGCGCTCGGTCGGCGCTTCGCGGAGCGCTGTGTCGAAGGTTTCGCTCGCAAGCTCGCTCAATGCGCTTCCTCCCACGCCCGGTAGGCCTCGTGCACGACCTTCACGGCGTCGTCGACGTCGTCGGTGACGTGCAGCAGGGCCAGGTCCTTCTCACCGACCTTGCCCCCGCCGAGCACCTTGTCGGCGATCCAGTCGTAGAGCCCACCCCAGTACTCGCTGCCCAGCAGCACCACCGGGAACTTGGTGACCTTCTTGGTCTGCACCAGGGTCAGCGCCTCGAACAGCTCGTCGAGGGTGCCGAAGCCGCCGGGCAGGCACACGAACGCCTGCGAGTACTTCACGAACATCGTCTTGCGGGTGAAGAAGTACCGGAAGTTGATGCCCAGGTCGACCCAGTCGTTGAGGCCCTGCTCGAAGGGCAGCTCGATGCCCAGCCCGATGCTGAAGCCGCCGGCGTCCTTGCAGCCGCGGTTGGCCGCCTCCATCACGCCCGGCCCGCCGCCGGTGATCACCGCGTAGCCCGCCTCGGCCAGCGCCGCGCCGAGCACGACGCCCTGCTGGTACTCCGGGTGGTCGCGCGGGGTGCGCGCCGAGCCGAACACCGTGACGGCCCGGGGCACCTCGGCCAGCCCGCCGAAGCCCTCGACGAACTCGGCCTGGATGCGCAGCACGCGCCAGGGGTCGGTGTGCACCCAGTCGCTGGGCCCGCGGGAGTCGAGCAGGCGCTGGTCGGTGGTTGTCGGCTCGTCGCGGTACAGGCCGCGCAGCACCACCGGGCCGCGCTGCTTCTCCTGCGGGTGGCGCGCGGCTCGGCTCTGCTCGGGGCGCGGCGCCCCGGTCTCACTCATGGGCCCAGGGTAGTGAGGCCCCGCGGGGCGCCCCCGTCGCCGTCAGGTGAGGAAACGGCGAAGGGTGGCGGTCACCTCGGTGATCTCCCGGGTGTCCACGTGCTCCTCGCGGGTGTGGGCCAGGTTCGGGTCGCCGGGGCCGTAGTTGACGGCCGGGATGCCGAGCGCGGCGAAGCGGGCGACGTCGGTCCAGCCGAACTTGGCCCGCGGGGCCCCCCCGGCCGCGGCCAGGAACTCGCGGGCGGCCGGGGCGCCCAGGCCGGGCAGCGCGCCGGGGGCGCTGTCGGTGACGACCGCGTCGAAGCCGTCCAGGACCTCCCGGACGTGCTTCTCCGCGGCGGCGACGTCGCGGTCGGGGGCGAACCGGAAGTTGACCGTCACCACGCACTCGTCGGGGACGACGTTGCCGGCCACCCCGCCGGTGATCCGCACGGCCTGCAGGCCCTCGCGGTACTCGCAGCCGTCGATGTCGACCCGGCGCGGCCGGTAGCGGGCGAGCCGGTCGAGCATCCCGCCCGCGGCGTGCACGGCGTTGTCGCCGAGCCAGGAGCGGGCCGAGTGGGCGCGCCTGCCGCGGGTGGTCACCTCGACGCGCAGCGTGCCCTGGCAGCCCGCCTCGATCGTGGCCGCCGTCGGCTCGCCCAGCAGGGCCAGGTCGGCGTCGAGCCAGTCGCGGTGCTCGCGCTCGATGCGGCCCAGGCCGTTGCGGTCGGCCTCGACCTCCTCGCAGTCGTAGAAGACCAGGGTGAGGTCGTGGCGGGGCTCGGTCAGGGTGGCGGCCAGGTGGGCGATGACGGCGTCGCCGGACTTCATGTCGGTGGTGCCGCAGCCGTGCAGCAGGTGGCCCTCGCGCCGGCTGGGCACGTTGTCGGCGATGGGCACGGTGTCGATGTGCCCGGCCAGCAGCACCCGCTGCGCGCGGCCGAGGTTCGTCCGGGCCAGCACCGCGTGGCCCGAGCGCAGCAGCTCCAGGTGCGGGGCCTGCGCGCGCAGCGCCCGCTCCAGCGCGTCGGCGAGCGCCCCCTCCTCGCCGGAGACGCTCGGGACGTCGACGAGCGCGGCGCAGAGGTCGATCGGGTCGGCGGTGAGGTCGAGGTCGATGACGGCGTCGGTCACCGCAGGCACGGTACCCGCGGGGGACCCGGGATGATGGTGCGGTGACTACCGCACCGCGCCCGGAAGGCGCATCGGGGACCGGCCTGGCCACCACCGCCGCGGACGGCACGATCCTGGACACCTGGTTCCCGGCGCCCGCGCTGGGCCGGGACGCGCCCGACCGCTCGGCCGACCTGGAGCCGCTGGCCGGTGTCGACGCGGCGCGCGGCGTCGAGACCGTGGTTGTGCGCACGGCGATCGAGTCGCTGGCCGACCCGCCGGTCGACGCGCACGACGTGTACCTGCGGCTGCACCTGCTCAGCCACCGCGTGATCGCGCCGCACGAGGCCAACCTGGACGGCCAGTTCGGGCTGCTGGCCAACGTCGTGTGGACCGACCGGGGCCCGTGCGCCGTGACCGACTTCGAGCTCACCCGGGCCCGGCTGCGCGCGACCGGCCCGGTGACCGTGCACAGCGTCGACAAGTTCCCCCGCATGGTCGACTACGTGCTGCCCACCGGCGTGCGGATCGCCGACGCCGACCGGGTCCGGCTGGGCGCGCACCTCGCCCCCGGCACGACCGTCATGCACGAGGGCTTCGTCAACTTCAACGCCGGGACGCTGGGCACCTGCATGATCGAGGGCCGGATCTCGGCCGGGGTCGTGATCGGCGACGGCAGCGACCTCGGCGGGGGCGCGGCGGCCATGGGCACGCTGTCCGGCGGGGGCAAGGAGGTCATCTCCGTCGGCAGGCGCTGCCTGATCGGGTCGAACGCCGGCATCGGCATCTCCCTCGGCGACGACTGCGTGGTCGAGGCCGGCCTCTACGTGACCGCGGGCACCAAGGTCACGCTGGTCGACGGCGGCGACGTGGTGGCCGCGCGCACGCTGTCCGGGCACAACGGGCTGCTGTTCCGGCGCAACTCGGTCTCCGGCGCGGTCGAGGTGCTCGCCCGCACCGGGGAGGGCATCGCGCTCAACTCCGCGCTGCACGCGAACTGATCCCGCCTCCCCGTCGAGAACGACGACAGGGGATCGATCAGTGCGATGGTGATCCCGCCCCGTCGTTCTCGACGGGTGGGGGGCGGTCGCCGATCGCGATGATCCCGGCGCCCTGGACCGCCCCGGCCACCAGCAGCACGGCGAGCGCGGCCGCGAATCCGGCGGTGAGGTCGATGAGCACGCCCATCAGCAGCGGCACCAGCCCGGCGCAGACGTAGCCGGTGCCCAGGGCCAGCCCGCTGGTGGCCGCGCTGGCCGCGCCGTCGGCGGTGCGCCAGGCGATCACGCTGAGCCCGAGCGGGAAGCCGGCCCCGAGGCCGAAGCCCATCAGCGCGATCCACCCCCACGGACCGACGAGCGGCGGCTGCGGCCAGGCCAGCACCCCCACCGCGCCGACCAGCGCGCAGGCCAGGGTGATCCCGGACCAGAACCGCCAGCGGCGGCTGCGCTCGGCCAGCACCGGCACCACCAGGGCGGACGGGATCTGCGCCAGGCTCCACACCGCGATCAGCAGCCCGGCGCCCTGCGGGCTCCAGCCCAGGCCCTCGTAGTAGGGCGCGAGCCAGGTCAGGCCCCCGTAGAACATCGACGACGTGCCGAGCTGGTAGACCGTGACCCGGCGGGCGAACGAGCTGCGCCACGGCGCCGCGGGCGCCGGCCGCGCGGAGCCCGGGGCGGGGCGCCCGGCCCGTCGGGCCACCGGCACCCACAGCCCGAGGGCCAGCGCCGCAGGCGCGGCCCAGACGGCGAGCGAGAACGACCAGCCGCCCAGCACCACCGCCAGCGGCACCGCGACCGCCCCGGCCGTCGTCGCGCCGATCATCATCGACACCGTGTAGCCGCCGGTCACCGCGCCCGCCCGATCGGGCAGGTGCTCCTTGACCACGCCGGCCAGCAGCACCCCGGCCAGCCCCACGCCCAGCCCCAGCACCAGGCTGCCCGCCACCAGCGCGCCGAGCGCAGGCACCCCCCGGACCAGGCTGCCCAGCGCGACCAGGCCGACCGCGACGCCCAGCGCGGTCTCGCGGCCGAACCGCAGCCCGACCGCGGAGCCGGCGAACGAGCCGACCGCCATCATCAGCACCGCCCCGGACTGCACCAGCCCGGCCGCGCCCGCGGACAGGGCGAGGTCCTCGCGGGCGGTCTCCAGCAGCGGCGGGTAACCGGCCAGCGCCGCGCGCAGGTTGACGGCCAGCGCGAGCAGGCCCAGCAGCACGGTCAGCGGGCGCACGGCGGGAGCCGCGCCCGCGGCGCGCCCCGACGGCGGGGTCAACTCGGGGTCATCTCAGCCGGTCGCCGCCGATCCGGTGGCCGCCCGCGCCTCGGCCAGTCGGCCGATCGCCGCGTCGATCCGCTCGTCGGTGGCGGTGAGCGCGACGCGCACGTGCCGCCCCCCGGTGGGGCCGTAGAACTCGCCGGGGGCGACCAGGATCCCCAGCCCGGCCAGCTCGTGCACCACCTCCCGGCAGGGCCGCCCGTCGGTGGCCCAGAGGTAGAGCCCGGCCTCGGAGTGCTCGATGGTCATCCCGTAGGACTCCAGGGCCGCGCGCAACCGGGAGCGGCGTGCGGCGTACGTAGCCGCCTGTGCGGCGACCCCGTCGTCGTCGGCGGCGGCCGCGGCCATCGCCGCCTGCACCGGCCGCGGCACGATCATGCCGGCGTGCTTGCGGATCTCCAGCAGGCCCGCCACCAGCTGCGGGTCGCCGGTGAGGAACCCGGCCCGGTAGCCGGCGAGCCCGGAGGACTTCGACATCGAGTGCACGGCCAGCAGGCCATCGGCCGACCCGCCGCACACCTCGGGGTGCAGGATCGAGGTGGCCCCGTCCGACAGGGACAGGTAGCACTCGTCGGAGGCGACGACCGTGCCGCGCTCGCGGGCCCAGTCGACCACCTTGCGCAGGTGCTCGGGCGGCAGCACGCGCCCGGTCGGGTTGGAGGGTGAGTTCACCCACACCAGGGCGACGCGGCGGGGGCCGAGCGCGGTCGTCGAGTCGGACCGGACGACCTCGGCGCGGGCCAGCAGTGCGCCCACCTCGTAGGTGGGGTAGGCCAGCGGGGGCACGACCACGGTGGCCCCGGGCCCCAGGCCCAGCAGCGTGGGCAGCCAGGCCACCAGCTCCTTCGAGCCGATCGTGGGCAGCACGGTGGCGGGGTCGACCCGCACCCCGAAGCGGCGGTGCAGGCTCGCCGCCACGGCCTCGCGCAACGACTCCGGCCCGTGGGTGGTGGGGTAGCCGGGGTCGTCGGCGGCGGGGCCGGCCAGCGCGGCGCGCACCGCCGGGGAGATCGGGTCGACCGGGGTGCCGACCGAGAGGTCGACCATCCCGTCCGGGTGGCCCGCGGCCAGCGACTTGTCGCCGGCCAGGGAGTCCCAGGGGAAGTCGGGCAGGGTCGGGGCGGGCGTCACGGCGCGAGTATCACACCGGCTGGGCCGCGCGGCCCGTGCGCCCGACGAGGGTCACTCGTCGTGCTCCTGCGGGGGCAGGCTGGCGGCCGGCTCGACGTCGCGCTCGATCTTGCCGATCTTGGACGCGCCGCCGGGCGAGCCCAGCTCGTCGAAGAAGTCGACGTTGGCCTTGGTGTAGGCGGCCCACTGCTCGGGCACGTCGTCCTCGTAGTAGATGGCCTCGACCGGGCACACCGGCTCGCATGCCCCGCAGTCGACGCACTCGTCGGGGTGGATGTACATCATCCGGCCGCCCTCGTAGATGCAGTCCACCGGACACTCCTCGATGCACGCCTTGTCGAGGAGGTCGACGCAGGGCTCGGCGATCACGTAGGTCACGGACGGTCCTCACGATTCTGGCAGTTCAGGGAAGGTCCCAGTATGTATCCCGATCCCGACCGTACGGTATGGGGGGCGGTGTGACCCGCGCCCTCCTCCCGGGATGGAAGCCCGGTTCCGGGCACGATGCGGGGGTGCGCATCGGCGGGGATCTGATCGGTCGGCGGGTGGCCCTGCGGTTCCGGATCGGCGAGCGCGACGGCCGCCCGCTCTACCGCGACGCGGTGGGCGAGCTGAGCGCCGATGGCGACGAGCTCGTCGTCTCCACGCGCAAGGGCCCGGTGCGCGCCGCCCGAACGGCGGTGGTCGCGGTCCGTGCGGTGCCGCCTGCCGTGCCGCGCCGGGCCCCGCTCGCCGCGGTGACCCGGTTGGAGGAGCTGTGCGCCGACGCCTGGCCCGCCGTCGTGGACCGCCCGCTGGGCGGCTGGCGGCTGCGGGCGGCAGGCGGCTACACCGGCCGGGCCAACTCCGCGCTGGCCGTCGGCGACCCGGGGATGCCGGTCGCGGCCGCCCTCGACGTGCTGCGCGGGTTCGCCGTCGAGCACGCCATCCCGGCGCGGGTGCAGGCGCCGATCGGCTCGCCGTGGGACGCGGCGGTCGCCCGGGAGGGCTGGGTCCTCGACAGCGGGCACGAGGCCGGGGCCGAGGTCTCGGTGATGGTCGCCGACCTCGCGGCGCTGCCCCGCAGGCCGGGGCCGGTCGTGGAGGTGCCCGAGCGGCCGTCGGCGCAGTGGTGGGGCCTGGGCGGGGACGGCGAGCCGAGCCCGGCGAAGCGGCACGTGCTCGACCCCGGCGGCTCGCCGCGCACGGCGTTCCTGCTGGCCCGCGGGGCCGACGGGGAGCCGGTCGGGCGGTTGCGGGCCACCGCCGTCGCCGACCACCTGCACCTGTCGGTGCTCGACGTGCTGCCCACCGAGCGCCGCAAGGGCCTGGCCACGACGCTGGTGGGGGTGGCCGCCGACTGGGGCGGGGCCGCCGCGGCGCGCTGGGCGGTGCTGCAGGTGGCGCTGCACAACACGGGGGCTCGGGCGCTGTACGGACGGCTCGGCTTCGTCGAGCACCACCGCTACCGGTACCTGGTGCCGCCGTCCTGACCGGATGCCCCGGCCGACGCCGGGGAGGGCGCCGCGCGCAGCCGCAGCGTCACCACGCCGGCCAGCAGGCCACCGCCGACCAGCACCAGCGACGTCCACACGGTGGTGGGAGCCATCGGCAGGATGGCGTCGCCGCCGGGACCCCACAGGCCCAGCACCAGCGTGACGAGCAACCACACCCACAGCGGCGCGCCCGCCACCGACGGGCGCGGGTCGATCTCGCCGGCCCGCAGCACCAGCCACGGCAGCACCAGGACCACCAGGACCGCGCCGATCGGGACCGGGACCGACCCGACGTAGTAGGGCGTGAAGACCAGCCCGATGCCGGCCAGCAGGATCGCGTCGAGCAGCAGCAGCCCGAGCAGCCCGCCCTCCAGCGCGGCATCGGACGGCGGCGGGACGGCGCGCCCCTTCGGCGGGTACGGCGCTTCGCTCATGCCGCGAGCCCGGCGAACAGGTCGTCGAGCAGGCCCGGTGCGGCGTCGGGCACGGTGAACTCCTCCGCGTCGAGCAGCGGCTGTGCGATGCCGTTGCTCAGCGCCCACACCACGGTGTCCTCGTCCGGTGCGGCCGGCGTCCACACCTCGACCTGGGTGGCGTGCGCGCGCAGCGCGGCGACCCTGGCCGCGCGCGCGCCGGTCACGTCGATCCGGGCGGTGATCTCGGCGTCGGCCACCGCGGGCAGCTCCCGCGGGGCGGGCAGCCGGAACGGCAGGCCGGGCAGCGCCGAGATCCGGGCCAGCCCGGTGGCCAGCGCCGACCGCGAGACCGCGGTGAACGCCAGCCGCGCGGGCACCGGCGCGGCCGCCACCGCGGCCACCGTGATCTCGTGGGCGCGGACGTGGTCGGGGTGGCCGTAGCCGCCGTCGGCCGGGTAGGTGACGACCACCTGCGGGCGCACCTCGGCCAGCACCGCGACCAGGGCCTCGACCTGCGCGTCGAACGCCTCCGGCCGGGCGAGCGCCCGCGGGTGCAGGACCTCCGGCGTCGCCGCCCGCACACCGTGCCCGGCCAGCGCCATGCCCGAGTCGCGCCAGCGGCCCACCCCGCCCAGGAAGCGGTGGTCGACCGGGCCGAGCGCGGCGCAGGCCCCGGCCAGCTCACCGATCCGGAAACCGCCCAGCTGGTCGGCCTGCCCGGCCTCCAGCATCGCCAGCTCCGCCGGGATGACCTCGCCCTGCTCCCCCAGCGTGCAGGTGACCAGGGTGACCGCGGTGTCCGGCTCCGCGGCGTAGCGGGCGATGGTGCCGCCGGTGCTCAGCGTCTCGTCGTCCGGGTGGGCGTGCACGAGCAGCAGCCTGCGGCCCGCGGCCGTCGGGGCACTGGTCACGCCGGCAACTCTACGGCCGTCAGATCAGCACCTTCTGCTCGGCGTAGTGGCAGGCGACGGGGTGCCCCTGGCCGCGGCCGACCAGCTCCGGGATGTCGTCGACGCAGCGGCGGCGCTCGTCCTCGGTCAGCTCGGCGGCGAACTTCGGGCAGCGCGTGCGGAACCGGCAGCCGCTAGGCGGGTCGGCCGGGCTGGGCAGGTCGCCGACCACCGTGATCCGCTCCCTGGCCCGCTCCTTGCGCGGGTCGGGCAGCGGGATCGCCGAGATCAGGGCCTGGGTGTAGGGGTGCCCCGGCCGCTCGAACAGGTCGGCCGCCGGGCCGGTCTCCACGATGCGGCCCAGGTACATCACCGCGATGCGGTCGGCCGTGTGCCGCACCACCGACAGGTCGTGCGACACGAACAGGTACGACAGGCCCAGCTCGGCCTGCAGCTCGTCGAGCAGGTTGAGCACGCCGGCCTGGATCGAGACGTCCAGCGCGGACACCGGCTCGTCGAGCACCAGCACCTTGGGCCGCAGGGCCAGCGCCCTGGCCACCCCGATGCGCTGGCGCTGCCCGCCGGAGAACTCGTGCGGGAAGCGGTTGCCGTGCTCGGGCTTGAGCCCGACCGTGCGCAGCAGGTCGCGCACCAGCTCGCGGCCGCCCTTGTCGTACATGTCGTGGATGCGCAGCGGCTCGGCCACGATCTCGTTGACCGGCATCCGGGGGTCGAGCGAGGCGTACGGGTCCTGGAAGACGATCTGCAGGTCGCGGCGCAGCGTCCGCAGCTGCTTCGGGGACAGCGCCGTGACGTCCTTGCCGCCGTAGAACACCTCGCCCGAGGTCGCCTTGATCAGGTTCAGCACCAGCCGGGCCGTCGTCGACTTGCCGCAGCCGGACTCGCCGACCAGCCCGAGCGTCTCGCCCTCCAGCAGCTCGAACGACACGTCGCACACCGCGTGGATGACGCCGACCTGGCGGCGGATCAGCCCGGTCGAGCGCACCGGGAAGTGCTTGACCAGGTTGCGGGCGCTCAGGATGGGCTCGGCGCCGCTCGCGCCGCCGCCGCCCTTGCTCACCGCCGGCGCGCTCATCGCACGGCCTCGCAGCGCTCGGCCGGCGCTTCGCGAAGGCGCTGTGCTGATGATTCGCTCGCAGGCTCGCTCATGCGAGCTCCTCGCTCTCTTCGACGAAGTGCGCCAGCGCCTCGGTGTCGGCGACCCCGGTGGTGAACACGTCGCCGGGCGACTTGCCGACCAGCTCGTCGGAGCGGTGGCACGCGGCCAGGTGCCCGGCGTCGGTGGTGGGCTCCAGCTCGGGCTCGCGCTCGTCGCACAGCGGGATGGCCAGCGGGCAGCGCGGGGTGAACGGGCAGCCCGGCGGCATGTTGACCACCGACGGCGGCGAGCCCGGGATCGGCGTCAGCCGCTCGCTGGGCCGGTCGAGCCGGGGCAGGCTGCCCAGCAGCCCGAAGGTGTAGGGCATCCGCGCGGTGTAGAAGACGTCCTCGGCGGTGCCGATCTCGACCGGCTTGCCGGCGTACATGACCAGGACGCGGTCGGCCTGGCCGGCGATCACCCCGAGGTCGTGGGTGATCAGCACCATGGCCGCGCCCGTCTCGGCCTGGGCCGCCTGCAGCGACTGCATGATCTGCGCCTGCACCGTGACGTCCAGCGCGGTGGTCGGCTCGTCGGCGATGATCACGTCGGGGTCGTTGGCCATCGCGATCGCGATGACGACCCGCTGGCGCATGCCGCCCGAGAGCTCGTGCGGGTAGGCCGAGAGCCGCTGCCCCGGGTTCGGGATGCGCACGAGTTCGAGCAGGTCGGCCGCGCGGTCGAGCGCGGCGGCCTTGGACACGCCGTGGTGCGCGCGGACCGCCTCGGCGATCTGGTACCCGACCGAGTAGACCGGGTTCAGCGAGGTCATCGGGTCCTGGAAGATCATCGAGATGTCGCGGCCGCGGACCTTGTTCAGCTCCGCCTCGCTCATCCCGATCAGCTCGCGGCCGCGGAAGCGCACCGAGCCCGACACCTTCGCCGTGCGGGGCAGCAGCCCCATCACCGCCAGCGAGGTGACCGACTTGCCCGAGCCCGACTCGCCGACGATGCCGAGCACCTCGCCGCCGCGCAGCGAGTAGTCGACCCCGCGGACGGCCTGCACCATGCCGTCCTCGCTCGGGAAGCCGACGGTGAGGCCGGAGACCTCCAGCACCGGGTCCGACGGGCGGACGGGCTCGGCGGCCCCCTCGGGCCTGCCGCCCGCCAGCACGTCCTCGGCGGTCACCGGCGGACCTTGGTCTGCTGCGGGTCGAGCGCGTCGCGCAGCCCGTCGCCGATGAAGTTGATGCACAGCGCGATCAGGATGATGAACAACCCCGGGAAGTAGAACAGCCACGGACGCGTGGACAGCGCCGTCTGCGCCTCGCTGACCAGCAGGCCCAGCGAGGTGTCCGGCGCGGTGACCCCGAAGCCCAGGTAGGACAGCGCGGTCTCGAGCAGGATCGCGACGGCGATCAGGATGGTGGCGTTGACGATGATGGCGCCCAGCGCGTTGGGCACCAGGTGGCGCAGGATGATCCGGACGTCGCTGGACCCGAGCGCCCTGGCCGCCTCGATGAACTCCTTCTCCCGCAGCGAGAGCACGACGCCGCGGGCGACGCGGGAGACGTAGGCCCAGTACAGCCCGGCGATCACCAGCGCGATCAGCCACCAGGTGCCGCCGAAGTTGTGCCCGAGCATGGCGGCCACCGCGATCAGCGGCAGGGTCAGGATCAGGTCGGAGACACGCATCATCAGCGTGTCGACCAGCCCGCCGAAGTACCCGGCGACCGCTCCCCAGATGGTGCCGACGACGGTGGCGAACAGCGCCACCAGCACCGCGATCTGCAGCGAGATCTGGGTGCCGCGCAGCACCTGGGCGAACTGGTCGCGGCCGGCGGAGTCGGTGCCGAAGGGGTGCTCCCAGGAGGGGGGCTCGGACTCGTCGGGGGTGTACTCGCCGAACTTGTACTTCCACAGCGCGCCGCCGACGTAGGCCAGCAGGACCAGCAGGACCAGCACGACGAGGCTGACCATCGCCAGCCGGTGCTGCAGGAAGCGGCGCAGCACCAACTGGAACTGGCTGCGCTCCGCGACGGTGAACTCGCGCTCGGCCCGCCCGCTCGGGCCCGGCTGCGCGCCCCCGGCGGGCGCCCCCGGTGCGGGGGTGGTCGTGGTGGTGGTCGGCTCAGGCATATCGGATCCTCGGGTCGAGGACTGCGTAGAGCAGGTCGGCGATCAGGTTGAACAGGATCACCACGGTGGCGGTGACGAGCAACCAGGCCATCGTCGCGTAGACGTCGTCGGTGGCGATCGCGTTGAGCAGGAAGTCGCCCATCCCGCGCCACTGGAACACCCGCTCGGTGACCACGGCACCGCTGATGATGGAGGCGAGGTCGAGCGCGGTGACCGTGGTCAGCGGGATCAGCGCGTTGCGCAGCCCGTGCCGGACGGTCACCGTGCGCTGGGGCAGGCCCTTGGCCCGGGCCAGCCGGATGTAGTCGGAGTTCATCACCTCGAGCATCGAGGCGCGCTGGTAGCGGCTCCAGGCCGCGTAGGAGATCAGCGCCAGGGAGATGGTGGGCAGCACCATGTGCCCGGCGATGTCGGCCAGCCGTTCCCCGAACGAGCCCTGGAAGTTCGGGGTGGCCTCGCCGATCGTGTAGATGACCGAGTCGCCCACCGCCAGGTTGAACTCGATGCCTGCCTGCTTGAGCAGGATCGCCAGCCAGAACGCCGGCATCGACAGGAACAGGAAGCCGAAGAAGGTCGCGCCGTAGTCGACCAGCGAGTACTGCTTGACCGCGCTCACCACGCCGACCACGACGGCCAGCACGAGCGCGACGATCATCGCCAGCGCGATCAGCCGCAGCGTGACCAGGAAGCGGTCGCCGATCTCGTCGCCGATGACCCGGGCCGGGTTCACCGACGGGCCGAAGTCGCCCTGGAAGATCCCGGTCAGCCACTGCCAGTAGCGCGACAGCAGCGGGTCGTCCAGCCGCAGCCGCTCGGTCTCGTTCGCGATCGTCTGCGGGGGTGGTGGGGGGTTGCGCGCGAGGAGCGGGTCGAGCGGGTCGCCTGCCGCGGAGGCCAGCACGAACACCACGAAGGATGAGATGAGCAGCACCGGGATCGATATCGCGATCCGGCGGAGGGTGAAGGCGAGCATGGAGGTCTTCCCTGCAGGCGGTGGGACCGGTGCGGGGGGGGGGGGGGGGGGCCGCCCCCCCCCCCCGGGGGGGGGGCCCCCCCCCGGGGGGGGGGGGGGGGGGGGGGGGGCCCCGGGGGGGGGGGGCGCGGGGCGGGGGGGCCGGGGGGGGGGCCCCCCGGACCGGACTGCGAGGTTCAACCCGGCCGGGGCCGGGGTGGTGCGCGGCGTCAGCCCTGCCGCAGACCCCACTCCGCGATGTTGTACGTGGCGCTGTCGAGACTGGCGTTGTCCCGAGCGTTGCCGATGTTGTCCTTGATCGCCAGGTACGTCGGCTTCTGGTACAGCGGCAGCATCGCCGACACGTCCAGCACCATCTTGTCGGCCTCGTTCAGCTTGGCCAGCGCGTCGGCGGCGTCGGTCGACGCGGCGGCCTGGTTGAGCAGCGCGTCCAGCTCGGGGATGCGGGTCTTGGTGTAGTTGCTCGCCGAGGTGGAGACGAAGTTCTGCTGCGCGTTGCTGAACGGGAAGGGCGAGCTGATGTAGGCGAAGACGATGGCGTCGTAGTCGCCCGCGCCCAGCGAGGTGCCCAGCGAGTCGGTGGTCGTGGGCTGGAAGGTGACCCCGAGCTGCTGGGCCGCCGCGGCGAAGATCTCCGACTGGGTCTGCCGGATGGCGTTGCCGACGGTGTAGACGATGCGCATCGGCGGGACGGCCTGGCCGTCCGGGGCGACCAGCGCGGTGCCCACACCGGTGTAGCCGGCGTCGGTCAGGATCTTCTTGGCCGCCTCGACGTCACCGGAGCCCTTGCCGGAGTCGCCGATGTTGTCCTGGTAGCCCTCCAGGCCCGGCAGCAGCATCGTGCTCTTGAGCGGCTCGACCTCGTCGTTGAACTGGCCGACGGTCTTGTCGATCATGTCCTGGACGTTGGTCGCCGTGGCGAGCGCGTCGCGCAGCGGCTCGGCGGCCAGGAAGGGGTTGTCGGCGTTGAAGTCGATGTGCTCCCAGGACAGGCCCAGCGACTGCTGCTGGGAGACGCCCGGGATGTTGGCGACCTGGGCGACCAGGTCGACCTGCGGCTGCGGCATGATCACCTGGACCTCGTCGTTCTGCAGGGCCACCGGCTCCTGCGTCGCGTCGGTGATGATCCGGTAGACCACGCGGTCGAGCTTGGGCTTGACCGCGCCGTACCACTGCGGGTTGGGCACGGCGGTCAGCGCGGTGTTCGGCTCCCAGTTCTCGACCTGGTAGGGCCCGCCCGAGTAGGTGGGGACCGTGCCGACGAAGTAGGTCTCGGCCGCCTTCAGGCCCGGCCCGGTGTTGTAGTCACCCTGCTGGGCGGCGATGTGCGCCGGGTAGAGGGGCGCGCCCGCGCTCCAGAGGTTCTTCCAGTCGGTGAAGGGCTCGGCGAAGGTGACGGTGACGGTCTTGCCGTTGTTCGACCCCACCACCGAGGCGACCTTGTCGTAGCCGGACGTGCTGGCCGGCGTGCAGTCGGGGCAGGTCTTCCCGTCCTGGTACTTCCAGGTGAAGATGAAGTCCTCGGCCGAGATCGGGGTGCCGTCGTTCCAGACCGCCTCCGGCTTGATCTCGTAGACGATCGTCTGCGGCGAGGCGCTGGTCTGCTCCGCGGAGGTGAAGACGTTCTCGTTCAGCGCGACCGACAGGTCGGGCAGGGTCGCGAACGTGAACGGCAGCCAGGTCTTGATGGCGTTCGACTGCGGCGAGACGTTCCCGTCGCTGTGGATCAGCATCCAGTTGTCGATGTTCTTCTCGAGCGCGACCGTGATCTCCCCGCCCTGCTGCAGCTGGTCGGCGGGGACCGAGTTGCAGTCGTTGGGGTTGTCGGCGCAGTCGGCCAGGACGCCGCCCTGGGAGGTCTGCTCGGCCGCGCCGCCACCACCCTCGCCACCGGCGTTGCCGCCGCCACCCCCGCACGCGGCGAGCAACAGCGTCGCGGCCGCGCTCAGCGCGACCAGGGACGCTGCCCGTGTTCTCCTCATCGACTCCCGACCCTTTCCTCTACTGGGTGTCCTGATCGGACGCCCGGACTCCGGCGGAGGACTCCGTCCATGTCGACGGACCGGCATCCCCCGAACCAAGGCACCGTAGAAACCGGTTGACCTCACCGTCACCGGCGACCCTTCGATCGTGACCAAAGGGTGACCGGGCGCGAAGCTTCCGGACACACTAGGGCTACCTCTCGGTAACAACGCGCTGCGGGTGACCTGGATCACCCGTTCGGCGGGCGCCACTCCTGCGCTCCGGTGACCGGCCCCGTCCGCAGCGGCCCGGGCCCGACGCCGGTCGCGGCGTCCGCGGCCGACGTGCTGATCACCAGGGTGACCGGCTGGAAGAGCGGCAGCGCCGGCAGCTGCTGCCAGAGCACCCGCTCGACCTGCAGTGCCGCGTCGGCCCGCGGCGTGGGCGAGACCAGGTCGTCCAGGGCGGGCTGCAGCGCGGCGAAGCAGAATCCGGTCGGCGGGCGCGGCGGGAACGGCACCGCGGCGCTCGGCGACGGGCAGCCGTAGTCGGAGGCCAGTTCAGTGCCCGGATCACCACCGGTCGTGCGCGGCAGGACCATCAGGTCGGGCTCGACGGTCCCCGGCGCGGTCGGGTTCGCGCTCGTCGTGGAGCTGCTCGGGGGCGCGGTGCTCGGCTCCGGGGTGGGCGCAGCGGGGGTGGCGACCCCCGACGGTCCACCCGGTGCCGTCGACGGGGTCGGCGCGGGCGGTGTGGTCGGTGGGGGGCTGGGCGGCGTGGCCGGCACGGCCTCCTGCCCGAACAGCGCGACCGCGCCCGGCGCCACGATGTCGACGTCGATGCCGGCCTGGTCGAGCTGCTCGGCCACGATGCGGGCGACCCGCAGGTCGTCCGGGCGCTCGGCGGCCGCGCCCAGCACCAGCCGCACCGGCGCGCCGGCCACCGCCCAGCGGCCGGTGGTCAGGTCGCGCGACCACCCGGCCTGGGCCAGCAGCTGGCCGGCGACCACCGGGTCGGGGCGGGCCGGGGCGCCCTGCGGCGCCGTGGCCTGGTAGCCGGGCTCGGACGGGGCCAGGCCGAACGCGTCGGCGGGCAGCGCGTCCGGCGCGGCCCGGGCCCGGACCGCCTCCCGGTCGACGAGCGCCGCGACGCCCTGCCGGGCCCGCGGGTCGGCCAGCGGGCCCCCGTCGCCCCGCATGCCCAGCTGGACCACCACCGGCTGCGGCGCGGGCTGGGTGTGGGGTGCGGGTTGCAGGCCGCCGAGGGCCGTGCGGATGTCGGCGTCGGCCTCGGTGAGCGCGATGTCGACGTCGCCGGATGCCAGCCCGGCCACCGTCTGGGCGTCGTCGAGGCGCTGCAGGACCAGCACGTCCAGCACGCTCGGGGCGTCCCAGTACAGGTCGTTGCGGGTCAGCTCGACCAGGCCGCGGTCGCGGTCGATGGTGCCGATGCGGAACGGGCCCCCCGACGCCGGGAGGCCACCGGTGGTGGCGCCGACCCAGGAGCCGGGTGCGTCCTTGAGCAGGTGCGCCGGCAGCAGGTCGGTGAACAGCTCCTTCCACGCCGGGTAGGCGTGCGCGAACACGACGTCGACGGCCTTGCCCCCGGCGCGCGAACGCACGTCGGTGATCAGCCGGTAGCCGGCGTCGTCGGCGACGCCGGGCTCCTCGCGCATCCGCTCCCACAGGTAGACGAAGTCCTCGGCGGCGATCGGCGCGTTGTCCGACCAGGACGCCTCCAGGTTGAGCTCGTAGCTCACCGTGAACGGCTCGGTCGCGACCACCTCGGCGCTGGTGGCGATCGTCTGGTCGATCTGCATGGCGCCGTCGGCGTCGGGGCGGAACACCGAGGGCAGCACCAGCGTGGCCAGCGCCGTGGTCACCGGGCTCAGGTGCGCCAGCAGGTGCGGGTTGAACCCGGCCGGGATGTCGCCCACGGCCACCACGAGCTTCGTCGGGTCGGGCTGGGCGGTCGGCACCGGCTCGGACGGCTGCGGCACGGGCTCGTTGACGCAGGCCGTCAGCAGCCCCGCGAGCACCCCCGCCAGCAGCACGACCACCCCGGCCCGCCTGCGCCTCACCTGTCCCCCTGCCCGTCGCCGGGCGCACGCCGGCGAGCGACGGCCATCCTCGCACCGGGCGCGGCGCCCGCGCTCACCCCCCGTTCCGGCGACCTGCACTCGACTGAACCGCGCCTCCGGCGGCGCCTTCGCGGCGGGCCGGAGGGTCCTCGCAGCGCTGCCTGGGTCCTCGCAGCGCGCCGGCGGGCTGCGAGGACGACCCCCCGGCTGCGAGACGCCAGAACGCCGAGCGGACCGGGCCTCAGACGGCGGACTTCGCCCGGGAGCGCGCCCGGGCCCGGGCGTGCGAGTCGAGCACGGTCTTGCGCAGCCGCACCGACTCCGGCGTCACCTCGACGCACTCGTCGCCCGCGCAGAACTCCAGCGCCTGCTCCAGGTTGAGGATGGTCGGCGGGGTCAGCTTGACCAGCTCGTCGCTGGTGGACATGCGCATGTTGGTGAGCTTCTTCTCGCGCACGATGTTGACCTCGAGGTCCTCGCCGCGGGTGTACTCGCCGATCACCATCCCGGCGTAGACCTGGGTGCCGGGACCGACGAACAGCACGCCGCGGTCGGCGAGCTGGTCGACCGCGTAGGCGGTGACCGGGCCGGTGCGGTCGGCGACGAGCGAGCCGCGCTGGCGCATCCGCATCTCGCCCAGCCAGGGGCCGTAGCCGTCGTGCACGTGGCTGGCGATGCCGGCGCCGCGGGTGACGGTGAGGAACTCGGTGCGGAAGCCGATCAGGCCGCGGCTGGGGACCCGGTAGTCCATCCGGACGCGGCTGGCGCCGTGCACCATCTGGATCAGCTCGCCCTTGCGCCCGGCGACCAGCTGGGTGACCGCGCCCAGGTGCTCGGTGGGCACGTCGCAGGACAGGTTCTCGAACGGCTCGTGGACCTTGCCGTCGACGATCTTCGTGACCACCTCGGGCTTGCCCACGGTGAGCTCGAAGCCCTCCCGGCGCATGGTCTCGACCAGCACGGCCAGCGCCAGCTCGCCGCGGCCCTGGACCTCCCAGGCGTCGGGGCGCTCGGTGGGCAGCACCCGCAGCGACACGTTGCCGACGAGCTCCTGGTCGAGCCGGTTCTTCACCTGGCGGGCGGTGAGCTTGCCGCCCGGGTGCGGGTCGCGCCCGACCAGCGGGGAGGTGTTGATGCCGATGGTGACCGAGATGGCAGGCTCGTCGACGTTGATGCGCGGCAGCGGGCGCGGGTCGTCCGGGTCGGCGAGGGTGTCGCCGATGGTGACCTCGGCGATGCCGGCCACGGCGACCAGGTCGCCCGCCACGGCGAACTCGGCCGGGACGCGGGTCAGCGCCTCGGTGCGCAGCAGCTCGGAGATCTTGACGCGGGTGGTCTTGCCGTCGGCGGTGCACCAGGCGACCTGCTGGCCGCGGCGGATCACGCCGGCGCGGACCCGGCACAGCGCGATGCGGCCCAGGAAGCTGGTCGCGTCGAGGTTGGTGACGTGGGCCTGCAGCGGGGCGTCCGGGTCGTCCGAGGGCGGCGGGACCGTCTCGGCGATGACGTCGAACAGCGACTCCAGGCCGGGCTCGTCGGGCAGCTCGCCGTCGCCGGGGCGCACGCGCGAGGCCCGCCCGGCGCGGCCGCTGGCGTAGACGACGGGCAGGTCGAGCAGGCCTGCGGTGGTGGCCTCGTCGAGCTCCAGCTCGTCGGCCAGCTCCAGCAGCAGCTCCAGCGACTCGTCGACGACCTCGGCGCAGCGCGCGTCGGGGCGGTCGGTCTTGTTGACCACCAGCACCACGGGCAGGCCGGCGGCCAGCGTCTTGCGCAGCACGAACCGGGTCTGCGGGAGGGGGCCCTCGCTGGCGTCGACCAGCAGCACCACGCCGTCGACCATGGACAGCCCGCGCTCGACCTCGCCGCCGAAGTCGGCGTGACCGGGGGTGTCGACGACGTTGACCGTCATCCCGTTCCAGTCGATCGCCGTGTGCTTGGCGAGGATCGTGATGCCCTTCTCGCGCTCGAGGTCGCCGGAGTCCATGATCCGGTCGACGACGGCGGCCCGCTCACCGAACGCACCCGAAGCGCGCAGCATCGCGTCGACCAGGGTCGTCTTCCCGTGGTCGACGTGCGCCACGATGGCGACGTTGCGCAGTTGCGCCCCGGAGCGGCGGGTTCCGCCGGCTCGATCCGCGGGGGCGGCGAGGGTGGATGCTGGTGAGCTCACGATTCAGGGTAGCCCGCCGCAGGGCGCGCTTGTTCCCCGAGGGGCCCTCCGGGGCGCCCGCTCGTGGCGGAGATCACCGGCGGGTGGCCGTCCGGCCCGACGACGACGGCCCCCGCGATCTCGGCGAGCACGATGCTAGGCCGCTCGACGAGGTCGTGCCAGGTGTACACGAGCACCTTCCCGCCCGGTCGCCGGACGGCGGCCGGCCCGGCCATCCCGCGGGCCTCGATCGCCAGGTCGGCGGCCGGGAAGGTGATCCGCGGCGGGCCTCCCGCCGCGGGGTTCTCCAGCCGCCATCCCGGCGGGCCCGCCCGGTGCAGCAGCCGCGCCAGCAGCCGCACGGCCTCGGTGGCCGAGCGGTCGGCCGCGGACTCCAGCAGCAGCGCCGCGCGGGCGGCCCCCGGCGTGCCGCGCATCCGCCGGTGGGCGGCCCGCACGGCCGGGAACCGGACCCGACCGCGCAGCGCCCCGTCGAGCAGGGCAGGGCCCCGCGCGCCGAGCGCGACGGCGGCGTCGAGGACGGTCAGCGGGAGGGCCGTGACGGGCGCGCCCCGCACCAGCGCGACGTCGACCCGCCCGAGCTCCCGCACTCGCACGGCGACCCCGACCCGCGGCCGACCCCGGCGCCCCACCGCCGGGACGGTGACCGTCACGACGTCCGGGGGCTCGTCGAGCAGCCCGTGCCACCAGGCCGCGGACGGCCCCGACAGCACGGCGGCGGGCCCGGCCCACAGCAGCGCCGCCCACCCCGCCGCCGCCGGGTCGAGGGAGCCGCGGACCAGGTAGACGCGCGGGTGCAGCGGCAGCCAGCGGCGCAACCGGAGCCGGTCGTCGATCGCGGCCGGGGCGAAGCCGACCCCCACGGCCTGCTCCCGGGTGAGGACGCCGGCCTGGCGGTCGAGCAGCGCGCGCAGAGCATCGGGGTCGGGGCGGGGATCGGCGGCGGGCGGGGCGGCGGCATCGGGGTGCATGCCCGCCACTGACGACGACGGCCACGGAACGGTTCCGCGCTCGTGTGCGATCGACAACGAACGGGCCGGATCCGTTGCGATCGCGAAGGGGATCGGCGCGTTCCCGCCCATCCGCGGTGACCTGCCCCCGCCGAGCCGCACGGACGCGGACCGTGCCGCTCAGGTCGTCGAGGGGCCGAGGAGGGCGCGCAGGTCGGGGAGCACGGCGCGGTCGGCGTCGACCCAGTCGACGGCCTCCAGCTCGGCGGGGCCGACCCAGCGCAGCCCGGCGTGCTCCAGTGCGGTCGGGGCGGAGCCGTCGACGAGCACGGCGGCGTGCACCCGCAGCACCCCCGCGTCGATGAGCAGGTCGGTGCCCACCCGCCCGGTCGGGGAGACGGCGCACCCGAGCTCCTCGCGGCACTCCCGCACCACCGCGTCCTCCTCGGCCTCCCCCGCCTCCACCCGCCCGCCGGCGAGCTCCCAGCGCCCGGCGAGCGCGGGCGGACGGGTGCGCTGGGCGGCGAGCACGGCGCCGTCGCGGACCAGGGCCGTGGCCACCACGACGGCGCCGGCCCCGACCGCCGTCGCCGCCGCGACCAGCCGTTCCGCCCGGGCGCTGCGCAGCCGGCGAAGGGGGCGCCGGGCCAGCAGCCGGGTGAGCGGACCGGCCCGCCACCCGTCGCGGACCTCGGTGCCGGTGCCGACCGGTACCAGCCGCGCCGACCACCGGCTGCCGCGCCACGGCCGCGACCGCACCTCGGCCGACAGCTCCGCCGGCCCGACCGCCCGCACCTCGACCACCACCGGGACGCGGAGCCCGGGCAGCACCCGCACCCCGATCGTCAGCAGGTCGCCCGGTCCGAGCCAGCGCCCCGGACGGCGCCGCACCCGGTGCCCGGCGGCGCGCAGTACGTCGTCGAGCAGATCGGCGTCGCGTAGCAGCCCGGCCACCGTCCGCGCCTCCGCGTCCACCCACACCACGGCGCGGATCCTCCCAGCCCCGCCGCGCCGCCCGGGTTCAGGAAGGCCACCTTCAGGTCCGCACAGGGCAGGAAGGCCACCCTCCTGAACCCGGGGGTCCATGAAGGTGGCCTTCCTGAACTTCCCGGCCCGGGGACGAACCACCCGAGCACGGGGCGCGCTCAGGCGTCGCGGCGCAGCATCCGGTAGGTCGCCAGCCCGCCGCCCACCGCCGTGTAGCAGAGCGCCCGCAGCGAGCTCTCCACCAGACCGTCCCAGACCATCGGGTCGCGCAGCACGTCGGCCCCGGCCGTCCAGCCGCTGGTGAGCAGGTAGGGCTGCAGCCAGTCGAGCGCGGGGATGGCGCTGAGCACGCCGAACACGATCAGCCCGCCCAGCACCGAGGCCAGCACGACCATCGGGTGCTCGGTCAGCGAGCTCAGCGCCAGCGCGACCGCGCCGACCGCGGCCAGCTGCCCGACCGTCCACACCACCATGATCAGCACGCGGCCCAGTGCCTCGCCCAGGCCGATGGTGGTGCCCGACAGCGTGACGAGCTGGCCGTCCGCGGAGCCGACGACGACCAGCGCGGCGAGCAGCCCCGCGACCGCGATGACCAGCACCGCCAGCGTGGCCACCACCAGCACCCCGAAGGCCTTCATCACCACCAGCCGCAGCCGGCCGACGGGGGCCAGCAGCAGCCCGCGCAGCGTGCCGCTGGCGGCCTCGCCCGCGATGGCGTCGGCGGCGGCCGTCGTGACCGCCATCGGCAGCAGCAGGGCCAGCGCGAGGGTGATCGAGGCGACCGGGAGGACCAGTCCGTTGCCGGCGATCGCACCGATCAGGCCGGGGCCGCCGCGGGGGCCCGGGACGTCGCCGCCGACGACGGTGACCCCGATGGCGATGACGACCGGGATGAGCGCCAGCACGCCGAGCATCACCAGCGTGCGCGGCCTGCGCAGCACCCAGGTCAGCTCCGCGCCGAGCAGCCGGCCCAGCGGCGCCGATCGAGGGGCGGTGGCCGCCCCGGCGGGCAGCACGGCGGTGGTCACGGGGTCTCCTCGGTGAGCCGGGCGAACAGCTCGTCCAGGTTGGTGCGGTTGCGGCGGGCCTCGTGCACGGCCACCCCGGCCCGCACCAGCAGGGCGATGACCTCGGGGGCGGGCGGGCCGTCGTCGGCGGCGGCGACGCCGTCCTCGGTGCGGTAGGCGGTGACGCCGACCTCGCGCAGGGTGCGCAGGGCGAGCTCGACGTCGGGGGTGCTGACGACGAGCCCGGAGCCGCCCGTGTCCAGCAGGGTGCGCAGCTCCCCCGCGGCCAGCAGCGAGCCGGACTGCAGCACGGCGACGTGGGTGCAGGTGGCCTCGACCTCGGCCAGCAGGTGCGAGGAGACGATCACCGTGGCGCCGCCGGCGTGCAGTTCGCCGATGATGCGCCGCACGTCGCGGGTGCCCGCGGGGTCGAGGCCGTTGGTGGGCTCGTCGAGCACGACGAGCCTGCGGGGCAGCAGCAGCGCGGCGGCCAGCCCGAGGCGCTGCTTCATGCCCAGCGAGTAGCCGCGGTAGCGGCGGTCGGCCGCGGCGGCCAGCCCGACGCGCTCCAGCGCGTCGTCGACGACCGGCGCGAGCGGTCGCCCGCCCAGCAGCGGCTCGGCGGCCGCCACCCGGCTGAGGTTGGCCCGCCCGGACAGGAACGGGTGGAACCCCGGTCCCTCGACCAGCGCCCCGACGTGCGGGAGGGCGGCGGCTGCGGCCGCGCCGACGTCGTGGCCGAGCAGTTCGGCGCGCCCGGCGGTGGGCCGGGTGAGCCCGAGCAGCATGCGGATGAGGGTGGTCTTGCCCGAGCCGTTGGGCCCCAGCATCCCGAGCACGGAGCCGGTCGGGACGTCGAGGTCGACGCCGTCGACGGCGACGGTCGGGCCGAACACCTTGCGCAGCCCGACGGCGCGGGCGGCGAACCCCGCCGCCGCGGCGGTGGCCGCGGTGGCGGGGTCGTCGGTCGGGACCTCGGTGGTCCGGTCGGTGGTCTGGTCGGTGCTGGTCACTGCCCCAGTGCCTCGGTGAGCACCTGCTCGGGGACCGCGCCCGCGGCCACCCGGCCGTCGTCGGTGATGATCGCGCTGGCCACCGCGGTGCTGATCAGCGTGCCGCTGCCCCACGGCCCGCTCACCGGCGTGCCCAGTGCGGAGAGGTCGATGTTCGGCCGCCCCTCGCCCCGGCCCTCGCGGGACGGGTCGTCCAGGGCTCCGGCCAGGTCGCCCCCGGAGGCCACGACGACGGTGTCCCACCCGTCGCCGACGACCGTCGGCTCGACGCCGTCCGGGAGGCGCTCCGGCTTGCCCGCCATCGGGCCGGCGTGCGCGGGCGCCGGTTCGACGGTGGCCCCGGGCGGCGGGGTGAAGGTGAACAGCGACGCGTCCTGCGGGCCGAACCGCAGCTCGGTGAAGCCGAGCTGCAGGGCGGGCTCGGTGGAGCCGTTGGCCAGCACGGTGAGCCGCAGCGGCACCCGGTGCTCGGCGTCGACGGCCAGGCGCACCTCGCGCAGCAGCGTGCGCTCGCTGGCGGCCGGGGTGAGCACGAGCTCGTACGCGGCCCGCCCGGCGACCTCGGCGGTGCCGTCGACCCGGACGTCGCTGCTGGTGCGCAGCGCGTCGAGGGCCTCGGTGGCGGCGGCGGTCGGGTCGGCCACGGCCGACTCCCGCTCGGCGGGCCCGCCGTCCGCGGGCGCCGTGTGCACCGTCTGGTCCTCGGAGTTCCACGCCCAGAACGTCTCGCCGTCCGAGACGAGGGTGCGCTCGCCGGAGTCGGTGGGCAGCTGCACGCGGCCGCGGCCCTCGCCGTCGGACCAGACGCGGGCGGTGCTGTCGCCGTCGGCGGCCTGCGGCATGCCCGGCAGCGCCGGGAGCCCGAGGGCGTTGTCGAGCTCGACGGTGCCGTCGAAGGCGCCGATGTCGGCGGTGAGCACGGAGGAGACCAGCTCCTCCGCGCTCACCGGGGGGAGTTCGGGGGCGGCGCCCGCGCCGCCGGGGAGGGCCAGCAGCCCGAGCCCGACCGCGCCGGCGACCGCCACTCCGGCGGCGACCCGGCGTCCCGTCGTGCCCTGGCCGGAGGTCTTGTCCTGCGCTGTCATGGGTTCAGCTTGACCCATCGCCGCTGAGAGCGTTCTGAGGTGCTGAGAGTGCCCTGAGGTGCGTGGTCGCCGGGGTGGGTAGCGTCCGCGGCGATGGCACGCGTACTGGTGGTCGACGACGAGCCGGGCATCCGGACGGCGGTGGCCCGCGGCCTGACCGCGGAGGGCATGGAGGTCGTCGCGGTCGGCGACGGGCGCTCCGCCCTGGACGCCGCGCTCACCGGCGGCTTCGACGCGATCGTGCTCGACATCATCCTGCCCGGGCTGTCCGGCTACCGGGTGCTGGAGCAGCTGCGCGCGGCCGGCGTCGACACCCCGGTGCTGCTGCTGTCGGCCAAGGACGGCGAGTTCGACCAGGCCGACGGCCTCGACCTCGGCGCCGACGGCTACCTGGTCAAGCCGTTCGCGTTCGTCGTGCTGGTCGCGCAGCTCAAGGCGATGCTGCGGCGCCGCGACGCCGCCCTGGGCCGCACCGGGCAGCGGGTGCGGCTGGGCTCGCTGATCGTCGACCCGGTGGCCAGGGCGGTCAGCTGGGACGGCGACTCGATCGAGCTCTCGCCGCGGGAGTTCGCGCTGCTGCACGCGCTGGCCAGCCGCCCGGACACGGCCGTGGCCAAGGACGAGCTGCTGCGCCTGGTCTGGGGCGACGAGCAGGCGGTGAGCCGCAACGTGGTCGAGGTCTACGTCGGGTACGTGCGCCGCAAGCTCGACACCGTCGGCGCCGGGCACGTGCTCAAGACCGTGCGCGGCTACGGCTACATCGTCGCGTCCCCGTGATGCGCGGGCTGCGCCGCTGGTGGGGCGGGCGCACCCTGCGGCTGCGGATCACGATCGTGGTCGGGCTGGTCGCCCTGCTGGCGCTGCTGGCGCTGAGCAGGCTGGGCGTGCAGCTGCTGACCAACGGCCTGATCAGCGCGGCCGACAGCGAGTTGCGCGAGCAGGCCGACGTGGCGGCGTCGCAGCTGGTGGCGGGCTCGCCGCCGGCGGTGGTGCGCGGCGCGCAGACGCGGGTCGTGGACACCGCGGGCACGCCGGTGGACGGCGGCCCCGCGCTGCCGCTGCGCCCGCGCCAGGTCCGGGCGCTGGCCGCGGGCGACGCGCTGATCGTCGGCGGCTACCCGGACGTGCGGCGCTGGCTGGCGGTGTCGGTGGTCGTCCCGGACGGCTCGACCCGGCTCGTCGTGGTCGTCGGCGACCTGGTCGGGGCCACGACGCTGCTCGGCCACGCCGCGATCGGCCTGGTGCTGGCCGGGCTGGTGCTGGCCGGCGTGGTGACGCTGGCCGCGTGGGCGGCCACCCGGGCCGCGCTGCGCCCGGTCGACCGGATGCGGCTCTCCGCCGCGGCGCTGCCGCCCGGTGAGCGGCTGCCCGTCCCGGCGCCGTTCGACGAGCTGCGGGCGCTGGCCGAGGAGTTCAACCTGCTGCTGGCCCGCCGCGACGACGCCGTCGCCCGCCTGGAGCGGTTCACCGGCGACGCCGCGCACGAGCTGCGCTCGCCGGTGGCCGCGATCCGGGCCCAGGCCGAGGTCGCCGTGGCCCACCCCGACCCGGAGCTGGTCGAGGAGACGCTGCGCTCGGTGGCCGAGGAGGCCGCCCGGCTGTCCGCGCTGCTGTCGGACCTGCTCGCGCTGGCCCGCGCGGACGCCGGGCGCCGCCCGCCCGCGCGGCCGGTCGACCTGGTGGCCGCGGCCGCGGAGGCCATCGCCCGGGCGAACGGCACGGCGGTCGAAGGGCCCGCGCTCGAACTGGTGGCGCCGACCCCCGCGGTCGTCGCGGCCACCCCGTCGGAGGTGGCGACGGTGCTGGACAACCTGGTCGGCAACGCCCGCAGGCACGCCGACTCGCTGGTCCGCATCTCGGTGCTGCCGGCCGGGCGCACCACGGCCCGGCTCGTGATCGAGGACGACGGCCCGGGCATCCCGGAGGCCGACCGGGAGCGGATCTTCGACCGCTTCCTGCGGCTCAACCCGGAGGCGGGCGGTGGGGCGGGGCTGGGTCTGCCGCTGGTGGCGGCGCTCGTGCAGGGCCGCGGCGGGACGGTGACCGTCGGCGCCCGCGACGGCGGCGGCGCCCGCTTCGAGGTCCGCTGGCCCTCCCCACCCCCCGCTCCATCCCCACCCCCCGCTCCCCCCTCTCCCCCCGACCGCCCGTCCGCCCCGCCCGCCGGTTCAGGAAAGCCACGTTCCTGAACTCTGCGGGCAGCATCGTGGCTTTCCTGAACCTCCGGTCGGGTCGGGGGCCGGCTGCCGGGAGGCGGGGGGTCGTCCGGGCGGGCAGGATGCCCGGTATGGCCGATCTGCTGGACGACGCCGCCGTCTCCGCCGCCCTCCACGACCTGCCCGACTGGGAGCGCGATGGCGACGCCCTCGTGCGCAGGGCCGAGCTCCCCTCGTTCCCGAAGGCCATCGAGGTGGTCGGCCGGGTGGGCGCGTTCGCCGAGCAGCGCGACCACCACCCCGACATCGACATCCGCTGGCGCACGCTGACGTTCCGCTGCTCGACGCACTCCGCCGGCGGGCTGACCCAGCTCGACGTCGTGCTCGCGAAGGCCATCGAGGACGAGATCAGCTCCGCGGGCGGGTGAGGGCAGCAGCCCGACCACGTGCACGGGACGGCCTCCAGCGGCATGGAGTTCGACGGTCACCGTTCTACGATGCTCGTCGAACTTCGACACCCGTCGTACTGTTGACCGCGTGCCCGCCGCCGAGCAGACCGTGCTGCCGCAGCCGTCGCGCGCGGAGATCCGCATCGAGCAGGTGCTGCAGGCCCTGGGCGACCCGGTCCGGCTGACCCTGGTGCGGGCGCTGGCCACCGGTCCGGCCGTCGGCATCGCCTGCGGCGCGGTCCCGCTGCCGGTCACCAAGTCCACCCGCACCCACCACCTGCGGATCCTGCGCGAGGCCGGCGTCATCACCATGCGCACCGAGGGCACCCGGCGCATCGCCGTCCTGCGCCGCGACGACCTCGACGCGCTCTACCCCGGCCTGCTCGACGGCGTCCTCGGCGCACCCCACTGACCGGGGGCCCCCGCTGGCCCGACCCGGCCGCATCGCCCACGATGCCCGGATGGAGAAGCTGCCGCGCAAGCCGTACGAGAAGGAACTGCTGCGCCTGCAGGGCGAGCTGGTGCACATGCAGGAGTGGGTCCGGACCAGCGGCGCCCGGCTCGTCGTGGTGTTCGAGGGCCGCGACGCGGCCGGCAAGGGCGGGGCGATCCAGCGGATCTCGGAGTACCTCAACCCCCGGATCTGCCGCGTCGTCGCGCTGCCCGCGCCCACCGAGCGCGAGCGGACCCAGTGGTACTTCCAGCGCTACGTCCCGCACCTGCCGGCGGCCGGGGAGATCGTGCTGCTCGACCGCTCCTGGTACAACCGCGCCGGCGTGGAGCGCGTCATGGGCTTCTGCACACCCGCGGAGTACGAGCGCTTCCTGCGCCAGTGCCCGGCCTTCGAGGACCTGCTGCTCGAGGACGGCATCATGCTGCGCAAGTACTGGTTCTCGGTCAGCGACGCCGAGCAGGAGCGGCGGTTCCGCGACCGGATGAACGACCCGATGAAGCAGTGGAAGCTCTCCCCGATGGACCTGGAGTCGATCACCCGCTGGGAGGACTACTCACGGGCCAAGGACGACATGTTCGCCCACACCGACACCGAGAACTCGCCGTGGTTCGTGGTGGAGTCCGAGGACAAGCGCCGGGCCCGGATCAACACGATCGCCCACCTGCTGTCCAGCGTGCCCTGGGAACCGGTGCCCTCGCGCGAGCTCGTCCTGCCCGAGCGGCCACCCGTGCGCGGCTACCGGCGACCGCCGCGCGAGCAGTTCACCTACGTGCCCGACCACGCCGACAGCCTGGTCTGACGGCGGGGCTCAGCCGCGAGCGCGCAGCCGCGTCCACACCGGACGCGACGCGGTCGGCTGGGACCCCAGCCGCAGGACGGCGGGCAGGCCCGCGCCGGGGCGCCCGGAGTAGCGCCGGCAGACCTCCGGGCCGCAGGTGCTGCAGTCGCGACCGGCGCGGAAGTGCTCGTGCGCGTCGACGTCGTGTCCGCAGCGGCAACGGGCGGCGGCGACCGCGGTGCGGGTGCTCATCAGGTGTACTCCTGTGGGTCGATCGGGGAGGCGGAGCGGGAGTGCCCGGTCGGGGAGGCCGGACACACGTGATCTCGCCGATGCGCCGGGTTTCGTATCACCCCTGGTCCGCCGTTCATCACTTCGCGCTACGCGGCGGTCACCGCAGCCCTGCTCAGCGGGCTGCTAGGGTCGTCGTCGTGCAGCGGCTGTACTGGTTTACGCGACCGGCCCGGAGAGGGTCGGCCGGCGTAGCGCCGCGCTGACCCCCACCCCGAGCCGGAGGACGAACCGGCTCGGGCGGACGCGCGGGCCGGGCTCGTCCCGAACAGGAAGACCGCCCGCCATGCCTGCCATCCCGTCCGTCACCGCCGTCCCGGCGCTCGACGAGCACCGCACCACCCGGATCAGCCCGCTGATCTCCCCCGCGCTGCTGCGCCACGACCTCCCCGTCGACGACGCGGTCGCCGACACCGTCGTGCGCGCGCGGGCCGACGCCGTCGACATCCTCGACGGCCGCGACGACCGGCTGCTCGTCGTCGTCGGGCCGTGCTCGATCCACGACCCGGCCGCCGCGATGGACTACGCGCACCTGCTCGCCGCGCACGCCGAGCGCCTGTCCGGGCAGCTGCGCATCGTCATGCGCACCTACTTCGAGAAGCCGCGCTCGACGGTGGGCTGGAAGGGCCTGATCAACGACCCCGGCCTGGACGGCACGTTCGACGTCAACACCGGGCTGCGCACCGCGCGCGGCCTGCTGCTCGAGGTCAGCGCGCTCGGGCTGCCGGTGGGCTGCGAGTTCCTCGACCCGATCACCCCGCAGTACCTGGCCGACGTGGTGAGCTGGGGCGCCATCGGCGCGCGGACCGCGGCCAGCCAGGTGCACCGCCAGCTGTGCAGCGCGCTGTCCATGCCGGTCGGGATCAAGAACGGGACCGACGGCGACGTGCAGGTCGCCGTGGACGGCGTCGGCGCCGCCGCGGCCGGGCACGTGTTCATGGGGATCAACCCCGACGGCCTGGCCGCGCTGATCACCACCACGGGCAACCCGGACTGCCACGTGATCCTGCGCGGCTCGGCCACCGGCCCGAACCACGACCCGGTCTCGGTCGCCGCGGCCCTCGACCGGCTGCGCGCCGCCGGGCTGCCGGCACGGGTGATCGTCGACGCCAGCCACGGCAACAGCGGCAAGGACCACCTCCGCCAGGCCGGTGTCGTGCGCGAGCTGGCCGGCCGGATCGCCGCCGGGGAGACCGGGGTGGTCGGGCTGATGATGGAGAGCTTCCTGGTCGCCGGGCGCCAGGAGCTGACCGGCGACCTGACCTACGGGCAGAGCGTCACCGACTCCTGCATGAGCTGGGACACCACCGCCGGGCTGCTCGACGAGCTGGCCGCCGCGGTCGAGGCCCGCCGCTGACCGCGACCCGGGCGCGCGGCACGGTCCGGGCTGGGCCGCGCGCCCGGGAGCGGGTGTTCACCCGGGCGTGGCGCCGGGCGGTCGGGGCCGTCACCGGTTCGAGCGAATCCGGTGCCGACGCCCCGTAGCGCCGGTAACGACCGGGCGCCGGGCACGAAAAGTGAGCGACCGATCACGCACCGGATCGGCATCGAGCTCCCCGAGGACGGTCCCGGACATGTTCAGACCACTGGTGGTCGCCGTCGCGGCGCTGGCCGCGATGACCATCACCGCGGGCCCGGCCGTCGCCGCGCCGGCCCCGGCGCAGACCGGCACCACCAACACCTGCGCCAACCCCGTCCTCGCCACCGGCACGACCGGCTGGAGCGCCACCGGCGGGCTGACCCTGCGCAGCAGCGCCTCCGGGCACCCGACGGCGCAGTTCGCGTTCTGGGTGCTGGCCCAGTCCCCCACCGTCGTCGTGACGCTGCCCGCGCAGCAGGTGAGCGCGGGCCAGCAGCGCTCGTTCGCCGCCGACGTGCAGCTCGGCGGCAGCGTCCGGGCGGCGGTGGCCTGGTTCACCGCGAGCGGCGCCCGGATCTCCGGTGCGGACGGCGCGCCCGTGACGGGCACCCAGACCAGCTGGACCCGCGCCACCGTCACCGGTGCGGCCCCGGCCGGCGCCACCCGGGCGGTCGTCACGCTGACCGCGAACCCGCAGTACGCCAGCTGGCTGAAGGCGACGGCCTGCACCTACACGACGACGGCCGCCCCGCCGGTCACCACCACGACGGTGCCGCCGACGACGACCGTCCCGCCGACCACCACGACGGTGCCCCCGACCACGACAGTGCCCCCGACCACGACGGTCCCGCCGACGACCACGGTCCCGCCCACGACCACCGTCCCCCCGACCACCACCACCGCGCCCCCGAACGGGCCCGGCGACGGCACCCAGGCCGCGACCCTGCGGGGCTGGGGGCCCCGCGTCGACGGCGACGAGTTCGACGGGACCGCCGTGAACACCGCGAAGTGGGGCGTCTACAACAGCCCCGGGCACAACGGGAAGGGCCTGCGCCGTCCGTCGCAGATCACCGTGAACAACGGCGTGCTGACGATCACCGGCAACTCCGTCGGGACCACCGGCGGAATGGCGATGCGCGACGGCCGCCTGCACGGCCGGTGGGAGGCGCGGATGCAGATCCCGCGCGGCGACAGCCGCTACCACCCGGTGCTGCTGCTGTGGCCGGAGGCCGAGGACTGGCCGGTGGGCGGCGAGGTCGACTACGCCGAGACCAACGCGGCGGCCTCCGACGTGGACTTCTTCCTGCACTACAGCGCGCAGAACAAGACCACGCACGCCTCGAAGGTGCTGGACCTGACCCAGTGGCACAACTACGCGGTCGAGTGGACGCCGACGCACATCAAGGGCTTCGTCGACGGCGTCCAGTTCTTCTCCGACACCAACCCGGCCCACCTGCCGCCGCGGTCGATGCACCAGACCATCCAGCTCGACTGGTTCCCCAACGGCACGACCCCGACGACGGAGTCGAGGATGAACGTGGCCTGGGTCCGGATCTACGACATCTGACGGGGCCGGGGCGGCGGCCCCGGTTCACGGCAGCTCCACGACCCGGTCGGCCACCGCGCGCACCAACGGCCGGTCGTGGCTGCTGATGGCGACGGCGGCCCGCGAGCGCGCCGCGCCCAGCAGCCCGACCAGCCAGCGCCGCCCCCTCGACGTCCAGTGCCCGCTCCGGCTCGTCGATCAGCAGCACCGAGTGCGGACGGGCGGTCGCCCCGACCAGCAGCAGCCGGCGGCGCTCCGTCGACCAGCACCGCGCCCTCGGTGACCGGCTCCTCGCCGCGCAGGCAGCGCAGCAGGGTGGACTCGCCGGTCCCGTCGGCGCCGACGACCACCGAGCACTCGCCGGGCCGGACCTCCAGGTCGATGCCCCGAACAGCCACTCGTCGAACCGCACCCCGCCCCCGGCCGCGACCACCCCGTCCACCCGCGGCACGCTACCGGGGCCGGATGGACCGTCCGCGGGGCCGCGTCAGGCGTCGGGGGCGAACAGGGCGAGGGCGTGCAGCCGGGCGGTGTCGACCGGTGCCGCGCAAAGCGGGCAGCGGCTGGCGGTGCGGTGCCGCCCCAGGTGGGCGTGCAGCAGGGCGGGCTCCGGGTAGAGGGCGTTCACCCGCCGTTCGCAGGCCCGGCACCGGAATTGCTCGGTGGCCTTGGCCACGACGACGTCCCCGGCCTGCTCGTCGCTCCACGGGTCCGCGCCCGCCGCGGGGGGCGGGCACTGCCCCTCCGGCCAGACCGCGACGGCGTCCCACGTCCGCGTGGCCGAGCCGGTCGCCATCTCCACCCGGGCGGGGCGGTAGGGGCCGGGCGGGAGCCAGGACGGCAGCGGCGGGGCGTCCGCTTCGTCGGGGTCGAACACGTGCACCACACCCCGTACGTGGATCCGCACCGTCTGCATCGGCAGACCGTAATCGCGGGGGCCCCGCACCGCCCCCCGGAGACCGAACGCGCCACCGGCTCCGCCGGGCAGCGGCGGCCGGGGGTCGTCCCCCGGCCGACCGGCGCGGGTCAGGCCTTGGCGTAGTCCGTGCTGAGCCACTTCTCCGGGCGCATGCGCACGAGCAGCGAGCTGTCGCCGAGGTTGTCCCGCACCCACGCGGCCGCCTCGTCCGCGGGCAGGTAGCGCCCGGCGATGCCGAGCGCCTGCTCCTCGGTCGGCGCCCCGTCGATCGCGACGATCGGGCCCTCGGCGGTGGCGTACTTGTACGGCGGCGTCTCGACCTGGGCGTTGAGGCTGAACCGGCGCGCCTCCCGCAGCAGCCGCTCCTTCACCGACCCGCGGTCGATCCAGAGCAGCACCTCCCCGCCCGGCGTGTAGTCGTACCAGATCGGTACGGCCAGCGGAGCCCGTCCGGGGCGCTCCACGGCCAGCACGCCGACGTGGACCCCGGCCAGGAACTCCTGGCGCTCCTGCTCGGTCATGACCAAGGACATCGCGTACCCCCCGACGGGGCGGGCCGCCCGCCCCGGACGAATCCGACAACAGTGCTGCCTGCGCCAACCCCGGCGTCCTCGACGGCATTCCGACGAGGACGGGAGCGGGTGCCACGGCCGCGGTCGTGGCACCCTCTCACGGCTCCTCGGGGCCCAGGTCGGCGAGGCGGCGGGCCAGCAGCCTGCGCTCGGCGTCGGTGCCGGCCTGGTCGATCGCGGCCCGGTAGGCCCGCGCGGCCTCCGCCGTGCGCCCCAGCCTGCTGAGCAGGTCGGCGCGGGTGGCGGCGAGCAGCGGGTAGCCGGCCAGCTCGCCGGAACCGTCCAGCTCGCGGACCAGCTCCAGCGCCACCGCGGGCCCCTCGGCCATGGCCACCGCCGCCGCCCGGTTGAGCCGCACCACCGGTGACGGCACCATCCGGGCCAGCCGCGCGTACAGGGCGGCGATCTGCACCCAGTCGGTCTCGTCCGAGGTGGGTGCGGTGGCGTGGCAGGCCGCGATGGCCGCCTGCACCTGGTAGGGCCCCGGCGCCCGCCGGACCAGCGCGGCGTCGAGCAGGGCGGTGCCCTCCTCGATCATCTCCCGGTCCCAGCGGGACCGGTCCTGCTCGTCGAGCGGCACCAGCTCGCCGTCGGCGTCGGTGCGCGCCGCGCGGCGCGAGTCCTGCAGGAGCAGCAGGGCCGCCAGCCCGAGCGCCTCCGGCGCGGTGGGCATCAACCGGGCCAGGGTGCGGGCCAACCGGACGGCCTCCGCGCACAGGTCGCCGCGGATGGCCTGCGACCCGGTCGCGGCCGCGTACCCCTCGTTGAACAGCAGGTACACCACGCCGAGGACGCCCCCGAGCCGCTCGGGCAGCAGGTGCGCCGGCGGCACCCGGTACGGGATGGCGGCCGCCCGGATCTTCTTCTTGGCCCGCACCAGCCGCTGGGCCATCGTCGCCTCCGGCACCAGGAACGCCCTGGCGATCTCGGCGGTGGTCAGCCCGGCCAGGGTGCGCAGCGTCAGCGCCACCCGCCCCTCCAGCGGCAGCGCCGGGTGGCAGCAGGTGAACATCAGCCGGAGCCGGTCGTCGTCGATGCCGCTGTCCGCGGCCTCGTCGACGGGCGCCTCCGGGTCGGGCAGGGCGGCCAGCTCGCGCAGCTTCCCGGCCTCGATCCCGGCGCGCCGCAGTCGGTTGCGGGCGTGGTTGCGGGCGGTGGTGGTCAGCCAGGCGCCGGGGTTGCGCGGGACGCCGTCGCGCGGCCAGCGGGCCACGGCCTGCGCGACGGCGTCCTGCGCGCACTCCTCGGCGAGGTCCCAGTCGCCGGTGGTCCGGATGAGCGTGGCCACGATGCGCCCCCACTCCTCCCGGAACACCGTGACGACCGCCGACTCGGCGCCGTTCACCCCGTCCAGAACGGCCGCACCTCGACCATCCCCGCCCGCGCCATCGGGTGCTTCGACGCCACCTCGATGGCCTCGTCGAGGTCGGCGCACTCCAGCAGGTCGTACCCGGCGATCCGCTCCTTGGTGTCGGCGAACGGGCCGTCGGTCAGCAGGACCTCCCCGCCGCGCACGCGGACGGTGGTGGCGTCGGACGGCTCGGCGAACCGGTCGCCCTCCAGCCGGATGCCGCGCCGGTCGTACTCCTCGACCCACTGCTCGATGGTCATGCCGGTGCCGTCATCGGGGCCGGCGTCCTCGCCGTCGGTGGCGCAGATCAGCAGCATGTAGCGCATGGGGTTCCTCCTCGGGTGCGGCGGCGGGCCGGGCCGGCCCGCGCGCTCGTCAGTACGACAACCGGCGACCCGCGGGATCGACACCTCCGGCGCAGAACTTCGAGACGATCATTCACCCCAGTCGAGCTGGTGCTCCGGTGTGCCCACCGACCGCCCGTACGCGACGACGTCGGCGCGGGCGTCCGCATCGCCCTTGCGGTAGCGGAAGACGCGGCCAGCGAACACGACGACGTGCTCGGCCGCGGACTGGAAGTCGGCGTACCAGCCGTCGTCGGGCAGCAGGGCGGCGGCCAGCGCCTCCGCCAGCTCGTCGGTCCGCTCGTCCGGGGCCTCGAAGTCGAGGAAGGTCCAGACGTCGGGCTGGGTGGCGACCGTCGAGGCCGACACGTCGTGGCGCCCGAAGCGGGCGACCCGCACGTCGGGCACCGTCACGTCGACCCCCACCCGGAGGCTCTCCAGCAGGATCCGTCCACGCAGCATGCCCCGATGGTGGCGGCTCCCCCCGACAGCCTCAGGCCCTGCCCCGCTCCGGCCGCTCGGGTCCCTCCCCCCTCTCCAGCCACCCGATGCCCTCGGCGTTCTTGCGCATCTGCAGCCGGGCCTGGATGACCAGGGCCTCCGTGGCGACGGCGCGCAGGTTGCAGGGGTGGGTGAGGCGATCGGCCTGCGGTCCGGCGGGACAGCGCACGCAATGGCCGGTGCCGTCGTCCACGTGGGTCTCGATGATCCGGGTGGGGAGCGCCCCGCAGCGAGCCAGCTCCTCGGCGAAGCCGTGGTCGCGATCATCGGTCACCGGCGATCTCCTCATGGGTTGCGAACCTGACCGCGACGCCAGGTGCGACTGCGTAGCTCGATGCGCACTCTCTGCACGAGCTAGCAGGACCAGAAAACGGACAATTACCGACAGATACCGGTGACGCACGAAGAGCACCGTCAGATGCGACAGGAGTGCCACACCCCCGCCATGGGCGACATAGCGTGATCATGTGTCGTCAGCCCGGAAGCGCCTGCTCACCACCGGTGAGCTGGCGAAGGCGCTGTCCCTGAGCGACCGGACCCTTCAGCGCTACCGGAAGGAAGGCTGGATCAAGCCGGCGCTCGTGACACCGACCGGCCACGCCCGCTGGGATGAGGACGAGGTCCGCGAACAGATGGCCGAGATGTACCGCCGGAGCCGTGAGCAGGACCCGGAGTCCTGACCGTGATCGCGTGATCGTGATCGCGTGACCGAGAACCGCGGGCTTATCACCGGTGAGCGGGCGGGCGCGCTGGGTCGAGGAGGACGTCCGCGAGCAGATGCGGCAGTACCGCGAGCCAGCGCCGGCGACCGGCAGACGTCCGGTGGGTTTGGACGCGTCGATCCGGAGCACTCCCCCGCCATGGGAGACCAGCGACGGGACCAGGACGACGAGGGCTTCATCGAGAGCACCGTGCGCGACGCCACCCTCACCGGCGCCGGGGACGACCCCGAGCCGCCGGACGAGCCGCAGGCCGCGGCGGCCATGCCGCGGCGCAACGACGATCCCGACGAGGACCAGTGACGGCCGGCGGTGGGCCGGCGCGCCTGCCGTGACGGCACGATGACCCCCGACCCGGCAGCCCGGTTGCGGGTGGGGCGGGGCGGGGCGAGGAATGCCGCTCGCGGCCGCCGAGTTGGTTGAGTCGTGAAGAAGATTGGCTTCCTGTCCTTCGGGCACTGGTCGGCGTCGCAGCACTCGCGGGTGCGGTCTGGGGCGGACGCCCTGCTGCAGTCGATCGAGCTGGCGGTGGCCGCCGAGGAGGCGGGCGCCGACGGCGCGTACTACCGCGTGCACCACTTCGCCCAGCAGCTCGCCTCCCCGTTCCCGCTGCTGGCCGCGGCCGCGGCCCGGACCAGCCGCATCGAGCTGGGCACCGCCGTGATCGACATGCGGTACGAGAACCCGCTCTACATGGCCGAGGACGCCGGGGCCGCCGACCTCATCTCCGGGGGCAGGCTGCAGCTGGGGATCAGCCGGGGATCGCCCGAGCAGGTGATCGACGGCTACCACTACTTCGGCCACGTGCCGCCGGAGGGCATGAGCGACGCGGACATGGCCCGCGAGCACACCAAGGTGTTCCTGGAGGTGCTCAAGGGCGAGGGCTTCGCCCAGCCGAACCCGCGTCCGATGTTCCCCAACCCGCCGGGCCTGCTGCGGGTCGAGCCGCACTCGCCGGGGCTGCGCGAGCGGATCTGGTGGGGCGCCGGGAACCGGGCGACCGCGGAGTGGACCGCCGAGCAGGGCATGAACCTGATGAGCTCGACCCTGCTCACCGAGGACACCGGCGTGCCGTTCCACCAGCTGCAGGCCGAGCAGATCCAGCGCTTCCGCGACGCCTGGGCGGCCGCCGGGCACGAGCGCGAGCCGCGCGTGTCGGTCAGCCGCAGCATCTTCCCCATCGTCAACGACCTGGACAAGCAGCTGTTCTGGCAGCAGCGCGGCAGCACCGACCAGGTCGGCTTCATCGACGGCGGCAACGCCCGGTTCGGCAAGACCTACGCCGGCGAGCCGGACAAGCTGGTGGCCGAGCTGGCCGAGGACGAGGCGATCGCCGCCGCGGACACGCTGCTGCTCACCGTGCCGAACCAGCTCGGCGTCGAGTACAACGCGCACGTCGTCGAGAGCGTGCTGACCCACCTCGCGCCGGAGCTGGGCTGGCGCTGAATGCGGTCGCCCGCCGGGGGCGGTGTCGGTAGCGTCCCCGGCATGTCCTCCGGTCTGTGGTCCCAGAAGGTGCGCGCCGCCCGCTGACGGCGGCGCCCCGTGACCTGATCCGCGCTCGCCGTCCCGGTCCCCGCCGGGCGGCCGCACCGTGCTGCCCGGTCCGACGTCGAGCCGCGGAGCGTCCCCGTGCCCCACTCCCCCGAAACCTCGAACCCCCGTTCCTCCGCGTCGCGGTGGCGCGCGCTGCGGCCCCTGCGCCACCGCGACTACCGGCTGCTGATCGGCGCGGTCGCGCTGTCGATCTGCGGCAGCGGCATGTGGACGATCGTGTTGACGTTCCAGGTGCTGGCCGTCGACGACAGCCCCACCGCGCTCTCCGCCGTCGCCGCGTGCCTGAGCGCGGGCCTGCTCGCCTTCGCGATCGTGGGCGGGATCGCCGCCGACCGGTGCCCGCGCCGCGCCGTGCTGATCATGGTCGAGCTGGCCAACACGGTCGCCACCGCGGCCGTCGCGGTGCTCGGGCTCAGCGGCGCGATCCAGCTGTGGCACCTGGCGGTCGCCTCGGCGGTGCTCGGCGCGGGCAGCGCCTTCTACTACCCCGCCTACACCGCGTTCCTGCCCCAGATCCTGCCGCCCGAGGAGCTCCTCGCCGCGAACGGGCTCGAGGGCGCCCTCCGCCCGACCATGCAGGCCGCCCTGGGCCCGGCCATCGCCGGCGTGATCGTCGGGGCGCTCTTCCCGGCCGCCGGCGCGGTCGTCGTCGCGGCCCTCTCGGCCTCGGCGCTGGTGCTGACGGTGCTGGTCAGGCCGGTCGAGGTACCCCGCCCGAGCGCTGCGGACGAGGCGCGGCCGGGTGTGCTCGCCGACCTCCGCGCCGGCGTCCTGTTCGTGCTCGGCACGCGGTGGCTGCTCTGGACGCTGCTCTTCGCCGCGCTGACGTCCTTGGTCATCATGGGCCCGATCGAGGTCCTGCTGCCGTTCGTCACCCGCGCCCGGTTCGACCGCGGCGCCGAGGCCTTCGGCCTGCTCCTGACCGCGTTCGGGGTCGGGGGCGCGCTCGGGTCGCTGGCCATGTCCTCACTGCGCCTGCCCCGCCGCTACCTGAGCGCGATGGTGCTGCTCTGGGGCGCCGGGACCCTGCCGCTGGCGCTCGTCGGCGTCACCGGGTCGTTCCCCGTCATGGTCGCCGCGCTGTTCGTGGTCGGCGCGACCAGCGGCGCCGGCCTGGTGATCTGGGGGACCCTGCTGCAGCGCCGGGTGCCCCCGGCGATGATGGGCCGGGTCGCGAGCCTGGACTTCTTCGTCTCGATCTCCCTCATGCCGCTGTCCATGGCGCTGGCCGGCCCGGTCGCGTCGGTGGTCCCGATCCCCGTCGTGTTCGTCGTCGCCGCAGCGCTGCCCCCGGTCGTCGCCGTGCTCGCGGTGTTCGCCGGCGCGATGCCCCGCGACGAGCTCGCCCACCCCCTCGACCAGCCGGCCGACGACTCCGACGCCGCGGCCGGGGCGTGACGCGGACGGCGCTCAGCCGGGCCGACCCCGCACCTCGCAGGCGAAGCCGGGACCGCCGGCTCCGACCGGGAACCACCTCGTGCGAAGGCCCCGGCTCTGGTGTCATCCACGGGTGGACGCACGCGGTGACCTCCGCCCGCTGATGGAACACGACCGCGCAGCCCTGCTCGACCTCCTGCGGGAGCTGCCACCCGCGGACTGGCGCCTGCCCACCGCCGCCGCGCCGTGGCTGGTGCGCGACGTCGTCGCGCACGTGCTCGCCGACGACCTGAGCCGCCTCGCCCGCGGTCGCGACGGCCACCACGGCAACGGTCCCCGGCCCGGCGAGCCGCTGGCCCGGTTCCTCGACCGCTTCAACGCGCAGTGGGTCGAGGCCGCGCAGCGGATCAGCCCAACGCTGCTGGTGGACCTGCTCGCCGCGGTGTCGCCGCAGGTCCTCGCGTTCTGGCGGGCGCAGGACCTGGACGCGCTCGGCGAGCCGGTCTCCTGGGCCGGCCCGGACCCGGCCCCGGTGCGGCTGGACTGCGCCCGCGACACCACCGAGTACTGGGTCCACCACCAGCAGATCCGGGAGGCGACCGGCCGCCCGGCCGACACCGGGCCGGCCACCGTCCGCGCCGTGCTCGACACCTTCCTGCACGCCGTCCCGTTCACCCTCCGGGACCAGCCGGGGACGGCGCTGCGCATCGAGACCGAGCTCGGAACCTGGTCCTGGGAGCGCCGCGGTGCGGGATGGGCGCGCGTCGCGTCGACGTCCGACGGCGCGGTCCTGCGCATCGACTCCGCGACGCTGTGGCGGTTGTGCGTGCGGATGGTCGAGCCCGACCAGGCCCGGGCACGATCGGTCGTCGACGGCGCGGCGGCGGACGCGGTCCTGCGGATCGTCTCGATCATCCGCTGACGCGCGGCCGCTCCCCGCCCACCAGCAGCACCGACGACCACGGAGGCGACAGCCCATGACCAGGTACGTGATCACCCCGGCGGTGGCCCTGCGGCTGGCCGCCGACGCGACCGGGGTCGCCGACGGGCACCGGTTGCTGGCGCCGACGCTGCTCCGCTCGCAGGTGCTGTCCCAGCTCTACCGCGAGGTCCGGGAGGGCGGGCTGACCAGGCAGGACGCCGACCGCAGGCTGGACGCCGTGCGCGGGCTGCGCCTGCGGCTGCTCGGCGACCGCGTCCTGCAGCGCGTCGCGTGGACCATCGCCGACGGGCTGGGCTGGCCCGACACCCTCGACGCCGAGTACCTCGCGCTCACCCGGCTGCAGGCCGACGCGCTCGTCACCCTCGACCCGCGGCTCGCCGCCGCGGCCGAGGGCGTGGTGCCGGTCGCGCCGTGGGAGGCGCTGGTCGCGGGCTGACGCCGGGAGCCGCGCTCGTACCGGTGCCCCGCGCCGGGTTCAGTCGCGGCGGACGTGGCTGCCCGGGGTGTGGCCGAACGCCCGGCGGAAGACGTCGATGAACGCGCTGGTGGAGGCCCAACCGCAGCGGTGCGCGACGGCGGTGACCGGGACGCCGTCGGCGAGCACCTGCAGCGCGGTGTAGAGCCGCAGCCGGGTCCGCCACTGCGGGAAGGTCATCCCCAGCTCCCGGCGGAACAGCCGGCTGAGCGTGCGCTCGGCCGCGCCGACCTCGCGGCCCAGCGCGGCCAGCGACCGGGGGTCGGCCGGGTCGGCGCGCAGCAGGTCGCACACCGCGCGCAGCCGCGGGTCGTGCGGGGCCGGCAGCTGCACCTCCTGCCGCGGCGCCACCCGGACCTGGTCGAACAGCACCGCCCGCAGCCGGTCCAGCTCCGGGCGCTCGTCGCCCGCGCCCCGCACGTACTCGATGATCAGCTCGCGGAGCAGCGGACCGACCGAGAGCACGGTGGGCCCGGCGAGCCCCAGCGGGTCCTCGGCGACCGGCAGCCCGACGAAGTGCAGCTCCAGGGCGCCGTGCGCGCGGTGCGCGTGGACGCAACCGGCCGGCACCCAGATCGCCCGCGTGCCCGGGGCGAACCAGGTGCCGGCGTCGGTGGTGACCGCCACGACGCCGGCGCCCGCGTAGACCAGGTGGTGGTCGTCGTGCCAGTGCGGGTCGATGCTCTCGCCCACCCGCAGCGTCCGGGTGCGGACGGGCGCGCGCGGGATGTGGCGGACTTCCGGCATCAATTGGCAGATTATCGGAAGTCGGCCGGCCGTTGGGCGCCGACGATCGACCGGTGTCGAGGAACCGGGAGCGCCGCGTCCCGCCGATCCCCCTGCTGTCGGCCGGGCACGCCTGCGTGGACGTCTACCAGGGCTCGGTCGCCGCGCTGGTGCCGTACTTCGTGGCCGAGCGCGCCTACGGCTACGCGGCGGTCTCGGGCGTCGTGCTGGCCGCGTCGCTGCTGTCGTCGGTGGCCCAGCCGCTGTTCGGCGCGCTCGCCGACCGCCGCTCCGTGCGCTGGTTGCTCCCGGCGAGCACGCTGGTCAGCGGGGTGGGGGTCGCGCTGTCCGGGCTGTGGCAGTCCTACGCGCTCACGCTGGCCGCGGTCGCGGTGTCCGGGATCGGCGTCGCGGCCTACCACCCGGAGTCGGCGCGGGTGGCCCGGGCGGCGAGCGGGGGCGGGCACAGCGCGATGGGCTGGTTCGCCCTGGGCGGCAACCTCGGGTTCGCCGCCGCCCCGCTGCTGGTGGCCGCGGTCATGGCCGGCGCCGGTCTGGGCGGGACGCCCTGGCTGGCCCTGCCCGCGCTGCTCGGCGCCTGCGCCTCGGCCGTCGCGCTGCGGACGATCGCGCACGACGCGCCACCGATCGCGCGCCCCCGGACCGGCCGGGACGACTGGCCGTCGTTCCGGCGGCTGACCGCCGCGGTGATCTGCCGGTCGATCGTCTTCGTCGGGCTGAGCACCTTCGTGGCGCTGCACGTGCGCCAGCGGACCGGCGGCGGCGACCTCGCCGGCACCGCCGCGCTGGCCGTGCTCTACCTCGGCGGCGCGATCGGCACGGTGGCCGGGGGGCGGCTCGCCGACCGGTACGGGCGGATCGCGGTCGTGCGCTGGTCGGCGCTGCTGACCGTGCTCGCCGTGACCGGCGTGGTCGTCGTGCCCGGCCCGACCGTCTACGCCTTCGTCGCGCTGGCCTCGGCCGGGCTGTACGTGCCGTTCTCGCTGCACGTGACGCTCGGCCAGGACTACCTGCCGAGCCGCGTCGGCACCGCAGGCGGGGTCACGCTCGGGCTCACGGCCGGCATCGGGGGCCTGGCCACCCCGCTGATCGGCGCCCTGGCCGACGCGACCACCCTGCAGGTCGCGTTGGCGCCGCTGGCCGTGCTGCCGGTCGTCGGGGTGCTGTTCCTGCGGGGGCTGCGCGAGCCCGAACCGATCCGACCGGTGCCGGCTCAGCGGCTCTGACGGCCCTCGGGCCGGGCGTCGGACCGGGCCGCGAGCTCGGTGCTCCGCCGCGCGAGGAAGCGCCGCTCCACCGGGTTCGCGGTGAGCCGCAGCGCCTCGTCGTAGACCGCGGCGGCCTCGGCCGGTCGGCCGAGCCGCGCGAGGACGTCGGCCCGGGCGGCCGGGAGGTACGGGTAGCCGGTGAGGGCGGGCGCCAGGTCGTCGATCTCGCGCAGCACCGCGGCCAGGTCGGCGCCGGGCAGCCGGCTGCGGGCGGCCGCCCGGTTGAGCGCGACGACCGGCGAGGGCCAGACCCGCATCAGGGCGTCGTAGGTGGTGACGACCTGCGCCCAGTCGGTCTCGGCCCAGGTCGGGGCCATCGCGTGCAACCCGGCGACACCGGCCTGCAGCGCGAAGCGCCCGCGCGGCCCGTGCCGCAGCGCCGACGTGGTGAGGGCGAGCCCCTGCCTGATCAGCGCGCGGTCCCAGCGGGACCGGTCCTGGTCGGCGAGCAGCACCAGGTCGCCGTCGGAGTCCGTGCGGGCCGCGCCGCGGGCCTCGGTGAGCAGGATGAGCCCGAGCAGCGCGCGCGGCTCGGGCTCGTCGGGTAGCAACCGGACGAGCACGCGGGCCAGACCCGCGGCGCGCCCGGTCAGATCGGTGTCGCGCAGGTCGGTCCGCGACCCGCGGTGCCCGGCCGTGTGCACGAGGTGCACCACGGTGAGGACGGCGTCCAGCCGGGCGGGTAGTTCGTCGTCGGGCGGGACGCGGAACGGTATCCGCGCCGCCGCGATCTTCTGCTTGGCCCGGGTGATCCGCCGGGCGATGCCCGCTTCCCCCGCCAGGAGGACGGCGGCGATCGCCGCGACGTCCACCCCGCACACCAGGCGGAGGGTGAGCGCGACCTGCGACTCGAGGGCCAGCGCGGGGTGGCAGCAGGTGAACACGAGCCGGAGCGGGTCGGTGGGCTCGGTCTCGTCCCCACCGCCCGCCGGCTCCACCAGCAGCGGGAGCTTGCGCCGCAGCGTCGCCTCCCGGCGCAGCCGGTCGAGGGCGATCCGGTGGGCGGTCGTCGTGAGCCAGCCCGCGGGGTTGTCCGGCACGCGGGCCGGCCAGGTCCGCAGTGCCCGCTCGACGGCCTCCTGCGCGCAGTCCTCGGCGAGGTCGAGGTCCCCGGTGAGTCGGGCTGTGGACGCGACCACCACGGGCCACGCCCCGCGGAAGATCTCCTCCATCGCGGCCATCAGGCGTCGTCGGGCATCTCCATGATCGGGCGCACCTCGATGTTCCCGGCGGGGCAGATCTTCGCGAGGCGCAGTGCCACGTCGAGGTCGGGGGCCTCGATGACGTAGAAGCCGCCGAGGGCCTCCTTGGTGTCGGCGAACGGCCCGTCGGTCACCAGCGCGCCGTCCCCGCCGCGGCGGACGGTGCTGGCGGTCGACGACGGCTCCAACGCCTCGCTGCCGAGGATGCTCGCTCCCGCCGCGCTGACCGCGGCCATGAACTCCTCGTGCAGCCGCATCTCGTCGAGGACCGCCTGCTCGTCGGCGGGGTCGAACCCGTCGTCGACGTCGTACATGAGGAACATGTAGCGGGCCATGGCGCAACCTCCGGGGTCGGTCTTCGTGGTCATCATCCTGACGAACGGGTCCGACCGGATCGGACACCGCCGCATCGAGTTCCTTCAACCGACTCGGCCGGGACCAAGTTATTCCTTGACAGGAATATGCTTGTACCCGAATACTATGGCCCGTGGACGTCCTCCTCCTCGCACTGGCCGACCCGGCCCGCTGGCGCCTCGTGCGCCTGCTGGCCGAGCGGCCCCGCTCGGTCGGCGTACTGGCCCAGCTCGCCGGGGCCCGCCAGCCGCAGACGACCAAGCACCTGCAGACCCTCGAGCGCGCGGGCGCGGTCACCTCCGAGCGCATCGGCCAGCGCCGCGTCTACGCGCTGCGGACCGCCGCCCTGCGGGACCTCGCCGCCGCGCTGAGCCTGCTCGCCGACACCGCCGAGCAGGTCGGCGGTCCGCAGGAGACCCACGAGCGCTACGGGCGCAGCCTCCGCGCGGAGCGGCTCGCCGCGGCGGCGCCGGGGTGGGCCGACGGGCGCTCGTTCCGGTTCGTCCGGTCGCTGCCGGCGGGCCCCGAGCGGGTCTGGCGCCACCTGACCGAGGCCGCCCTGCTCGCCCGCTGGTGGACCCCCGACGACCTCCGCGTCTCCGAACTGGTCTTCCAGGCCCGACCGGGCGGGCGGATCGTCCAGGAGTACCGCGACGTCGACGACGCCGACGGCTCCGACCCGGTCGTCGGGCGCGCTGAGGGCGTCGTCGACGACGTGCGCACCGGCGAGCGCCTCGCCTACCGGCTCTCCCCCCTGCTGCCCGACGGCGGCCCCGCCTTCACCGCCCACGTCGAGCTGGACCTGCGCCCCACCGGCACCGGCACCGAGATAGACGTCCACTGCCGGGTCGCCGACAGCGCCGTCGACTCCGCGGACGCCGTCGCCGGCATCGAGATCGGCTTCGGCCAGAGCCTGGACAACCTCGCGGCGGCGCTCGCCGCGGGTCCCGACACCACCGACACGAGGAGCACGACATGACCGAGCAGACCACCGGCCGCCGGGTCGTCACCAACATGAGCCTCTCGCTCGACGGCCGCTACGCCCGGACGGACGCCCTCGACATGGGCTGGGTGCTGCCCTACGCCGTCAGCGACGTCGCCCGCGACCACCTGACCGGTCTCTGGGAGCCGGCGACCACGGCCCTGCTCGGGCGGGTCAACGCCGAGGGGTTCCTCGGCTTCTGGCCCACCGTGATCGGCGCGCCGGGCGCCGACCCGCGCGACGAGGCCTTCGCCAAGTGGCTCGTCGACACCGACAAGGTCGTCCTCTCCTCCACCCTCCACGAGGCCCCCTGGGAGCGGACGACGGTCGTCGACGGGCCGGCCACCGAGGTGGTCGGGGGCCTGCGGGCGGCCGGGGGCGGCGACGTCCTCGTGCTCTCCAGCGCGAGCGTCATCAAGGCGCTGCTGGCCGCCGACGAGGTCGACCGGCTGGCCCTGATGATCTTCCCGATCTTCCTCGGCGACGGGCCGCGCCTCTTCGACGACGGCCTGCCCGCCGGGAAGTGGGCGCTGGTCGGCCAGTCCGCCGGCGAGCACGGCGAGCTGGCCCTCGTCTACGACCGGGTCCGCTGACACCACGGGCGTTGAACGGGCCGCGCCGGGGCCGCGACACTGTCCGCATGGGACTGCGGTTCAGCACGCGCCGCTCGGACTCCCCGTGGGTCGACCTCGTGTGGACCTGCACCAGCGAGGAGGTCAACGAGATGACCTCGGTGGCGGGGGCGCGGTGGGGGTTGGTCTTCTGGGAGTGCGGAGGGCGGCCGCACGCCGCGGTGAGCGGTCCCGGGACCGCGGCCGGGACCGCGCCGGTCCCGGAGGGGGCGACGTTCGTGGGCATCGAGTTCGCGATCGGCACCTCGCTGCGCGCCCTGCCGGGCTCCTCGCTCACCGACGGCGGTGTGGAGCTGCCGGACACGACGCGGGGATCCTTCCGGCTGGCCGGGTCGCGCTGGCCGACACCGGGCCGCGACGACGCCGAGGCCCTGGTCGAGCGCCTCGTCCGGGACGACGCGATCGTCCGCGACCCGGTGGTCGGCGAGGTGCTGCGGGGCCGCCGACCCGAGGTGTCGGACCGCACCCTCGAACGCAGGTTCCGGGCCATGACCGGCCTCACCCGGGGCGCGGTGCGCCAGATCGAGCGGGCGCGCGACGCGGCCGACCTGCTGGCCGTCGGGAAGGCGCCCACCGACGTCGTCGCCGCGCTGGGCTACTTCGACCAGCCGCACCTGGCGCGGGCGCTGCGGCGCTACGTCGGGCGCACGGCCACGCAGCTGCGCGAGGGCACCGGCGGCGCACTCGGGCTCGACCTGCCTCAGCCGACGACGTCGTAGATCAGCTTCACGATGCCGTTCGGGTAGCCCTGCGACTCGCGCAACCGCAGCATCTGCTTGTCGCGGTCGGCCGCGCTGAACAGGCTCTTGCCCGCCCCGAGCAGCACCGGGAACACCAGCAGGTGGTAGCGGTCGACCAGGCCGGCGTCCGAGAGCCTGCGGGCCAGCTCGGCGCTGCCGTGGATGAAGATCGCGCCGCCGTCGCCCCGCTTGAGCTCCGCGACGTCGGAGTCGGAGCGCAGGATCGTGGTCTCGCCCCAGCCCGGCACGATGGCGTCCTCGGAGATCGTCGAGGAGACCACGTACTTGGGCAGGTCCTTGTACGCCACGTGGTCGGGCGAGTCGGGCCAGGTCTGCGCGAAGGCCTCGTAGCTGCGCCTGCCGAACATCAACGCCGTGGTCTCGGCGAGCTCCTCGCCCTTGAGCGCGAACGCCTCGGGCAGGAAGTCGACGCCCTTGAACACCCACCCGCCGCTGCGGTGCTCCTCGCCCGGCCCACCGCCCGGGGAGTCCACGACGCCGTCCAGCGACGTGAAAGCGGTGTAGACGACCTCGCGCATTTTGCGGTTCCCCTCCTCGATCCGGCGACGCACTGCCGCCGACGTCCTCGACATGCGGACGCTATGCGGCGGGTGCCGGCCGGGTCTTGCACAGAACCGACAGCCGGCGGGCCCGTCGTCCCCGACCGGGGGTCCGGACGGGCATCACGGTCCTGGTCGCCCCCTGGGGCCAGGGCGCGCGCGGTGGCGCGCCGCGAGGGCGCCGAGGAAGGACGTGATCGCGCGCCGCTGGTCGTCGTCGTAGGCGCGGGCGAGGTCCTCGATGTCGGCCGCTCGCCGCTCCAGCTCCGCGAGCAGCCGCGCCCGCGTTCCGTCGGAGACGAGCAGGACGCGCCGTCGTCGGTCGTGGTCGTGGGGCAGGCGGACGACGTGGCCGGCCGCGGCGAGCCGGTCGACCAGGGCCGTGGCGGAGCCGGAGGACATGCCCAGCAGCCGCCCGAGCTCGACCGGGCCCAGCTCGCCGGGGCGCAGCAGGACGTGCTTCACCGCGAGGTAGTCGCCGGTGGTGGTCCCGAGCGCGGCGCTCAGCGCGACGTCCGCCTCCGCGATCGCCACGGCGAGGTCGTGCACGGCCCAGGCGAGCTGATCGGCGGTTGGTCCCGCGGAGCCGGGCGCGGGTGCCTTCGGTTGCCGAGCCACGCCCCGCACCCTACATTCGCTCGATATCAGCGCTGCTCTGATATCGAGCGATTGAGGGAGTCGAGCCCATGTCGACCGATCCCCGGGCGGACGCCGTCCGCGCCGCCACCGCCTTGGCGCTCGCCGTGGCGCAGCCGCTGTCGACGCGGCTGGCCCGGTGGACCGGGCGCGGGACGCCCGAGGTCGAGCAGGCGGCGGCCACGGAGGGCCCCGTCACGCCCGCGGGCGGAGCCTTCGTGATCTGGGCTCCCCTGTTCGCCGGGAGCCTCGCCCACGCGAGCGCCGAAGCCGGTCGGGTGCGGGCCGGCCTGCCTTCTGCTGGCGCCGCGGGCTGGTGGGCGAACGCGGCTCTGGCCGGGAACGTCGCGTGGAGCCTGAACTCCCAGTTCCGCCGGCTGGACGAGGTCAGCGTCGCGCTGATCCTCGGCTCGGCCGCCGCGGCGACCACGGCAGCGGCCCTCGCCGAACGCGGCCGCGCCGGCCCGGCGAGCACCGGCCTCGCCCGCTCCTTCGGCCCCCTCGCCGGATGGCTCTGCGTCGCGGGCGTCGCCAACGTCGAGACCACCCTCAACCTCCGCCGGGGACGCCCCCGCGACGCCGCCGCGGAGGAGCGCCGGGCGGTCCTGCTGGTCGCGACGGCCTCGGCCATCGGGAGCGCGGCCACCGTCGCCGTGCGCGGCAACCCGTTGTTCACCCTGGCCGCGGGCTGGGGCCTTGGCGGCATCGCGGTGAAGGCGCTGCGGCACCGGCGGACGCCCGTGGCGATCGCGGCCGGCCTCGCGGGCCTCGCGCTCGCGGCCGCCGGTGCTGGAGCGCGGGCGTCCGCCCTCCGCTGACGACCTGCCGGCGAGCAGGTGGGTCGGCACCGCGGGACGAGTGCTTCCCGGGCCGCGCGCTCGGCTCTACCATCGGTTCCCGGCGGCGGTGCGCCGTCCGGTGAGCCACGACGACGTGCTCGGACATCGCTCGGTCGCACGGGAGGAGCGCGGGCATGGCCGTCGTCCTGCAGGCCTCCGACCACCCGGCGGGAGACCGGGTCGACCTGATCCACGAGGTGATCGCCGGCAGCGGCGTGCGGCGGCGGTTGCAGCTGAAGGGGCCACCGGAGTCGGTGGACCTCACGGTGGAGGCCTGGACGGTGGGTCCCACGCAGGTCCTGCGCACCGTGGGCACGTCGATGACGCTGACCCGCACCGCCCGCGACGTGCGGGCGGACGCACCCGAGCTCATCGCGATCGCCCTGGCCGGCAGCGGGTGCGCGTACTCCGCCTGCGGCGCCGAGCAGGTGCTGGGGACGAACGGGCTGACCCTGATCGACTTCGCCACGCCGTACGCGTTCTCCCACGCCGGTCCGCGGATGCACGCGTTCACGACCCACATCTCCCACGCCGACCTCGGCCTGGGCGTCGACGTCGTGCGGGCCGCCGTCCCCCGGCTGGCGGCCAGCCCCCTGCTGACCCTGCTCCAGGGGCACCTGCTGCGGATGTCGGCGATGATGGACGAGGTCACCGCCAGCCCCGCCGTGGCGACGGACCTGGGTGCGGCGGTGGTCGACCTGACCCGGGCCGTGGTCGCCTCGGCGGCCGGCGGCCGTCGGGAGCGCGACGTCCTGCACGAGACGCTGCGCGCCCGCGTCGTCGCCCACATCCGGGCCCACCTCGACGAGCGCGACCTCACCCCCGCGCGGATCGCGGCGGCGCACCACATCTCGCTGCGCACCCTCTACAACGTGTGGGGCGACCGGGGCGAGACCCTGGCGGAGTGGATCGTCCGGGAGCGGCTGGAGCGCGTGCACCGCGACCTGGCCCGCATGCCGGCGCACTCCACGATCTTCGCCGTCGCCCGCAGGTGGGGGTTCGTCGACCAGGGGCACTTCACCCGGCGGTTCCGGGCGGCCTACGGCGTCGCGCCGCGGGAGTGGGTGCGCCGGTGCCGTTCGGCCACCGCCGGGGAGTGACGCCCGGTCAGACGGTCATCGGCTCGGCCGGCGCGACAGCGGGATCGACGACGGGCGGCGGGGTCGTCGCGTGGCGCACGGCCCAGGCGAGCACGAAGTCGGCGATCTCCTCCCAGCCCGGCGCGGCCGGCAGCAGGTGCGGCTTGCTGCCGAACTCGACCACCTCGGTGAGCGTGTTCCGGGCCTTGTAGTGCGCGGCGTTCGACCACTGCACCTTCGGCGGCATGATGTTGTCGCAGGTGCCGGCGACCAGCAGCAGCGGTGCCCGGTCCTCGTTGCGGTAGTCGACGTACGTCCCGCCGTGGCCGGGGGTGAGGTTGGCCAGCGCGCTCTCGAACAGGATGTGGCCCGACACCGGGATGGCGTATCGCTCGTAGAGCCGCCGCGCCTCGTCCTCGGGGAAGGTGTTGGTGAACGCGTAGTTCCAGTGCTCGAAGTCGTAGCGGACCGCCCGGTGCCGGTTGGCCGGGTTCTTCAGCACCGGGAACGTGGCCTTCACCTGCGACAGCGGCAGCACCGGGACGCCCTCGGTCGGCGCGGAGTTCAGGGCGACGCCCGCGGCGCCGAAGCCGTGGTCGAGCAGGATCTGGGTGAACGCCCCGCCCGCGGAGTGCCCGATGATGATCGGCGGGGACTCCAGCTCCCGCAGGACCGACTCGAAGTGCTCGATGATCCCGGCGACCGTGACGGCCGCGACGGGCGCGGGATCGGCGTTGAGGGACTCGACCTCGACCTCGAAGCCGGGGTACGCCGGGGCGATGACCCGGTAGCCCTTGGCCTCGTAGTGGGCGATCCACTGCTCCCAGGAGCGCGGGGTGACCCAGAAGCCGTGGACGAGGACGATCGTGTCGGGGGTCGGGCGGGCGTGCGTCATGGTGGGCCTCTCCGGTGCGGGCGTGGTCAGGCGGTCTGGAGGAACTCGAGCAGGTCGTGGGAGAGCTGTTCCTTGTGCGTGTCGGTGATGCCGTGCGGCGCGCCGGAGTAGGTGACGAGCCGGGCGCCCTCGACGAGCCGCGCCGATGCCTGGCCGCCGACGGCGAACGGGACGACCTGGTCGTCGTCGCCGTGGATGACCAGCGTCGGGACGTCGACCTTCCCGAGGTCGCCGCGGAAGTCGGTCTCGGAGAAGGCGGCGATGCACTCCAGGGCGTTGCGGTGGCCCGACTGCAGGCCCTGCAGCCAGAAGGCCTGCCGGACGCCCCGTGAGACCTCCGCGCCCGGGCGGTTGTTCCCGAAGAACGGTCCGTCGGCGAGGTCCTGGTAGGTCTGGGAGCGATCGGTCAGCGACCCGGCCCGGATGCCGTCGAAGACCTCGACGGGCACGCCGGCGGGGTTGTCCTCGCGCCGGACCATCAGCGGCGGCACCGCCGAGACCAGCACCAGCTGGGCGACCCGCCCGGTGCCGTGGTTGCCGATGTAGCGGGTGACCTCGCCGCCGCCGGTGGAGAAGCCGACCAGCGTCACGTCCCGCAGGTCCAGGGCCTCGAGCAGCGCCGCGAGGTCGGCGGCGTAGGTGTCCATGTCGTTGCCGTCCCAGGTCTGGGACGAGCGTCCGTGACCGCGCCGGTCGTGGGCGATGGCGCGGTAGCCGTTCGCGGCGAGGAACAGCTGCTGGGCCTCCCAGCTGTCGGCGTTGAGCGGCCAGCCGTGGCTGAGCAGGACGGGGCGGCCGGTCCCCCAGTCCTTGTAGTAGATCTGCGCGCCGTCGGCGGCGGTGATGAAGGGCATGGGTCGCCTTCTGTGAGCCCGGTCGATCGCGGTGCGGATCGACGAGGTCCAACGTCGCACCGAGCGGGGGCGCCGACTGTTCCCACCACGCACGGCTCTTGGCCGAGCGTGCAGGGCGGACCACAGCGGCCGTGAAGCGGCCTCGGGCCTACTCCCACCGCCGGGCGCCGACGGGCGGCGGCGGAGGAGAACGATGGACCGCAGCGCGCATCGGGCGCGGTCCGGCCGGCTGGACGTCGAACCGGCCGGTCCCGGCCACCTACCGTCGCACGCGGTGTGGGTCGCAGACCACGCAGAGCCGCCTCGACCCGCTCCCGCCGCGAAGCCCACCGCACCCCGACCGGCCTCGGGAGATCGTCGATGAACGCGCTGCCGGTCGCACTGGACTCGGCCTGGGGTTCCCACCGGGACCTCGACCAGCCGGGGCTGCGCGCGTTCTTAGCCCAGGCGCTCGGGTGGACTGGCTGTACTGCCCGTGAGGTCGGGGACGCGGTGGCATGCCCATCCTCATCGCATGGCCAGCAGCTCGGTCGCGATCGCCGCTCGCAGCGCGGAGTGCCGCGGCCCCAGCCGGGTGCTCGGATCCCGCCACTTCCCGGCGGGGTACAGCCAGACCGGCCGGCCGACGAGCTCGGCGTCCTCCCAGCCGTAGCGCGGCCAGACGTGCGCGTGCAGGTAGGGGTCGGCGTTGCCGAGGATCTCGAGGTTCACGCGGCGGAACGCCGGGTCCGACGCGCGACAGGCCCGCTCCACCGCCTCACCGAGGTCGGCCATGCTGTGCAGGAAGTCCGATCGCTCGGCGCGGGAGAGCTCCGACAGGCGCTCGACGCCCGGCTGGTCCGTCAGGAGCAGGCAGTACCCGGGCAGCCACTGCGGGTCCCCCATGACGGCGAACCCGCCGGGCATCCGGGCGAGGACGGTGGGGTTGTCGCCCCGCAACGCCGACGCGATGCGGTCGTCCCGCCAGTCGGCCACCGCTCGGACCGTACCGGGGGTGCAGTCCGGTGCGCTACGGCTTGCGGGCCACCCCGCCGTAGACGTCGAGCGGCTCCACCGACGTCCCGATCCGCGACACGTCCGGGTCGGGGTCGGGCCGCCACAGCGGGAGGGAGGTGAACCCGGGCGGCACCCACTCCAGGCCGTCGAACAGCGACTCGATCTCGTCGGGGGTGCGGAGGACGTAGGGCGTGGCGCCCGTCTCGTCGTAGCCGTCCTGCGCCTCCTGGAACGTCTCGGCGGACTCCGCCGCCGACCCGTCCTCGGCCACCAGGTAGCTACCGGACGGGACCGCGTCGAGCAGCACGCGCACCACCCGCCGGGCCTCCTCCAGCGACTGCACGTGCCCGAGCGAGCCCATGAGCATCACCGCGACGGGCCGGGTCAGGTCGAGCACCTTCGACGCCTTGTCCAGCAGCACCTCCGGGTTGTGCATGTCCTCGTGGACGTACTCCGTCGTGCCCGCCTCGTGGCCCGTGGGCACCATCAGCGCGCGGGCGTGCGCCAGCACGAGCGGGTCGTTGTCGACGTACACCACGCGGGAACCGGGTGCCACCCGCTGGGCCACCTCGTGGGTGTTGTCCGCGATGGGCAGGCCGGTGCCGACGTCGAGGAACTGCCGGATGCCCGCCTCGGCGGCCAGGTAGGTCACCGCGCGGCCCAGGAAGGCCCGTGACTCGCGGGCGATGGTGATGATCTGCGGGAAGACTGCGGCGTACTCGTCGCCCGCCTTCCGGTCCACCGCGAAGTTGTCCTTGCCGCCCAGCCAGTAGTTCCAGATGCGGGCCGAGTGCGGCGTCGTGGTGTCGAGATCCGCCACCGGGTCCTCGTCGGGCATGGTCATGGGTCTTCGCCGCCCTTCCTATGCAGGAAAGCCTCGAGGGTGAAGACCCTACGCCCGGCACTGACGCACGGTGACGAGGTCGCCACCGCGTGCGCCCGATCGGCTCACGCGAAGACGCCTCCATTGCTCGATCGGGCTACGCCGCAGGACGAGCAGGCCGTGCACGGTGCGCCGACGGACGGGATGGGTCGGGGGACATCAGCCGCGCTGGGGCGGTTCATGTCCCCGGACCGTCGCGGCGTGGATCGGAGGCACCGGCCGAGCACTGTCGATCTGGTGCCAGATGCGCCCGCGGGGCCCCGATAGCGTGACCGGTGGACGATCGCGCACTGCTGGGCGGGTTCCTGCGGCGCCGCCGGGAGGGCCTGTCGCCGACGGAGGCCGGGCTGCCCGCGCGGGCGCCGGGGCGCACACCGGGACTGCGTCGCGAGGAGGTGGCGGCACTGGCCACCGGTCGACCACCTACTACGAGCGCCTCGAACGGGGCCGCGGCCATCGGCGACCGTGCTGTCGGCGATCTCGGCGGCGCTGCGGCTGACCGGCGACGAGCGGGCCCACCTCTTCCGGCTGGCCGGGCACACGCCGCCGGACGGAGGCGGGGAGGGACGTCACCTCCGCCGCCAGGTGGCGCGCGGCTCCCATCCGATGGCGTCCCTCGCCCTGCTGACGTCGAATGCACCCGGCTCGCCGGCGATCGGACGGCGGACCTCCGACTGCGGGCAGAACCGGGCCAGCGACTGCTCGGTCGGGGTCTCGCTCGTCGTGTCATCGACCGCGATGACGAGCGCCTCGTAGGGACCGGTCCCGGGGCGCGGGCGGAGTGCGAGCAGGCATGTCCTCGCCGCGTCCTCGAGACCGACGTAGCCGAAGAGGTGGCGCACCTGGTCGGCCGCCGGCACCGAGGTGGCGACGCCGCGTCATCCCCGCCGCGCGTACATCTGCCCCGTGCGTTCCAGGAAGTCCTCGGTGAGCGCGTAGGGGTCGACGTACTGCAGCGGGCTGTCCTCGTCCACGGGCAGGTAGGGCTGGGCGGGGGGCTCCGGCGCCCAGGCGGGGCCGTAGATCGAGCCGCTCGAGGCGAGCACCGCCGTGCGCACACCGGCCCGCCGCGCCTCCTCCAGGGCGGTGAAGGTGGTGAGATCCGGACCGGTTCGACCGGCTCGATGTCCTCCGGGCTGGGGACGCCGGCGCAGTGGATGATCGCGTCGCAGTCGCGCAGGGACGCCGCGACCGCTCCCACGTCGAGCAGGTCGACCGCACGCCCGGCCGCGTCGGGAACGAGATCAGCAGGCACGTGGGGACGTCCCTCGAGCTCGAGCAGCCGGCGCGAGTGGCGGAGGTCAGCCGATCGGCCTCGGTCGCGAGCCGGCGAACGCGAACTCCCACGAGCCGTCTTCGAGCGGGCCCGCTGACACGAGGTAGACGTGCCTGCCACCGCCGTCGCGCCTGGCCAGGCGCTCATGTGGTCGACCATCGGCGTGTACGAGGTACTCGAAGCGCTGGACCCGGCCGTCCAGCGGGCCACCGCGGAAGCGCACGAGGGCACCCCGGGGGGTCTCCTCCACGGTCGACGACACGGGACGAGCGTGGCACACCGCGCGGTTCGGCCGCGATCGCCGGCCGCGACGCGGAACGTCGCGCTCCCGGGCGGATCCCCGGATCCCGCCATCGCCCGCCGCCCCGTGGTCACCGGGGCCGCGGTGGCCAAGCACGCGCTCGCCGCGATCGACGCCGGAGTCGGCGCACCGTGATCGAACGGTCGAGCTGCGCACTGCTGGCCACCCTCAGCACCGTGGAAGAGGGGGGCTCGCCCCATCGCCGCCTCCCCCGGCCGCCGCTACCGTCCGCCCGGTGACCTGCCCGCCACTGCGCGCCGGGTACGCGCTGCTGCTGACCTGGGCGAGCGCCGCCACCGGCCTGCTGCTCGTCGCGGACCTCGTCCTGGTGGTCGCGCCGCTGGTCCTGGCCGTGGTCCCGCAAGCCGCGCCGTTCGAGACCGACTGGTTCGGACCCCGTCCGCCGCTCGCGCAGCTGGGCCTCAGCGCCACGGCACTGCTGCTCCTGCCGGTGCTGGTCAGGAGTCGTGGGGGGGGGGGAGGGGGGGGGGGGGCCGACGCGACACAAACCCCACACGCCC